>JAYUGA010000314.1:0-8277 GCA_043738565.1 Rhodobacterales bacterium
ATGGCCGTGGATCGAGCGCAAGCCGTTGTGCCCGGCATGACCGCCGGTCAGCTTGACCCGCAGCTTGCCGGGGGCAAGGTCCAGCTCGTCATGGAACACGGTGATGTCCCCCGGCTCCAGCTTGTAAAACGCCATCACGGATTGCACCGAATCCCCGCTGGCGTTCATGAACGTCTCGGGCTTCAAGAGCACGACCTTTTCGGCCCCCAGCCGCCCCTCGCCGACCCGGCCCCGGAAATCGCGCTTCCACGGGGCAAAGCCGTGGTCGGCGGCGATCCGGTCCACCGCCATGTAGCCGATGTTGTGGCGATGGCCCGCATATTCCGCACCGGGATTGCCAAGGCCGACAAACAGTTTCATGCAACCTCCCAAGGCGCACCTGCACCGTTGCTGCGAAAGTGGTATCGAACCCCCGCCCGCGCAAGCAAAAAGGCGATGAGTTTCCCCACCGCCTTTGTCCTGCGTCAAATCCGAAGATCAGACCGCCGGGACCGCCACCACAACTTCTTCGACAAAGCCGGCAGGAGCGCTGACGTTGGCGATGACAAAGTTCCGCGCCGTGGTCGGCTTGGAGCCTTCGGGCAGGATCACGTCCTGAATGTGGATGACGTCGCCGATTTCCTTGCCGGCCAGATCGACCGTCACATGGTCCGGGATGTCGCCTGCCAGCACTTCCAGCTCGACTTCATTGCGCACCACGGTCAGCGTGCCGCCTTTTTTCAGGCCGGGCGAGGCTTCGTGGCCCACGAAGGTCACGTGGATGTGCAACACGATGCGGCTTTCGTCATGCAGGCGCATGAAGTCCACATGGGTCGGCTGGTCCTTGACCACGTCGCGCTGCACGGCGCGGCAGATCACATGGGTATCCGCCTGACCTTCAACCTTGAGGTTGAACAGGGTCTGCAGGAAGCGGCCGGCTTTCAGGCGCTTCAACAGGTAGTTGTAGTTGAGGTTGATCGGCGACGGGTCTTGCCCATCGCCATAGACGATACCGGGTACGTAGCCCTCACGACGAGCTTGACGAGCGGCCCCCTTGCCTGTCCCCGTCCGTACCTCGGCCAGAAGATCTGCGATCTCGCGTGCCATAGGTTCTTCTCCATATATAAATCCGCCATCCTCCAAGGGTGCATGGCGCGACTGCGGGGCTATAGCGGGGAATCAGGGGGATGGGAAGCGGGAATTCCCCGGTGTCTCGCGGGTTTTCTAAGGGGGGGCGTGACAGGCGATGACGACTTGATCAGGGCGGCGCGGATTGTCCTGAACTGCGCTGTCTGTCCGAAAGGCGCTCCAAGGTTTTGGCCTCGCTCACGCCCACTCGCCCTCGAAATCCTTCGGCACTAGGATGTGCTGGCGGTTGCTGCGGCTGAGCTCGGCGGCCTTCTGCACCCCGGTCAGGGCCATGGTGATGTCCAGCTCCTTGCGGATCACCTCCAGCGCCTTGGTGACACCGGCCTGCCCCATCGCGCCCAGCCCATAGATATACGGCCGCCCGATGTAGGTGCCATGCGCCCCCAGGGCCAGCGCCTTGAACACGTCCTGACCCGACCGTATCCCGCCGTCGATATGAACCTCGACCTTGTCGCCGACCGCCCGCAGAATGGAAGGCAACATGCGGATCGACGACAGGGCGCCATCCAACTGCCGCCCGCCGTGGTTCGACACGATGATTGCATCCGCCCCGAAATCCGCCGCGATCCGTGCGTCGTCCGGGTCGTTGATGCCTTTCAGGATCAGCTTGCCGCCCCATTGGTCGCGGATGCGGGCGACCTTTTTCCAGTCGAGCATCGGATCGAACTGGCTGTTGGTCCAGCTCATCAGCGACGACAGATCGTCCACCCCCTTGGCATGGCCCGCGATGTTGCGGAAGGTCCGGCGTTGGGTGCCCAGCATCGCCAGCGACCATTCCGGCTTGGTCATCATGTTCAGGATGTTCGGCAGCGTCAGGCGCGGTGGCGCGGACAAACCGTTTTTCAGATCCTTGTGGCGCTGCCCCAGAATTTGCAAATCCAGCGTCAGAACCAGCGCCGAGCATTTCGCCTTGCGCGCCCGCTCGATCACCGCATCGACAAAGGCTTCGTCCTTCATCACGTACAGCTGGAACCAGAACGGCACGGTGGTGTTTTCGGCAATGTCTTCGATCGAGCAGATCGACATGGTGGACAGGGTGAACGGCACCCCAAACGCCTCGGCCGCTTTCGCCGCCTTGATCTCGCCATCGGCCCATTGCATGCCGGTCATGCCGACCGGCGACAAGGCCACCGGCATGGCGACCTTGTGGCCGATCATCGTGCTTTCGGTGGTGCGCCCGGTCATATCCACCGCAACCCTTTGGCGCAGGCGGATTTTCTGGTAATCCGTGATGTTCTCTCGGAAGGTCTGCTCGGTATAGCTGCCCGATTCCGCATAATCGTAAAACATCTTCGGCACCCGCCGCTTGTAGATGCGCCGCAGGTCTTCGATGCAGGTGATCACGGGCATGGCGGGTTCCTCGGAATAATTGGTCAGGCCAGTTTACCAAGCGTCAGGCACGGACGCAATCCGTCAGCCGTGGTCCACCGCGCGGGAAAAGCGGCGGTCGGGCACGATGCAGATCGCGACGACGATGCCAATCAGGGCCAACGACACCCGCGGCTGCACGAAAGTCAGCGGAATGGCCGCGATGTAGCAGGCCAGCGAGATCTTGCCCTTGCGGTCCGATCCGATGGCGCGGGCGAAATCGCCGTTGCCGCCATGTTCGGCCAGCAGGGCGAAGACCGGCAGGGCGAAGACCGGCAGCGTATAGGCGATGGCACACATGGCAAGGTCCACGGCATAGATCGCTACCGTCACCGGGGCGAAGTCATTCTCGCCCATCAGGCCGGTGGCAAACGGCAGCAACGACAGCCAGAACAGCCGATGCAGATTGGCCCACAACACCCAGCCGCCGACATGTTTGACGGCGTGGAACATGTGGTGATGGTTGTTCCAGTAGAGGCCGACATTGGCGAAGGACAGGACATGGGACAGGAAGATCGGCAGCAGGGGCGCCAGCATTGCCAAGTCGCGCCCCTCGGGCACTTTCAGCTCCAGCACCATGATGGTGATGATGATGGCGATGACACCATCGGAAAACGCCTCGATCCGGTCCTTGGTCATCGTCGTCCTCCGTCATTCGGGTGTAGTGTGCGCCATAGGACGCACCTTACCTTAGGCCCGGTGTGCCCCGGCGGCGAGGTCCTTGACGAAGGCCAGAACCGCTGCCGCAGGTTTGCCCTCGCCGATCAGCTTGACGATGGCCGACCCCACAACGCAGCCATCGGCAACCGCAGCGATAGACTGCGCCGCTTCGGGCGTGGAGATGCCGAAGCCTACGATGACCGGCAGCACGGTGGCGGCTTTGATCCGCGCAACTTCCGGGCCGACATCGGTGCTTTGCGCCGCAGCAGCCCCGGTGATCCCGGTGATCGAGACGTAATAGACGAACCCCGATGTATTGGTCAGCACCTTGGGCAGCCGTTTGGCATCGGTGGTGGGGGTGGCCAGCCGGATGAAGTTGAGGCCAGCCGCCTGCGCGGGCAGGCACAGTTCGGCATCCTCCTCCGGCGGCAGGTCGACGATGATCAGTCCGTCAATCCCGGCTTCCTTCGCCTGCACCAGAAACAGATCCACCCCGCGCGAATAGATCGGGTTGTAATAGCCCATCAGCACGATCGGCGTCACCGCATCGCTGCTGCGAAAATCGCGGACCATCTGCAAGGTCCGGTCCAAAGTCATCCCGCCATCCAGCGCCCGCTGCCCGGCGCGTTGAATGGTCAGGCCATCGGCCATCGGGTCGGTGAAGGGCAAGCCAAGTTCAATGATATCGACGCCGGCCGCAGGCATCCCCTGCATTACGGCCAAGGAGGCCGCGACATCGGGATCACCGGCCATGATATAGGCGACAAAGGCTTTTTTCCGTGCCGCCTTCAGCCGCGCGAAAGTGTCATCGATTCTGGTCATGCTGCGGCCCATCCCTGCAATAGCTTTGCGGGTTTGCACGGCATGGCGCGGAAAATCAAGCTCGTAGCGCGGGATGCGTTCACCTGAAACCGCAGCTTTGCTGCACTTCGGTTGGCGGGGGTTTCACACCCCCCCTCGCCAGTGGTTCTCGGACCAATGGCGAAACACTGGCTCGACCCGTGGGATATTTGGGAGCAAATGAATGGGGTGAAATTTGCGGCACCTCGGGGCGGCTTGGCCCTCAAGACGGGGGGGCGTTGTCGCGGCCGCCTGCGGCCAGTGCGGCTACGAAGAACGCATCGACCCCGGCCCGGTTGCGGGCGGTGAAAGCGATGTGCTGCGGTGGGGTCGCCGCCCCCTCCGCAACCCAGAACACCGGGCGGTGGCGGCGATAGCCCACATCCCAAGTCCGCCGCCGGGATGTTCCATCGGCACGGCAAAGCACCTGCTGCCAGCCAGTGCGGCAAAGCTCGCGTTGCAGAAACGCCGAGAGGCGGTATCGGTGCTGATGCGGAGGTCTTTTTGGTCGATCCTTGGCTGTCTCTATCAGTTGGAGGGCGTCGCAGAGATGATCCAATGGGTGCCGAACTTGTCCTGCACCATGCCGAAACCGGCAGAGAAGAAGGTGGCGGCAAAGGGCTGGATGATGCCGCCCCCCGCCACCAGCTTGTCAAAAGCCGCGCGGGCACTGGCCACATCAGGCGCAGTCTGCATCACCGAAAAGCCCTTTTGTGCTTCGCCTGCCATCCCCGGCGGATAGTCCGAGGCCATCAGCGTGCCGTCATACAGCGTCACCTGGCCATGCATGATGCGCGCACTGTCCTGCCATGCCGCCGGTGCCTCCGGCCCATCGGCATTGCACATGGTTTGCAGATTGGTGCCGCCAAAGACCGTTCTGTAAAAAGCCAGCGCTTCGGCGCATTGGCCCTGAAAATGGAGATAGGGCATCGTGGGCATGGGTGACTCCTTTGCCAGATCATGCTAAGTCGCCTTACTAAGTTTGCAAAGCCATTTGAGGACTGGATGGCCACGATCCGCTTCACCTCGCATCTGGTGCGCCATCGCGCGGCACCTGCGGTCATGGCCGAGGGTGGCACGGTGGCCGAGGTGCTGGCGTGGGGCTTTGCGGGCGATGATCTGCTGCGTTCCTACGTGCTGGACGAACAGGGCCGGGTCCGCAAACATGTGAACATCTATCTGGATGGCACCCTGATCCGCGATCGGCTGCGGCTCAGCGATCCGGTCGGGCCGCGTTCGGAGATTTATGTTTTGCAAGCCTTGTCAGGAGGATGAAGCATGGCGACGCTTTGGGTTGGCAGCCGCAAGGGGCTGTTTCGCTATGATGAAGGCGCTGCGGGCTGGGTTTCCAGCGGCAAACCCGCCTTTATCGCCGGGCCGGTGACGGCGGTCTTGGACGATCCGCGCGATGGGTCGCTGTATGTCTCGCTCTACCACGGCCATTTCGGCTGCAAACTCCACCGCTCGGATGACCGCGGCCAAAGCTGGGTCGAACTGCCCGCCCCGGCTTATCCGAAATCTGATACCCCAGACGCCGCAGCGTTGGAGTTCATCTGGTGCCTTGCCGCCGGTGGCAATGATCAGCCCGGCACGCTCTGGGCCGGAACCCTGCCAGGTGGTCTGTTCAAATCCACCGACAAGGGGGCGACCTGGGCGCTGAACGCGGCCTTGTGGAACGTGCCGGGGCGCGACCAATGGGTCGGCGGCGGCTATGACCATGCCGGCATCCATTCGATCCTCGTCGATCCGCGCGATAGCCGGCATATCGTGATCGGGGTGTCGGTCGGCGGGGTCTGGATCACCCATGATGGCGGTGAAAGCTGGGTGCTGGGGGGCCGTGGGATGCGGGCGGACTACATGCCGCCGGGCCAGCAACTGGACCCGGCGATGCAGGACGCCCATCTGATTGCCGCCGCGCCCGGCGACCCCGACCGCATCTGGTGCCAGCATCACTGCGGGATTTTCGTCAGCGACGACGGCGGGATGAACTGGCGCGAAAGTCTGGGGGTCACGCCTTCGGCCTTTGGCTTTGCGGTGGCGCCGCATCCCACGGACCGCGACCGGGCGTGGTTTGCCCCGGCGCAGAAGGATGAGTTTCGTGTACCGGTCGATGCCAGGCTGGTGGTGACGGAGACGGGGGATGGCGGAGCGACGTTCCGCAGTCTGTCGAATGGTCTGCCGCAAGGCGACAGCTATGACCTGATCTACCGCCACGCGCTGGTCGCGGACGGGTCGGGCCAGCGGCTGGCGATGGGCTCCACCACCGGCGGGCTGTGGGTGTCGGGCAATGAAGGGGCCGACTGGCAGTTGCTGAGCGCCCATCTGCCGCCGATCGCCTGCCTTGCCTTCGCGCCTTGATCCCTTGACCCGACCGGGCCTTGCCCCTATGCCGCCTTGGCAGTCTCGGAGGGTGTCATGGGCTTTAAAATGGGTATCGTCGGCATGCCGAATGTCGGCAAATCGACGCTTTTCAACGCACTGACCCGCACCGCCGCCGCACAGGCCGCCAATTTCCCGTTCTGCACCATTGAACCCAATGTCGGCGAAGTGGCGGTGCCCGATGCGCGGCTGGACAAATTGGCTGCCATCGCCGCCTCCAAGCAGATCATCCCGACCCGGATGACCTTCGTTGACATCGCCGGGCTGGTGCGCGGCGCGTCCACGGGCGAGGGGCTCGGCAACCAGTTCCTCGCCAACATCCGCGAATGCGATGCCATCGCTCATGTGTTGCGCTGTTTCGAAGACGGCGACATCACCCATGTCGAGGGCCGCATCGACCCAATTGCCGATGCCGAAACCATCGAGACCGAACTGATGCTGGCCGATATGGAAAGCATCGAGCGGCGGATTGCCGGCCTCGCCCGCAGGATCAAGGGCGGCGACAAGGATTTGCTGGATCAGGATCGCCTGCTCAAGGCGGCGCTGCTGGTGCTGAACGCAGGCAAACCGGCGCGGACCGTCAAGGTGGCTGCGGATGACCTGCGCCAATGGCGGCTGTTGCAGCTCTTGACCGCCAAGCCGGTGCTGTTTGTCTGCAATGTCGAAGAGGCCAAGGCGGCGTCTGGCAACGCCCAGTCCGACCGGGTAGCTCCAATGGCCAAGGCGCAAGGTGCGGCCTGCGTCGTGATCTCTGCCCGGATCGAAGAGGAAATCAGCCAGTTGCCCGCCGACGAAGCCGCGCTGTTTCTGGAAGAAATGGGCCTGCATGAGGCGGGGCTGGACCGCCTGATCAAGGCCGGTTACGCGCTGTTGGGTCTGCAGACCTATTTCACCGTCGGCCCGAAAGAGGCGCGTGCCTGGACAATCTCCAAGGGCACTCTGGCCCCGCAGGCCGCAGGCGTGATCCACGGCGATTTTGAAAAGGGCTTCATCCGCGCCGAAACCGTGGCCTATGACGATTATATCGCGGGCAATGGCGAGGCGGGGGCCAAGGAGGTCGGCAAATTCCGGGTCGAGGGCAAGACCTATGAAGTGAAAGATGGCGACGTGCTGCACTTCCTGTTCCACGGCTGAGTTGCTCTGTGGCGGGGGGTAGGTGGCAGGTGGCAGGTGGCAGGTGGAAACATCGTCCCGCTTTCAATCAAGTCATTGAAATTCATCTGGAATTTAGCCTTACATATTGGCGCAAATATCCCACGGGTGAGCCATTTGTTGCGCCATTGGTCCGAGAAACCAATGGCTCGGGGGGGTGTGAAACCCCCGGCGGATGCCATCAGCGCGACGCCTTCTCCGCGATCCCCGACTGACCCTCGCGCCGCTCCAGTTCCGCCAGCACTTCGGCCAGCGTCACCTCCCGCGCCGCCAGCATCACCAAGAGGTGATAGAGCACATCCGCCGCCTCCGCAGTCAGCCGCGCCCTGTCGCCCTTGACCGCTTCGATGATCGCCTCGACCGCCTCTTCACCGAACTTTTCAGCACATTTCTCCGGCCCCTTGGCCAGCAGCTTGGCGGTCCACGAGCTTTCCGGGTCGCCACCTTTGCGGTCCGCAATGGTGGCGGCAAGGCGGTCCAGCGCGCTCATGTCAGCCGCACCGGAATGCCCGCCGCTGCCATATGCGCCTTGGCCTGACCAATCGTGAAACTGCCAAAGTGGAAGATCGAGGCCGCCAGCACCGCCGAAGCCCCGCCCACCGTGACACCCTCGACCAGATGGTCCAGCGTGCCGACCCCGCCCGAGGCGATGACCGGAACCGACACCGCATCCACCACGGCGCGGGTCAAGGGCAGGTTGAACCCGGCCTTGGTGCCATCGCGGTCCATCGAGGTCAGCAGGATCTCGCC
>JAYUGA010000315.1:0-2956 GCA_043738565.1 Rhodobacterales bacterium
ATCTACCGCCTCGCCGATCTGGCACCGGGCACGGAAATCCGGCACCGCGACCTGCTCGACGCCACGATGAAAGAGTTGCGCGAGGTTCCGGGCACCACGGTCATCGTCTATGAGCAGACCTGTGCCGCAGAAAAACGCCGCCGCCGCAAGCGTGGCAAGATGGAAGACCCAGACATGCGGCTGTGGATCAATCCGGCAGTCTGCGAGGGTTGCGGGGATTGCTCGGTCCAGTCGAATTGCATTGCGATCGAACCGGAAGAAACCGAGATGGGCCGCAAACGGCGCATCAACCAGTCGATGTGCAACAAGGATTATTCCTGCCTGAAAGGCTTCTGTCCCGCGTTTGTGACGGTGCGCGGCGCCAGTTTGCGCAAGCCTGTCGGGGCGGCTGGGCCTGTGACGACCGATCTACGGGAGCCGAGGGTGCCAGAGTTCGACCGAACCTGGAACCTGGTCGTCACCGGCGTTGGCGGCACTGGCGTTCTGACCATCGGTGCCGTCCTGAGCATGGCGGCCCATGCCGAGGGCAAGGTGCCGATGGTCCTCGACATGGCCGGTCTGGCGCAGAAGGGTGGCGCAGTCATGAGCCACGTCCGCATTTCGGACCCCGGCCACCCCCCGACAGCACCCCGCATCACCGCCGGGCGGGCCGACCTGCTTCTGGGGGCGGATTCCGTCGTTTCGGCATCAACCGACAGCGTGATCCTTTGCGACCCCACCCGGACCGACGCCGTCCTGAACACCAGCGTCACGCCGGTATCCGATTTCGTTCGGAACCGCGATTTCGATTTCCGCGCTGCGGCGGTCGAACGCGCGGTGGAAAAGACCGTGCGCGGGCGCGATCATTTTCTGGATTTCTCGGCATTGGCCGAGGCGCTGACCGGCGACGAGATCGGGGCCAACATCATCATGCTGGGTTACGCCTGGCAGAAGGCTTTGGTGCCGCTCAAACGTGCCTCGATCCTCGCGGCAATCGAACTGAACAATGTGGCCGTCAAAGCGAATATCGCGGCCTTCGAATGGGGGCGGCTATTGGCGGATGACCGCGCCGCCGTCCTGGCAAGCGTGGCGTCTGCGAAAGGCCCGGCAGCCCTGGACCAGATGTCGACCCACCAGATCATTGCGCATCGCAAGCAACATCTGACCGCCTTTCAGGACGCGGGGCTGGCCGACCGCTATGCTGAGCGTCTGTTGCGCTTTGGCGCGGCAGTTGGGGCCGAGGGGGCGAAGCTGCTGCGTCAGGCCGCGATCAGTTATGCCCGGGTCCTGGCCTACAAGGATGAATACGAGGTCGCCCGGCTCTATTCTGACCCGGCATTTCGCACTGCGTTGGATAATGCATTTGAGGGGCGTTTTTCCATTGCAGTGAATCTGGCGCCACCGATGATGCCGGGCAGGTCTGCGGATGGCCGCCCTAAAAAGCGGGCGTTCGGCGGCTGGATCCTGCAGGTTTTGCCGGTTCTGGCGCGGATGAAGCGTCTGCGCGGCACTTGGGCCGATCCGTTCGGCTACAGCCGGGATCGCAAGCTCGACCGCGCATTGATTGCCTTGTTCGAGGCAGACATTGATCTTGCAGAGCGGATCTTTACGCCCGCAAAGGTGCCGCTTCTGTCGGAACTGCTGGCGCTCGCGTGGGAGGTTCGCGGCTATGGCCCGGTGAAAGCGGCTGCGGCCGAACAGCAGATGAAGCGCCGCGACGCGCTTCGCGCACAGCTTTTGCAGGATGATCCGATCCGCGCTGCGGCAGAGTAAGAGGTAAACCGATGTTCCACGGCTCCATGCGTTTCGATCTGGGCGACGAGGTGAATGCGCTGCGCGAACTGGTGCATCGCTGGGCGCAGGATCGGGTAAAGCCTATCGCCGCAGCACTCGACCGGGCCAATCTGTTCCCGGTTGCGTTGTGGCGCGAGATGGGCCAGCTTGGATTGCTGGGCATAACGGTGCCCGACGAATACGGCGGAGCGGGTCTTGGCTATTTGGCGCATGTGGTCGCGGTGGAGGAAATCGCACGCGCGTCGGCTTCGGTCGCGCTGTCCTATGGGGCGCATTCCAACCTTTGCGTCAACCAGATCAACCTGAACGGTACGCCAGAGCAGAAGCAAAAGTATCTGCCGAAGTTGATCTCGGGCGAACATGTCGGTGGATTGGCGATGAGCGAGGTGGGTGCCGGGTCTGACGTGGTGTCGATGACCCTGCGGGCCGACCGTCGGGGCGACAGGTTCGTTCTGAACGGCAATAAGTTCTGGATCACCAATGGTGCCGAGGCGGAAACCCTGGTCGTTTACGCCAAGACGGATGTCGCGGTCGGATCCAAAGGTATCACGGCGTTTCTGATCGAGAAATCCATGCCCGGTTTCAGCCAGTCGCCGCATTTTGACAAGTTGGGGATGCGGGGATCGAACACCGCCGAACTGATCTTCGACAATGCCGAGGTGCCCGCTGCCAATATCCTCGGCCACGAAGGCCGTGGCGTCGGGGTGCTGATGTCCGGGCTCGACTACGAACGCGTGGTCCTTTCCGGGATAGGCACCGGGATCATGGCCGCCTGCCTCGATGAGATCATGCCCTATCTGGAGCAGCGCAAACAGTTTGGCCAGAGCATCGGTAGCTTCCAGCTGATGCAGGGCAAGATTGCAGATATCTATACCAAGATGAACTCGGCGCGGGCCTATGTCTATGAAGTTGCCCGTGCCTGTGACCGGGGTGCCGTGACGCGGCAGGATGCGGCGGCTTGTGTCCTGTACGCTTCGGAAGCGGCGATGATCGTGGCGCATCAGGCTGTGCAGGCGATGGGCGGGGCCGGTTTCATGAACGACAGCCCGGTCTCTCGGCTGTTTCGCGACGCCAAGTTGATGGAGATCGGCGCGGGCACTTCGGAAATCCGCCGTATGCTGATCGGACGCGCGTTGATGGGAGCGATGGTCTGATGGGCGTGCTGAAATCCGCGATTTCACCG
>JAYUGA010000316.1:0-8146 GCA_043738565.1 Rhodobacterales bacterium
TCCCCCGGACTGTTTTCAGATCCGCCTCACTCCCCTCGCCCTCGCCCTCGCCCTTGAGGCCCCCTCGCCGGTTCGCCCGAACCGGTGGCGCTTGCCGGCAAAGAATGCGTAGGGCGCAGATCACCCCGCCTTTCGCCTTCACGTACCCGGCAAACTCTAAATTTTCTATGGATTTCCAGTTCCTTCCAATCCCTTGGAAAAAATCTTGCCTGTGAAATAGTACGCCGATGATGATCGTATCGCCCATCATATCTACCCCCACACACCGCTCAAAACCCGCCGCGCCACCCGTTCCACGACCACATCCCCGGCGATCAGTCCCGCCACCCACTCACAAGACCCCGCGTTGAACACCGCCCCCTTGCCCCGGCGATGCTCCACCATGCAGCCATTGCCCCGGCTGGCGCGGCCTAGGGTTTCCGCCGTCACCTCGCCGTAAACCACCAAAGCCACCTCCTCCGCATCCAACCGCCCGATGAAACTGTCCTCATCCTGCGGGCCGGTGGAATGGGCCAAAGTCGTTGCGGGCGACAGGCCCACAATCGTCACCTCCCCCGCCAAGCCCACAGCCTCGGCGGCAAACGGCAGGCCGTGGGTCACTGTGTAGTCGATGCCGTCGACCTCGTAGCCGAAGATCTTCGACGCCGCCCCTTAGTTCAGCACAACAACCTTGGTCAGGTGGCGCGGGGTTTCCGAGTTGATGCCCTTCAGCAGGGCGACATGTTCCCCCATGATTTGCAGCGCTGGCAAAGCGGCCAAAGCCGCCGCAGGACCGCTGACGCCAAGGTCAATCCGAAGATCGCCCGGCCCGTTGATGCCGATGACTTTCGCGCCCTTGGCCTGCAGGTCGGCGGTGACCTTGGCCTCTTCCGCCGCGTCTTCGGAGTACAGGATCACCACCACCGACCGTTCATCAATCAGCGAAATCGGGCCGTGGCGGTATTCCAGGGGATGAAAGGCCTGACTGTAGGAAATGCTCATCTCTTGCAGTTTCAGGCAGCCTTCGGTGGCGATGCCGTAGTTGGCCCCGGCCCCCAGATAGACGAAATGGCTGCGGCCCTGGATGATGGCGCGTACCCCGGCATCCATCTGCGCCAAGCCACTTTGCGCGACAGTCACCACCTGATCCGGCACGGCAATCCCGGCCAGACGCAGGCCGCCCAGCAACATCAGGCTGGCAGAGGTCGACATCACGATCCCCTCTGCCTTGTCGGTCGGCAGGTACAACTCGCGCAAGGCGGCGCGCAGGATGGTTGAATCCGGTTCGCAGGAAATCGCAAAGGTCGGCCAGCCTTGCATGCGGCTCGTCTCGATCGCCTGCACGGTTTCGGTTGTGGTGCCAGAGCGCGACAGGCCGACCACCAGAATGTCATCAAAATCGGCCAGATAAGCCTCTGGCCGCCGCGCCCATTCGGCCCCCGGCACCGCAATCGCCTGCTGGCCAAAGCTGTTGTAAGCACAGGCGAGCGATTGGGCGAGGTAGTAGGAGGTGCCGCATCCGGTCAGCACAATCGTGCGGGCTTGCAGCAGGGGCACGGGTTGTTGCAGGGCAGCGCTCCAATAGGGGAACTGGTTGCGAATGACGGTTTCGGTGATCGACGGCATGGGGCTAACTTTCGTTTTATATCGGGCGGTTATTTGCTGGCACCGGCCATCAGGCCCTGCACCAAAAAGCGGTTGAGGAAGAGAACGAGGATGATCGGCGGCAGGATCGCCACGATGCCCGCAGCGTTCATCAGCCCGTAGTCGACGTAGTTGCGGGTGACGAATTCGGGGATCAGCACGGTCAGCGGTTTGGTGGCGAGGGATGGCGAGAACACCAGCGGGATCATGAACTGGCCCCATGCGCTGAGGAATGTCAGGATGGCGCAGGCCACCAGTCCCGGCCCCGCCAAGGGCAGAACGACGCGCAGCAGGGTGTAGAACTTGCTGGCCCCGTCGATCCAGGCGGCCTCCTCCAGCGACAGCGGCATCGCTTGGTAAACCGACCGCATCAGCCATAGCGCCAACGGCAGGAAGGCCGAGACATAGATCAGCGTGACGCCGGTGTAGGTGTCGATCGGGCCTGCGGCGATCTTCAGGCGGTACAGCGGGATCAGCACGGTAAAGCCGGGGGCGGCGAGGGTGGCCACGACTCCGATGAAAAGCACATCGCGGCCGGGGAATTTCAGCCGCTCGAAGGCCCAGGCACCGACCGCCGCAATCGCCATGGTGACCACGGTTGCGGCCAGCAAAGTGATGATGCTGTTGGCCAAAGCTTTGGAAAACTGCGGCCAGACCGACTGCACCTCGTTGCCTTGCGAGGTGGATGTGGCACCAAACAGCTTGGCGTAATGCTCCCATGTCGGGGCTATGGGCCACAGGTGCAGGTTGTCGGACACCAGCGCATTGGGCGGGGTCAGGGAGGCGACAAGGCTCCAGTAAATCGGGCCAAGGGACCACAGCAGCAGAACCGCCGCACCAAGGGCCAGCGCCGCATGGCCGATAAGGCGTTTGGTGGCGCGGGTCATTCGAACCTCGTTTCGCGGTAGACCCGCAGGACATGGATGGCCGACACGGCGAGCGAGACGACCATGACCAGCAGCGATAGCGCCATGCCCAAGGACAGCTTCAGGTTCTGGAAACCGGCGATATAGGTCTGGATGCCGATGGAACGGGTGTCGGTGGCGGCGCCGTTCAGAATCCACGCCTCGTCAAACAGGTTGATGGCGAAGACGGTGGATTGCGACAGGGCGATCGCCAGACCGGGCGCGATCAGCGGCAAGGTGATCTGGCGCAGGCGCTGGAACGCGGTGGCCCCGTCCAGCTTGGCCGCCTCGTACAACTCTTTGGGGATGGATTGCAGGGCGGCCAGCAGGATGATCACGGTCAGCGGCATCATCCGCCACGCGCGAACGACTGACACCAGCACCAGCCCGGTGCCCCGGTCATTGAACCAGACGTGGTTGCCTTGCTTCAGCCCCACACCTTGTAACAGCCCGTTCATCAGCCCGTAACTGGGGTTGAAAATCCAGCCCCAGATGATTGCGTTGACGACAGGTGGCATGCACCACGGCAGCACCACCGCCGCCAGCGACCAGCGCCGCCCGAGGGTGATCTTGTTGAGCAGCAGTGCCGCCGCCAGCCCGCCGCCGGTTTCGATCACCACGGCCAGTAGAACGTAAACCCCGGTCGTCGCCCAAGCCGCCAAAACGGTGGGGTCGGTCAATGCGGTGAAGTAGTTCTTGACGCCCACAAACGGCGGGCCGGGCTTCATCGGCTCGATGCGGAAAAAGCTGTCGAACTGGCTGGAGAGGAGCGGGCCGAACACCAGCCCGCCCATGATCAGCACCACCGGCAGGGCCAGCACCAAGCCCAACCTTGCATCGCGGTTGAGGCAGGGCCACTTCGGCATATCGAATGTCATGGCCCGTCCCTGCCCTACTGCTGCGCTGCGGCGGCAGCGTCGGCGATTTGCGTCATCGCGGTGGCCACGTCGATCTGCCCCTTGGCGGCGGCGTTCAGCGCGCTTTGCACGGCACCCGGGAATTCGGAATACCAACCCGGCGTGCCTTGCGCGAACCGCAGTTCAGCCACGGCGGATTGGGCGACCAAAATCTCGCCCTCCTTCAGGCTGCCATCCTTGCCGAGCGAGGCCAGAACCGACAGGCGGGTCGGCAGAACGCCCAGCGCTTTGTAGTTGGCGACCATGACGTCGGGTTGCAGCATCCAGGTCAGATAGGTGGCAAGCTGGTCCTTGTTCTCTGCCGAAACCGGCAGGCCGACGGCTTCCGGCAGGCCGAAGGACCGCGATTTGCCGGTGACGTTGGGCACCAAAGCGGCATGGGCGTCGGCGGAGACGGTGGATTTGGTGGCATCGGTATAGACGGCCAGAATCCCGGCTTGCCCGGCCAGATCGAAGGTGATCTTGTCGGCCTTGAACAGTTCCGGCACCTCGTTGTCCTTGAGCCTGGTGGAGGCCGGGTCGATCAGGCCTTCTTTCAGCGCATCGACTTCGAACTGCATGGCCTTGAAGCCAGCCGATTCCGGCGTGGTGAACAGGGGTTTGAAGTCGGCATCGAACAGATCGCCGCCGAACGCCCTGGTCAGCATATACCACGCGGTCGCCGCCTCTTCCGACACCGACAGCGGCAAGCCGATCGGGAATTCCGAGGCACCCTTGGCCTTCACCGCCCGCGCCGCCGCCAGCAGCTCGTCCAGTGTCGTCGGCACCGCTGTGCCCGCAGCATCCCGATGCGCCTTGTTGTAGATCATCACCCGGAAGTCGTTGTTATAGGGCACGCCGATCAGCTTGCCGTCGCAGGTGAAGATGGCGGCAGTGGGGATGTCGGCCAGCACATCCGGCGGCACCAAGGCGGAAAGGTCGTCATACCAACCGGCAGCGCCGAATTGACCCACCCAGCTCCAATCCAGCTCCGCCCCGGTGGCGGGCGCGGTGTTGGCGACCATCGAGGGGACGATCTTGGTGTGAATCTCGTCCCAGCCCTGAGTTTCGATGTTCAAAGTGCCGCCCGTATCCTTGATGTATTTGTCGGTCAGCTCTTTGCTCAGCGTGCCCCGCGGCGGCAGCGGCAGGGCAAAAGCACCACCCGCGCGGGCGATGGAGGCGAAACCGAAGCTGAGTGGCAAAGCGGTGGTAGTCATCAGAAAAGCGCGCCTGTTCATGGGGTTGCCTCTGGGGTTGCAGGGCGATTTTCTGGGTGAGAGAGGCGTTCAGGCGTTGGGTAAACCCGGCATCCACCGGCCAGCCGGCCCTGCGGGAGGCGACGAGGATGGCACCGCCAACCGGGGGCAGGCGTGGCGGAATGGGGTCAGCGCCGATTTCTACGGCGACCGTCTGGCGCAGATGGATGTCGTCGAAGACGCCGCCCGCGTAGCTCCATTGCAGGGGATTGGTGACGCCGCTGGTGCGGGCGGCGGCTTGGCCAAGGGCAGACAGGTGAGCGGCGACACGGGTCAGCAGGGTTTGGGCATGGGGATCCTGCGCGGCCAGCTTGGAGACGTGGCGGGCAACGGAGGCGATTTTGGCGCCGGGGGTGGCATCGGAATAGGCCCAGTCGATCAGGTCATGCGGCCCGATGCCAAGTGCGGCAAGCAGACCATCCGCGAAAGCCTTGCAGGATTTGCGGCCATCAAGGTGCATGTTGACCAAGGCCAACGCCTCTCGCCCGATCCAGTAGGCAGACCCTTCGTCGCCAAACGCATCGCCCCAGCCGCCGCTGCGGGTGGAGCCTTTCGGCCCCCGCGCCCAAGCCATTGACCCGGTTCCGGCGAGGATCAGAACGCCCTCGTCACCCGCCAAAGCACCTTCGAAGGCCACGGCCACATCGTTCATCACCAGCGTAGCGGGGCCAAGCAGCGCCTTTGCCACGGCGGTTTGCCGGGGGGAAACCGCTGGCATCTCGCCATGAAACGGCAGGCCAAGCACAGCAGCATCCACCGGGCCAAGCGGGGCGACCAGACCGGCCAGCCGCCGCTCCCAGCCGTCGCCCGCCGTTGGGTCCAGCCCGGCACCAGTGGTCAGCGCAATCACGCTGCCGGACCGGCCGACCACTGCGGCCACGGTCTTGGTGCCGCCACTGTCCAGACCCATGACCCGACCCATCATGCGGCATCCGCCAAAGTCACGGCGCAGCCAATGTCGCGCAACAGTTTCAGTGCCCCCGCCTCCAACCGACTTTCGGTGATCACATGGCTGGACGCCTCGAGCGGGGCGACCTGAAAGGTCAGCCGCCGCCCGAACTTGTCGGCATCGGCCATCACCACCGGCGCATCGGTTCGCGTCAGCATCTTGCGGTTGATCTGGGCTTCCTGCTCGTCGGAACTGAAAATCTCGCCGTCCGCCGAAATCGCCCCGACGCCCAGAAACAGCAGGTCGAACCACAGCCGGCCCAGCGCATCTTCGGCCAGCATCCCGACCATCGAGGCGTTTTGCGGCCTGAGCGTGCCGCCCAAAAGGGTCACGGTCATCGCTGGCACCGGCAGCAAAAGCTGCGCCACCGGCAGGCAGTTGGTGAACACCCGCAAGGGCATCGCATGCAACCGCAAGCGACGGGCGACCTGCAAAACAGTCGTGCCCGCATCCAGAAACACCGCCATATCGGGGCGCAGCAGGTCGTAGGCCGCATCACCGATGGCACGCTTGGCGGCCAGGTTGATCTGCTCGCGGCTTTCAAACGCCACCTCGGCCCCCGACGCCTCGGCAATCCGCGCGCCGCCGTGGGTGCGCACCACCGCCCCCGCCTCCTCCATCGCCAAAAGGTCGCGCCGCACGGTCGGTTCCGACGCCCCCACCGCCTCGGCGATTTCGCCGACCGAAGAATAGCCTTTGGAATACAAATGCTGCCGAATGGCGGCGGCGCGATCAATCTTCATGGGTGCCCCGTTGCTTGTGGTCTTATGAAGACCCGACGCAAATACAGAGTCAATCATAATTTTGATCATTGGTGATTGCAATTTTGCAGATTGCGGGTAACAGGATCGGATATGATCAAGGAGGTGGCCATGCCCGCATCTCAACTGCTTTTACTTGGCCTCGCCCGCCGTCAGGGCCAACGCGTTGGAATAACGTCAGTTTGTTCGGCTCACCCTGAGGTGATCGGCGCGGCGCTGGCCTTGGGCAAGGCCGAGGGCAAGGCGGTGCTGATCGAGGCGACCTGCAATTAGGTGAACCATGAGGGCGGCTATACCGGCATGAAGCCCGCCGATTTCCGCCGGTTTGTGGAGCGGATTGCGGCGAAGGAGGGGTTTGATCTGGAGGGTCTGATCCTTGGCGGCGACCATCTGGGGCCGAACCCGTGGAAGATGCTCCCGGCGGCGGCGGCGATGGACAAGGCCTGCGCCATGGTTGCGGACTATGTGGCGGCGGGGTTCAAGAAGATTCACCTCGATGCCAGCATGCCCTGCGCCGACGACCCTTCCCCGCTACCCGATGCGACCATCGCCACCCGCAGCGCCCGTCTGGCGGCCGTGGCGGAAAAGCACGCGACCGGCGCGGCGCTGGTCTATGTCATCGGCACCGAAGTGCCGATCCCCGGCGGCGCACTGGAAGCGGTGGCGCATCTGGCGGTGACATCCGCCGCCGCCGCGCGGGCCACCGTGGACATCCACCGCGCGGCTTTTGCCGGCGAAGGCATCGGTGCCGCCTTTGCCCGCGTGATCGGGCTGGTGGTGCAGCCCGGCGTTGAATTCCGCAATGAAAACGTGCTGGCTTACGTTCCTGCCGCCGCACAAAGTCTGGTGGCGGCACTCGATACCCTGCCCCTGGTGTTCGAGGCACATTCGACCGATTACCAGACACCCCAGGCGCTGTCCGCCTTGGTCCGCGACGGCTTCGCCATTCTGAAGGTCGGCCCAGGCCTGACCTTCACCCTGCGCGAGGCGCTGTATGGTCTGGACCATATTGCCGACCTCATGTTCCCGCCCCGCCCCGAAACGCTGCGGGCGGCGATGGAGCGGGTGATGCTGAACGCCCCCAAACACTGGGCCAGCTATTATCCCGGCACCCCGGCGCACCAGCAGCTTCAGCGCCATTTCAGCTATTCCGACCGCATCCGCTATTACTGGACCGAACCCGACGCCGCCCAGGCGGTAGCGGCGCTGCTGGCGCAGTTTGGCGATATTCCGATCCCAGTGCCGCTGATTTCGCAGCACCTTGGCGCCGCCGGTTCCGATGTGATGCAAGGCGCCGTGGCCCCCACCGCCAAAGCGCTGCTGCGCTCGGCTGTCACCCGAATTCTGACCCAGTACAGCGCCGCCTGCGGCCATCTGCCGCCGGGCAGCCGCTGAAGATTCAAACCCTTGCCCGGCGGGATCGCCCTTGTTGGAAACCTCGTTAGAAACCTCGCCCGGACCAGTTCCCGCCAATTTGTCTGAACCTTCGTTGCATGCTGGTAGAAATCCGCCGTCGGCGCATTCATCGGGATGTCGTCGGTCCGCGAGCCGATGGCCACCTATGCACTGGCAGCGGCCGGTGGTTCTGGCGGAACCCCTTCTGACCCGGACAGAGCCGAAGGCAGCAGTTTCAGGTTGAATTTTGAGACGCACGTACCTAGGGTCAGGACTCACAACCAGAACATGACGGTTGCGGCCAGAGCGCAGGCTGAGAGGAACAGGATGGGGCATCTGTCGTAGCGGGTGGCGATGC
>JAYUGA010000317.1:0-8130 GCA_043738565.1 Rhodobacterales bacterium
CACCGACGCCAACGGCGCCTACAGTTTTGCCGGCCTGCGCGCGGGCACCTACTCGGTGACCGAGACCTCGCAGCCAGTGGGCAAGCTCGACGGCAAGGAGACCGCAGGCTCCACCGGCGGCAACACTGCGGTCAACGAAGTCATCAGCAACATCGTGCTGGGCACCAACCAGACCAGCACCGACAACAACTTCGGCGAGATCCATAAGGAAAGGCCGCGCGCATCAGGGGCGAGCGTCGGCGCAGGGGGGCGGCTTTCACCACCCCCCTCGTCCCAGCCGAGGGAGCAATTTCAGCCATCAGATCAGAACGGCAGCGGCTTGCCCGCACCCACGTAGGTGCCGGCCTTGACGTCTGCGTACTTGACCGGCGCCTTGTCGGTGCCGAAGCCGTTCTTGGTCAGGATGGCAGCCCAGGCCTTCTGCCCGTTCTCCAGCGCTTCCTTGCCGGTGATCTGGCCGGTGATCGCGCGGTTGATCTCGTTGCCAAGCGCCTGTTCCATCTCGAACATGCCGGGCAGACGCGGGCTGCACCAGGCGTGGTCAAGACTGTCGGACCAGACCTTCATCGGCTGCGACACGCTGCGCAGCTTTTCGTTGGTCAGAACCGACTTGTAGCCCGGCGCCACGCCATTGGCGTTGGCTTCGTTCATCGCCATGATCGACGAAGTGGTCAGGAAGGCCAGCATCAGGAACGCGCCTTCGGGGTTCTGGCTGGTTGCCGTCACCACAGAGGTCGAACCCGCGATGTTCGGCGGCGCCCAAACCCCGCCCGCGATGCGCGGCTCATAGATGGTCGTGAAGTCGCCGACGATCTTGGACTGGTCTGGGCGCATGGCTTGCGTGCCCGAATCCTGCCAGGAGATGTTGGTGGCAACCTGACCGCCCAGCCATGCCGCCCGGTTTTCACCCCAGCCCGCGCCTGCAACACCTTCGATGGCATTCTTGGACAGCGCCAGCAGCGTATCCATGCCCTTCATCGAGGCATCCGAGGTCAGCAGCGGATCGAAGTTTTCGTCGAACAGCTGCATCCCGGCCTGCGCCGCGATGTGCTCCCACGAATAGGTCGACCAGAAACCGCGCGCGCCCAACAGGCCGATGCCCGCCACGCCGCCGCCCAGCTTGTTCGCCTCGCCCGAAATGCGGATCAACTCGTCATAAGACGGGATCGACAGAACGCGGTCCACCGGGGCGCCCAGAACCTTTTCCATGACCGAATTGCGGACATGGACCATCTGGATGTCGCAGTCGAACGGAATGCCGACCAGCTTGCCACCGAAATAGCCGTAGTTCAGGCGGTAAGTGTCGTGGAAATCATCCAGCGGCAGCGCCCATTTGGCGGCATAGTCATCAAGCGGGGCCAGGAAACCCGGGCCGGCAAAGTCACCCAGCCAGGCCGAGAAGAACTGCAACGCGTCAAACGAAGCATTGCCGGAGATGAACTCGGCAATCGCCTTGTCATAGATGCTGTCATCCGGGATCGGAACCAGTTCGACCTTGATGCCGGACAGGGCTTCGAACGGGGCAATCGCCACAGCTGCTGATTCCTGGTCAGCCGCGCCGATCGCAAAGCGCACGGTGGTTCCAGCCAGTTCCGAGCGGACTTTTTCCCAATCGACGGTGCGGATCCAATCCTTTGCCGGGTCCCACAGCGGAGTGTTGTCGAGGCTGTACAGCTTGCGATAGTCCTCGCGCACATAGCCCTCAACCGAGATTTTATCGAGCACCGACTGGATGTCGGGCAGATGCGATCCGGCCAGCGCAGGCAGCGCGAAACCGGCCGGGACCGAAGCCAGACCGAAAGCGGCACCCGTCGTGCGCAGGAACGACCGGCGCGACAGGCCCTTCATGGATGTATTCATTCTCAATTCCTCCCTTGGCGTCATTGTAGGTGGATCTCCGCCGCGCTGTAGAACACCGGTCGGACACCGCCCCCGGCATCCGACATCTTTGAAGCGCCACGTTGTGAACTTTTACCTCACTCAGAGATGATATGTGCAGATATTGCCTTCTGTCAACATCGTAATCAGGCGATCCATGTTGCATTCCGGCGTGAACTTTGCGTTGACAAAAACCCAAATGTTCAACTATCTTGCGACAACAGCTTAGATGGAGAACTGCAATGCCCACGAATGTCGCCCTGACGGGGCTTGCCAAGGATCTAGCCGCGCGCGCTGAAACCGGCAAGCCGGTCAGAATCGGTCTGGTCGGTGCCGGTGAGATGGGCACCGACATCGTCAGCCGCGTCGCCCATATGCGCGGCATCGAAATCGGTGCCATCAGCGAGTTGAACCCGCAAGCGGCAGGTCGGTCGGTGACGATTGCTTATGGCGACCCCGACCGCGCTGTTGCAACCGACACCACCGATGCGCTGAACGCTGCCATCGAATCCGGTCGCATCGCCACGACACAAAAGGTCGAGACTCTGCTGGAATCGGGCCTGATCGACGTGGTGATCGACGCCACCGGCATTCCGTCGGTTGGGGCCGAAATCGGCTTGGCGGCGATGGAGCGTGGCAAGCATCTGGTGATGATGAACGTCGAAGCCGACGTGACCATCGGGGCCTATCTGCGATCCGAAGCCGAACGCCTGGGTGTGATCTATTCGCTGGGGGCGGGGGATGAACCGTCGTCCTGCATGGAGCTGATCGAGTTCGTCTCGGCCATGGGCCACCGCATCATCAGCGCCGGCAAAGGCAAGAACAACCCGCTGAACTTTGACGCAACGCCCGACACCTACACCGAAGAAGCCGTCCGCCGTCACATGAACCCGCGCATGCTGGTCGAGTTTGTCGATGGCTCGAAGACGATGGTGGAAATGACCGCCATCGCCAATGCGACGGGGCTGATCCCCGACCGCCCCGGCATGCACGGCCCGGCATGTTCGCGTGACGAGCTGAACAAGGTGCTGGTCCCGACTTCAGCAGGTGGCGTTCTGTCCTCCGGCGAAGGCCGGGTGGATTATACCATCGGCAAGGGCGTTGCCCCCGGCGTGTTCGTTGTGGCCGAGATGGATCACCCGCGCATCCGCGAACGCATGGAAGACCTGAAGATGGGGGAAGGCCCCTATTTCACCTTCTTCCGGCCTTACCATTTGACCTCGCTGGAAGTGCCGCTGACCTGCGCCCGCGTGGTTCTGTACGGCAAGGCCGATATGGTGCCGATGGCCCGCCCGGTGGCCGAGGTTTGCGCCTTGGCGAAGAAAGACATGGCCGTGGGCGAAACGCTCGACCAGATCGGCGAATACTGCTACCGCGCCTGGATCATGACCGTCCCCGAGGCACGCAGTGCCGGGGCTATTCCCTGCGGATTGCTGACCGGGGCCAAGGTGACCGCGCCGATCAAGAAGGGCGATCTGATCACCCGCGCCAATACGTCAGTGCCGGCGAACTCCAAGATCGCGATCCTGCGGGCGCGGCAAGATGCGATGTTGGGGTTGTGACCGTGGCCGAACCTGGCATCAGCGCGGACAACCGCCCCTTCGCCATCCGCCAGTATTCGCCTGCGCAGTTGCGTGAGGCATTGAAGCGGATGTACCTGATCCGCCGCTTTGAGGAAGGCGCCGAGGACAGCTACACCCGTGGCCTGATCCACGGCACCATGCACCTGTCGATCGGGCAGGAAGCCAGCGCGATGGCGACCTGCATTGAATTGACGGATGACGACAAGATCACCTCGACCCACCGCGGCCACGGCCACTGCATTGCCAAGGGTGCCGATGTGGGCCGGATGTTTGCGGAATTCTTCGGCAAGGAAACCGGCTATTGCCACGGGCGCGGCGGCTCGATGCACATTGCTGATGTAAAGACCGGCAATCTTGGGGCCAATGGCATTGTTGGCGGCGGCCTTCCCATCGCGGTGGGGTCGGCGCTGTCGGCCAAGCGGTTGGGGAAATCGGACGTGACGGTATGCTTCTTCGGTGACGGGGCCAACAATGAGGGCGCTTTCCATGAGGCGCTGAACATGGCATCCGTGTGGAAGCTGCCGGTGATTTTCGTTTGCGAAAACAATGGCTACGGCATGTCTACCTCGACCGACCGCTCTACGGCCGTCAAGTTCATTTCTGAACGCGCAGCGGCTTACACGATGCCCGGTGTCACGGTCGACGGCAACGATTTTTCGGCCGTATCGGAAGCGCTGCACATTGCGATTGCGCGCGCGCGCGGCGGCGAAGGGCCAAGTCTGGTGGAAAACCTGACCTATCGCTGGCGCGGCCATTCCAAATCCGACCGCAACCGCTATCGCACCAAGGACGAGATTGAAGGATGGGTGGCAAAAGACCCCATCGCCCGCTTCCGCGCCGAGTTGATTGCACACGGCATTCTGGATGAAGCCTCTGCCGATGCAGTGGCTGCCGAAGCGGTGGCGGATGTGCAAAAGGGCATTGAGTTTGCCAAAGCTGGCGCATCGCCCCAGCTTTCCGAAGTCACCCGCTACGTTTACGCAGAGGCCTGAATATGAACGCCGTGACCCAAGACGCCGATGTGCGCATTCTGTCTTATGCCGAAGCCATCCGCGAAGCGATGACCATAGCCATGGACGCCGACCCCACCGTCATTCTGATGGGCGAGGATATCGGCGTTTATGGCGGTGCCTTTCAGGTGACGCTGGATTTGGTGGATCGGTTCGGCCCTGACCGCGTGATGGACACGCCGATTTCTGAATTGGGCGGCGCGGGCGTCGCGGTGGGCGCGGCACTGACGGGCCTGAAGCCGATTTTCGAGTTCCAGTTTTCTGATTTCGCGATGCTGGCGATGGAGCAGATCGTCAATCAAGCCGCCAAACTGCGCTACATGCTGGGCGGCGAGGCGTCGGTTCCGGTCGTATTTCGCCTGCCCTCCGGGTCTGGCACCGGGGCCGCAGCCCAGCACAGCCAAAGCATCGAGGCCTGGTTCGGCCATGTGCCGGGGTTGAAGGTGCTGCAACCCTCCACACCAGAGGATGCCAAGGGGATGTTGCTGGCCGCTTTGGCCGATCCGGACCCGGTGATGATTTTTGAACACAAGCTTTTGTACAAGATGAAGGGTCATGTGCCCGCCGGGCACTACACCACTCCGATCGGCAAAGCCCTGGTGCGCCGTCCCGGGACCGATCTGACCATCGTCGCGGGCTCGATCATGCTGCACCGTTCGCTGGAGGCCGCCGAGAAACTGGCCGCCGATGGCATCAATGTCGAAGTGATCGACCTGCGCTCGATCAGGCCGATCGACCACGAGACGATCCTGGCCTCGGTTCGCAAGACGGGTAAGCTGATGGTGGTTTATGAGGGCGTCAAAGCCTTTGGCGTCGGCGCGGAAATCAGCGCCATGGTCGCAGAAAGCGATGCCTTCGACTATCTTGACGCGCCGATCCTGCGCCTTGGGGCTGCCGATGCCCCGGTGCCCTACAACCCCGATCTGGAACGCGCATCGGTGCCGCAGGTTGACAGCATCGAGGCTGCCGCCCGCCGCCTTGTTCGCCGCGAGGTGTAAGGTAATGCCGGTAGAAGTGATCCTGCCGAAGGTGGATATGGACATGTCCCATGGCACCCTTTCCACCTGGCATGTGGCGGAGGGTGATCTTGTCCGACAGGGCGCGCCGCTGTTCGACATCGAAACCGACAAGGCCGCGATGGAGGTTGAATCCCCCGCGACAGGCTATTTGCACGGTGTTACCGCAAAGCCGGGCGACAAAGTGCCCGTCGGGACCACGATTGCCTGGCTTTATGCCGAGGGTGAGGCTGTTGGCCTGCCGCCCAAAACCGTTGCAGCCGCACCAGAGCCAGTTCCAACCGCAGAAGCGGTCATTCCCGTCAAGCCGTCTGTCCTTGCCGAAACCTCCGCCACTTCGGCCAGGCGCGCAACACCTGCTGCCCGCAAAGCTGCCAAGGACTCTGGCTTGAACCTGTCGGAGATCACCGGCACCGGCCCGCTTGGCCGCGTCCAACGCGACGATGTGACCGGCTGGCAATCCCTGCGTTCAGTCCCCACCGCAACTGAAACAACGGTGTCAACCGGCTGGATCCCCGAAACTGGCCCTCTCAGCATCTCACGCCGCAAAGGCGAGGGCAAACCGGTGGTCCTGCTGCATGGCTTCACCGCCGACAGCCAGTCCTGGGCCCCGTTCGAGAAGGCATTCAGCCCAACCCGCGCCCTTATTCGCATTGACCTTCCGGGCCACGGCAAGTCGCCAAAACGACAAATCCGCAGCTTCCAGGATTTGTCCCGCATGGTTGTCGAGGCCTTCGACGACGCCACACGGGATGTCGAGGATGTCCATCTTGTCGGACATTCGGTTGGGGCGGCTTTGGCTCTGGCATTGGCCGACATCCGGGGTCGCCGCGTTGCGAGCCTGACGTTGATCGCCCCGGCGGGCCTTGGGCCAGAGATTGACGCCGCCGTTCTGAACGGCATCATCCGCGCCAGCCGCACCGAAAGCCTTGCGCCGTGGCTGCGGCGGCTGACCGCCACACCGGACGGCATTAGCGACGACTACGCCCGCGCCGCGATGCGGACGCGTGAAGATGCCGCCTTGCGTGCATGTCAGGCTGACATGGCCCTCGCCCTGTTCCCGGATGGCGTGCAGTCCTTCGATCTGCGAGCAGCACTCCAGCGCCTTGACCTGCCCACCCAAATTCTGTGGGGCCGCCGCGACCATATCCTGCCTCTGGCGCAAGGCATCGCGGCGAACGGCGAATTCGCGCTTCATCTTCTGTCGGGTGTGGGGCATATTCCCCAGATCGAATGCCCGGACCGGGTTGCGCGGATCGCCCAGCGACTGATCAATGCTGTCGAGGTTCCCGGCTGATCAAAGTCCAGGGATCCGTCATGCAGCTTGCCATGCAAAGCACCAACATTCAAAGCGAGGCCGACAGGCTTCGCGCGCGCGCGATATGGCTTTACCACGTCGAGGGCTGCACGCAGAACGACATCGCAACCCAACTTGGCATCAATCGCGTGATGGTGGTGCGCCTTCTTGCCGACGCCCGACGCCGGAACGAGGTGCGCATCACGATCTCGGCCCCGCTGACTGAACTCTTGCTGCTCGAGCGTGAGATGGAAACGCGCTTTGGCATTAACCGGGTAATCGTAGCACCGTTCGCCAACCCCGAGGCCGATCCGGTCAAGGTCATCGCCGCCGCCGCCGGCAACTTTATATCGGGGGAAATGAAGGCAGGCATGACGGTTGGCGTCGGCTGGGGCCGAACCCTTTTCAACACTCTGCCTTTCATCACCGGGGCCACACTGGAAAATTTCCGCGTTGTCTCGCTGCTGGGCGGCATTGCCGCCGCGCGCCGCTTCAACCCCGCCGAGTTCGCCTGGCAATTCGCGGAATTGTTTCAGGGAGAGGGCTTCCTGATCCCAGCCCCCGCCGTCGTGGACTGCCCCGAGACCAAGCACGCCCTCCTGGAGCGGTGCGGCCTTTCGGCGATTTTCGAGATGGCGGACAAACTTGATGTTGCCCTGCTGTCCTGTGGCGGGATCAGCTCGCTGACCACCAGCTACCGCACCGGCTACCTTTCTGAAGCCGATCGCCGCTCCTTGATCGAGGCTGGGGCGATTGGCGATGTGCTATACAACTTCATAGATGAAAAGGGCGATCTGGTCGATCATGAAGTGAACAGCCGCGTGATCTCGGTCAATCTGGCACGTCTGCGCCGCACGCCGGAGCGCGTGCTGATTTCGGGCGGAAAGGATAAGCTGATCGCCGTGCGAGCGGCCATCAGGACGGTCGCACCAACCACTCTGATCTTAGATGAACAGACCGCACTCGCATTGATTGCCGTCTGATTTTTTCGACCTGTTCCAACATTCCGGCTACATTCATCTGGTGCCTGCACGAAACCCGTTCAGCGGGGCACTGTTGCACAAATGGCCTGAGGGGTGATTCATCTCGTGAAACCTTGTGATAGCTGCAGGGGATGAGCAAACCGAACACCCCGACTTACAAGACCACCAACTGGCCCACAGACAACGAAGCGCTCAATGGAAAGGGCATGCAAACGATAAAGCCGACAGCGAACGAGGCTTCATGTTCGATAAGGTCTTTTAGGAGCGGTAATCCCCCCTGAAAGTAAGGGGCTGCGGAAGTAGAATTTTCTCGGCAAGATGCATGAGGAGATTCAGATGAAGATGACGAGATACAGCGAACCC
>JAYUGA010000318.1:0-20466 GCA_043738565.1 Rhodobacterales bacterium
CCTGCCCCGTCGCCCGCAGACGAATCTCGTCCGCCAATTCGCCAGGGTTCATGCCGCCTCGTTCAAGTCATCCGGCAGCTTGGCACCGGTCATATAGGCGACCGCATCCGACATCGAATGCCGCTTGGGGTCGATCACGCACAGCCGCTTGCCCAAGCGGTGGACATGGACCCGGTCGCAGACCTCGAACACATGCGGCATGTTGTGGCTGATCAGGATGATCGGGATCCCGCGGCCCCGCACGTCGCGGATCAGGTCCAGCACCCGGCGGCTTTCCTTGACGCCCAAAGCCGCCGTCGGCTCGTCAAGGATCACCACTTTCGACCCGAATGCCGCCGCCCGCGCCACTGCCACGCCCTGCCGCTGACCGCCCGACAGGGTTTCAACCGCCTGGTCGATGTTCTGAATCGTCATCAGCCCCAACTCCGACAGCTTGGCCCGCGAAAACTCGTTCATCCGCGCCCGGTCGGTCATCCGCAGGATCGAACCGAGGAAGCCCGGTTTGCGCCATTCCCGCCCCAGAAACATGTTGTCCGCAATCGACAGCGCGGGCGACATGGCAAGGTTCTGGTACACCGTCTCGATGCCCAAAGCACGGGCATCGTCGGGACGGCGGAAATGTACTTCCTTGCCCTCAAGTTCGATGGTGCCGTGGTCGGGGATCACGGCCCCCGACAACGCCTTGATCAGCGTGGATTTGCCTGCACCATTGTCGCCGATCACGCCAAGGATTTCACCGGGATACAGGTCGAAATCCGACCCGTTCATGGCGACGACGGTGCCATAGCGCTTCATCAGGTTGCGGGCTTTGATCACAGGTTGCACATCAGGATGCGTCACTTCGAAGCCCTCCGCAGATATTGATCCAAAGCAACGGCGATGATGACGAGGCAGCCGGTGGCAAAGGTCTGCCAGTAGCTGTCCACCCCCGCCAGCGACAGGCCGGTGATGAACACGCCCACGATGATTGCCCCCAGCACCGAGCCGACAATCGAGCCGCGCCCGCCGAACAACGAGGTGCCGCCGATCACCACGGCGGTGATGCTGTCAAGATTGATCGTCTCAAACCCGATGGGCGAGATCGACTTGACCCGACCAATCGCAATCCAGGCGGTGAAGCCGCAGATCAACCCGGCCACAGTGTAGACCGAGATCAGGGTTCGATCCACCGCGATCCCCGACAGCATCGCCGCCTCGGGGTCATCGCCCATTGCATGAACGTGTCGCCCCCAGGCCGTTCGGTTCAGCACATACCACATGATGAAGGCGGTGATCACCAGCATGATCATGCCATAGGTCACCGTGGCCCCCAGCAGCTTGAAATTGTTGCCGAAGAACAAAAGCTCGTTGGCCTTCGCCTCGATATCAACATTGCGGATCGATTCCGAATGGGAATAGGCCAGCTTCAGCGCCCGGTAGATCGAAAGCGTGCCCAGCGTCACGATGAAAGGCGGCAGCTTCATCTTGGCAACAAGGACGCCGTTAAACGCCCCCAGCGCGGTGCCGACAGCAATGCCGACCGCGATGGCGATGCCAGTGGGCATGCCGTTGTTGACGGCCAGGTTGCCCATCACCAGCGACGACAGCAGCAGCATCTCGCCCACCGACAGGTCGATGCCTGCGGTCAGGATCACCACCGTCTGCGCCAGGGCGACAAAGCCGGTCACCGTGACTTGCTGCAACACCAGCGACAGCGTTCCAGTTGTCAGGAACCGCGGGGCGACAAAGCCGAACGCCAAGACTGAGATGATCAGCACCAGCGCCGGAATCATCGTCGGATTGTCGCGCAGAAAGCCGCGCAGGACGGCAATGGCTGTTTTGTCGTCCCTGTCGAACTGGGCGACGGATTCTTCTGTCTGTACTAGCCGTGCCTCTAATTCGGCACTCGCCCTGGTCGGTGTGTCTGAATTGCTCATCGCTGCGGTTGCCCCTCCCGAAAGGCCCCCGGAAACGACCAATTTCAGCTTTGGGTTCCCGGCATGAAGAAGGGCGACTGTAAAGCCGCCCTTCCGTTAATCAAGTCAGACAGGTTGTCCCATCAGCCCCAGCAAAGCTCGGTGCCTTTGGTCGAGTCGAGCGACGGAACACCAGCGGCCGGCTTGTCGGTGATCAGGTTCACGCCCGTGTTCATGAAGGTCAGGCCTTCGGAAACCGTCGGCTTGGTGCCGTCCTTGGCGAAGGCAACGATCGCTTCGATGCCCTTTGAGGCCATGAGCAGCGGGTATTGCTGCGAGGTGGCGCCGATGACGCCCGACTTGACTGAAGCCACACCGGGACAGCCGCCATCGACCGAAACGATCAACGCAGTCTTGCCGGCAGCCTTCAGCGCCTGGTAGGCTCCTTCGGCAGTGGGCTCATTGATCGTATAGACCACGTTGATGTCCGGGTCTTTGGCCAGCAGCGTCTCCATCCCCTTCTGACCGCCGGCGGGATTTGCGTCCGTCGATTCATGCCCGATGACACGCGGATCGGTTTCCGAAGCCAGCACGGTCAGATCCGGCACGTCGATTCCAAAGCCCTTCAGGAAGCCGGTGTCGCGCAGCACGTCAACCGAGATGTTGTCCTTGTTGATGTCCAGCATGGCGATCTTGGCATTCTTGACGCCATCCGCGCCAAGCGTCGCCGCCGCCCATTTGCCGATCAAGAGGCCGGCTTCGAAGTTGTCGGTGGCGAAGGTGATGTCCTGCGCGTCCTTGTCGCCGAGCGGGGTGTCGAGCGAGATCACCAGAATGCCGGCAGCACGGGCATCCTTCAGGGCCGGGCCGACCGAGTCGTTCGACGGGGTGATCAGGATACCTTTGGCACCAGCCGCAACGCAGTTTTCAATCGCGGTGATCTGCGGCGATGCGTCACCATCCTTGACTCCAGCATAGGCCTGGAAGTCCAGCCCGGCGGTCTTGGCCGCAGCAGCGGCGCCTTCCTTCATCTTCACGAAGAAGGGGTTGGTGTCGTTCTTGGTGATCAGGCACGCCAGGTCAGCGGCAGAGGCCGAACCGGCGACCAGCGCCAGAACGGCGGCGCCCGCGAGGGCAGCAGCTTTGAGTTTCATTGGTAGTCCTCCCAAGGATGATGGGGATGTTTCCCCGTTAGAAAGCAATTACGTCAGCCAGCCTAGACCGACGATGCCGCGGAGAAAAGCTGATTCCTGATCTTTCGTCAAGTTAAATAAATCACTCTTATTTATTATTGACAGAGGCCCACTTCCTCCGCAGTGTCTGACAGGCCCGCACTCTGCGGCTGCCTGACAAATGTGCGGTGGGTGACCAAGATGCTGATCGGAATTCCCCCCATCCTTGGCCCTGAACTGTTGTTCACGCTCCGCTCGATGGGGCATGGCGACGAGATTGCGCTGGTCGATGGCAACTACCCGGCGCAGGAGCACGCCCGCCGCCTGATCCGGGCCGATGGTCATGGCATTCTGGTGCTGCTGGCGGCGATCTTGCAGGTGGTGCCTCTGGACCGCGCCGTGCCGCAAGCCGCCTTTCGCGCCGCCTTGAACAATGATCCGGCCCAGGCTGGCCCCTTCCATCGCCAGATCGATGCCGCCGTAGCCCGTCTGGCCCCCGGTTTCAGCGTGACCCCGCTTGGAGGCGACGCGCTTTACCCACGCATCCGCGCCGCCCATACCATCATCGCCACCTCGGAAGCCGCGCTCTACGCCAATGTGATCCTGCGCAAGGGCGTGATCACGGCAGAGGATCGCGGCTGAGCCCATGCAAAGCGAGTGGTGATGCAGGCTCCCGACAGCGCCCCTGACAAGACAGGTGCCGACACCGCCACCCTGCGGGGCTCGAACCAATCCGGCATGCGGGCGCATAACGAAAGGCTGGTGCTGTCACTGGTCCGCCAGCATGGCGCGCTGGCCAAATCCGACATTGCCCGGATGACCTTTCTGTCAGCGCAAACCGTGTCGGTGATCATGCGGGCGCTGGAACGCGATGGGCTGCTGCAACGCGGCGAACCGGTGCGCGGCAAGATCGGCCAGCCTTCGGTGCCGATGTCCCTGCAACCTTCCGGTGCCTTTTTCCTGGGCCTGAAGATCGGACGGCGCTCTGCTGATCTGGTGCTGGTCGATTTTCTGGGCCAGCTGCGCGGCACCCATCGCCGCGTCTATCGCTATCCCACGCCCGGCGCGGTGGTCGCCTTCGTGACCGAGGCTTTGCCGGGATTGATGGCCATTCTGCCGCCGGCCCAACGCGACCGGATCAGCGGCATGGGCGTGGCGATGCCGTTCCAGTTGTGGAACTGGGTGCAGGCGCTTGGCGCGCCGCAGGCCGAGATGAATGCCTGGCGCGACCGCGACATCCAGGCCGAGCTGGTGGCCCTGAGCGGCTTGCCGGTCTATGTGCAAAACGACGCCACCTCGGCCTGTGGCGCCGAACTGGTGTTCGGCACCGGCAAGACGCCCAAGGATTTCCTGTATTTCTACTTCGGCACCTTCATCGGCGGCGGCCTGGTGCTGAATGGCCAGCTTTTCCTCGGCCGCACCGGCAATGCCGCCGGAGTCGGGCCGATGCCGGTGACCGGCCCGGATGGCCAGATGCGCCGTCTGCTGGACGTCGCCTCACTGTCCACGCTGGCCGCAGCGATGGCGGCGGCGGGCGAAAGTTCGGATCATCTGTGGGAAAGGCCCGATCACTGGCAGGTCAGCGACGCGGTGTTGTCCGCCTGGCTCGACCTCGCCGCCGAGGGCCTCGCCTCCGCCATCCTGTCCGCCTCGACCCTCTTGGAACTGGAGGCAGTGCTGATCGACGGCTGGATGCCGACCTCCGTCCGCGCCGAAGTCACCCGCCGCACATCCGAGGCGCTGGCCCGCCTCGACCTCTCCGGCGTCGCCGCACCGCAAGTGCGCGAAGGCACGGTTGGCGCCCAGGCCCGCTCCCTCGGTGCCGCCGCGATCCCGCTCAGCCAGCGCTATTTGATCGACCAGAACGCCGCCGCGCGGAATGCGTGACCTAGCGCAAACAAGGAAATCGCCCAAGCTCATCTACAGACCTCCGGCATTCGGACCACCTCCGCAGAAGCACTTTGTGTCCAAGTTTACCGACCCACGCCGCGAAAGGGCGGGAAGCGTCGGCACCGGTAGGACCAAGAGATCGAACGGGCGGCGGAATATTTCCCGACAAAACGCAGTTTTTTGAAAAATTTGGAACCAAGTTCAGGCGGTTGCGTTTGATTGCATGCGCCAAGACGCTAGCGACGCCTGAAATTCAGGCGTATACTTGATGACGAATCTCGGCTCTTCGACCATTTGCCGAATCACATTGACGGGAGTGACATAATGAATCTGTCTCTGCTCAAGGGGATCCTCATATCTCTCAGTTTGGCGTTTGGACTGGGCTCTGGCGTCCATGCTGCGACCGTGGATCCTGCGACCACATCGCTGACCTACAAACTGGCAAAGGGAAACAAACTCGTTGCCGAGTTTGACGCGCAGCGCGAGGTGGAGTCGTGGTCGGTCATCGGCAAGCCGTCAAGAAAGTTTACCGCCAGATCAATGTTTGCCCCGCTGCCAGGCGATTTCGGCTACAAGGTGGCAACGCTGCTGGAAGACTTGGACAAAAACGTGGTGAAGCGCGGCAGGACACAGAAGAACGCCCTTGTTACCAGCATGTTCGGTGCGAACCCTGCAATGCGGTCGTGGATCAGGGCCGCGGTTACACCGATTGATAAACTGAACGACGTGTCGCAAGTACCGGTTCCGGCAGGAGGACTTTTGTTGCTGTCCGCGCTCGGTGGGCTGGGGCTGCTGCGCCGGAAGAAAGCAGGCTGACAGAGCTGGTACGGCAAATCTGAGCAGGTCGGATAAGTGGATTTTCCGCGCAGCGTCGGCGTGATGGCCGCGGACGTGGGATGATCATGGCCAGACGATCTCGCCGGAACCACAGTCCGGCATTCAAGCCGAAAATGGCGGTAGCCGCGATCAAGGGCGAGAGAACCCTGATTGGCCTTGCGCGGGATTTTCGGCGTCCACCCCAACCAGATCAGGCAGCGGCGCAACCAGTTGCTCGAAGGGGCAACCGGGGTGTTCGGCGAAACAGCCAAGATTGAAGCATTGTCTGCCAACGGTCACTGTGGGCCGCGCTGGGATGGATTTGAGGGCTTGAAGTGACCCCTGCGTAGCGCGCAGCGCGAACCCTAAAGCATGTTGAGGAAAACTGGAATCCGGTTGTCCTCACCAATCACCCGACCCCAAAACGCCAGATCAGGATGCCGTTTCTATCGAACATCATCCTGATCCAGCTGGCTACCTTGCACGGCTTTATCAATATCTAAATATCAGGTAAACTCTGACATTTAACCCATTGATTTTGCTAACTACCATCCATTGTCCACATGTGGACGCCCCCTCAAAACAGGGCCGCATTGATCCACAGATGCACCACGATCGCCGCGCCATAGCCCAGCCCCACCGCCCAGCTCCATTTCAGATGGCTCGCAAACGTATACCCTTCCGGTGCCTGCCCCATCAGTGCCACCCCCGCCGCTGACCCGATCGACAGGATCGACCCGCCCACCCCCGCCGTCAGCGTGATCAGCAGCCATTGCCCTTCCGACATCACCGGGTCCATCTTCAGGACTGCGAACATCAGCGGGATATTGTCGACCACCGCCGACAAAAGTCCGATGATGACATTGGCCGCTGTGGCCCCCAGCCCGCCATACAGCGCCTGCGACACCAGCGCCAAATATCCCAGCACCCCCAAGCCGCCGACCGCGAAGATGATGCCAAAGAAGAACAGCAAGGTATCCCACTCGACCCGCCGCATCTGGGCGAAACTGTCCAGCACCATGTCCTCATCGCCCTGCTGCCCGCCCTTCCGGCTCAGGACAAAGGAATAAATCTGCAAATACCCCAGCCCCAGCATCATCCCCAGCGCCGGCGGCAGCGCCAGAAAGTTCTTGAACGAAACCGCCGTCGCAATCGTCAGCGCGAACAGCACCATCACCCCCAACATCCCCGGCTTGGCCGAGATCCGCTCGTGATGCGGCACCGGCTGGCCCAGCGGCACCGCGACATAGATGCACGCCGCCGGAACCAGCCAGTTGACCACTGACGGCACAAACAGCGCAAAGAACGCGGCAAACTCCAGCTTGCCCTGCTGCCATACCATCAGTGTGGTAATGTCCCCGAACGGACTGAACGCCCCGCCCGCATTGGCCGCCACCACCACCGAGATACAGGCCAGCGCCACGAACCGCGGGCTGTCGCGCCCCAAAGCCAGCACCACCGCCCCCATCACCAGTGCCGTGGTCAGATTGTCCAGCACCGCCGACAGGAAGAACGTCAGCACGCCGGTCAGCAGGAACAACTGCCGATAGCTCAACCCCCGCCCGACCAGCCGCGCCCGCAGCACCTCAAACGCCCGCCGCTCCTCCAGCGTGTTGACGTAAGTGATGGCGACCAGCAGGAACAGGAACAACTCGCCATAGCTCTCGATCACCTCCAGCGCGCGGACATGCGCTGCCTCGGCCTGACCGGCCATCGCAAACGCCACCCCGGTCAGCGCCCAGATCAGCCCCGCTGCAACCAGCACCGGCGCCGATTTCCGCATCCCCGTGGCTTCTTCCAGAATGACCAGCACGTAGGCCACACCAAAGACCACCAGCGCCGCAATCCCCGCCCACTGGCCCGTCAAGTTCAGATCCGTCATGCTGCCCCGCGCGAAATGCCATTCCTCGCATATGGTCCGGGTTTGCCACACTGCTCAAGCCGCTTGTGCGCTTTGCCGCTTGGGTGTCATGCTCTGACCGACCCGGGGAGGGTAAGAAATGACCCGCAAGATCGACATTGCCGTGCTGGACGACATCCTTGGCACCTTCTACCCGCCGCCGCATGACGAAGCCTGCCTGTCGCGCGAACGCAAGAAGCTTGGCGACGCGGCGGGGCTGACCCAGTTCGGCGTCAACCTGTTGCGGCTGCCGCCCGGTGCCTGGTCCAGCCAGCGCCACTGGCACGCCAAGGGCGACGAATTCGTCTATGTGCTGGCGGGTGAGGTGACGCTTGTCACCGACGCCGGGGCCGAGGTTTTGCGCGCAGGCGACGCCGCAGGCTTCAAGGCCGGCGACCGCGACGGCCATTGCCTGCAAAACCGGGCCGGCAATGATGCTCTGGTGCTGGAGGTCGGCACCCGGGTCAAAAACGACGACGTCACCTATTCCGACATCGACATGCTGGCCCCGGCTTCCGGCAAACCCGCCCTCTACACCCACAACGATGGCACGCCCTATGCCGACCTCAAGCGCCGTGGCCGCAAAATTCCTTGACCAACCGGTAAAATAACCACCCCTCTGCCTTGCCAGCACCGCCCTCAGGATGCAATCCTGCTGCTTCCCCTTGGTGGAGCCTGCCGATGCAAACCCTGACCGTTGCTGCCAAGACTCAGTTGCAACTGGCCCATGCCCGCAATCCCGGCATGGCCTTGGACCTCGATTGGGTTACCCGCGCGCAGGCCAACACCTCCGCCATCGAACGCCGCGCCACCACCCTGGGCGGCAGGCGTTCGGTCAAGAAGGAGTTTCAGGCGGCCTGGCTCCTGAAAGCCGTCTCGCTCATCGACCTGACCACTCTTTCCGGCGACGACACCGCGGGCCGCGTCCAACGCCTGTGCGCCAAGGCCCGCCAGCCGGTCGCGCAAGCCATGCTCGACCAGTTGGGCATGCCCGGCCTGACCACAGGTGCCGTCTGCGTCTACCACGAGATGGTGGGGGTAGCTGTCCGCGCGCTGGAAGGCACCAATATCCCGGTCGCTGCCGTCTCCACCGGCTTCCCCGCCGGCCTGTCGCCGTACCACCTCCGCATCGCGGAAATCGGCGAATCCGTCGCCGCCGGAGCCCGCGAGATCGACATCGTCATCTCGCGCCGCCACGTCCTGACGCAAAACTGGCAGGCGCTTTACGACGAAACCCGCGAGATGCGCGCCGCCTGTGGAGACGCCCATATGAAGGCGATCCTTGCCACCGGCGAACTCGGCACCCTGCGCAACGTCGCCCGCGCGTCATTGGTCTGCATGATGGGCGGCGCTGATTTCATCAAGACCTCGACCGGCAAGGAAACCGTCAACGCGACCCTGCCGGTCACCCTGACCATGATCCGCTGCATCCGCGACTATCAGGATCGCACCGGCATCAAGGTCGGCTACAAACCCGCTGGCGGCATATCGAAGGCCAAGGATTCGCTCCTGTATCTGGCCCTGATGAAGGACGAGCTTGGCCACAACTGGCTGCAACCCGACCTGTTCCGCTTTGGCGCATCTTCCCTGCTCGGCGACATCGAACGCCAGTTGGAACACTACCTCACCGGCCGCTACTCCGCCGCCTTCCGCCATGCGATGGGATAAACTATGCCTTTCATTTTGGCAAAAATATCCCCGCCGGAGGCCAACGACTGGCCCGAGTGCTCCCGCAGAATGACGAGGACCAAGCCATGACGATCCGCGACATCTTTGACAGCATGGAATACGGCCCCGCCCCCGAATCCAGCGCCGAGGCTTTGGCCTGGCTGGCCCAGCACGGCAACCGCTTCGGCCACTGGATCGACGGCGCGTTTACCAAACCCGGCGACACTTTCGCCACCAAAAACCCCGCCACTGGCAAGACCCTCGCCGAAGTCACCCAAGGCAGCGCCACCGACCTCGACCGCGCCGTCGCAGCGGCACGCAAAGCGCAGCCGAAATGGGCCGCCCTATCAGGCCACCAACGCGCCAAAGTGCTCTACGCCCTCGCCCGCCTCGTCCAGAAGCAATCCCGCCTGTTCGCCGTCCTCGAAACCATGGACAATGGCAAACCCATCCGCGAAAGCCGCGACATCGACATCCCCCTCGTCGCCCGCCACTTCTACTACCACGCCGGCCTCGCCCAACTCTTGCCGTCCGAACACCCCGACCTGCAACCTTTGGGCGTCTGCGGCGCCATCATCCCGTGGAACTTCCCCCTCCTGATGCTGGCGTGGAAAGTCGCCCCCGCGCTGGCCGCAGGCAACACCATCATCCTCAAACCCGCCGAATACACCCCGCTCACCGCCCTCCTGTTCGCCGAACTCGCGCGCGAGGCGGGCCTGCCCAAGGGTGTGCTCAACATCGTCACCGGCGACGGCGACACCGGAGCCGCGCTTGTCGCCCACCCCGGCGTCGACAAGATCGCCTTCACCGGATCAACCCCGGTTGGCCGCAAGATCCGCGAAGCCACCGCAGGCACCGGCATAGCCCTCACCTTGGAACTTGGCGGCAAGTCGCCCTACATCGTCTTCGACGACGCCGACCTCGACAGCGCCATCGAGGGCCTTGTCGATGCCATCTGGTTCAACTCCGGTCAGGTCTGCTGCGCCGGTTCCCGACTGCTGGTCCAGGAAGGCATCGCCGACCGCTTCCACGACAAGCTGAAACGCCGGATGGACGGCCTCCGTCTCGGCGACCCGCTCGACAAGTGCGTCGACGTCGGCGCCGTCGTCGACCCCGTGCAACTGGCGACCATCACCGACATGGTCAACGCCTGCAAGGACGGCACCATCTACCGCGCCAACACGCACGTCCCGCTCGGCTGCTTCTACCCGCCGACCCTGATCACCGGCCTCTCCGCCGCCTCCACCCTGATGCAGGAAGAAATCTTCGGCCCGGTCCTCGTCTCGATGACCTTCCGCACCCCGTCCGAAGCGGCAAACCTCGCCAACAACACCCGCTTCGGCCTTGCCGCCACGCTCTGGACCGAAAACATCAACCTCGCCCTCGACCTCGCCCCCAAGCTGAAAGCCGGGGTGGTCTGGGTCAACGCCACCAACCTGTTCGACGCCGCCGCAGGCTTCGGCGGCATCCGCGAAAGCGGTTTTGGCCGCGAAGGTGGCTGGGAGGGCCTGCTCGCCTACCTGAAACCCACGACCAAACCCAAACCCCTGCCGCAAGCCAAACCTGCCCCCGAACCCGCCAGCCCGGAAGTCACCACGCTCGACCGCACCGCCAAACTGTTCATCGGCGGCAAACAAGCCCGGCCCGACGGCGGCTATTCCAAAGCCATCTACAGCGCCAAAGGCAAACTCTTGGGCCATGTCGGCTTGGGCAACCGCAAAGACATCCGCAACGCGGTAGAGGCTGCCCATGCCGCCAAAGGCTGGGCCAAATCCACCGCCCATGCCCGCGCCCAAATCCTGTTCTACATCGCCGAGAACCTGTCCGCCCGCGCCGCCGAATTCGCCGCGCGGCTCCGCGACCTCACCGGCAGGTCCGGCGAAGCCGAGGTAGAGGCCAGCATCCAGCGTCTGTTCACCTATGCCGCCTGGGCCGACAAATTCGACGGCGCGGTCAAATCCGTGCCGATCCGCGGCGTGGCCGTCGCCATGAACGAACCCTGTGGCGTGATCGGTTGCCTCTGCCCCGACGAAACCCCCCTGTTGGGCCTGATCTCCGTCATGGCCCCCGCCATCGCCATGGGCAACACCACGATCCTTGTCCCCTCCGAACCCGCCCCGCTCGCCGCCACCGACCTATACCAAGTCCTCGAAACCTCCGACCTGCCCCCCGGCGTCGTCAACATCGTCACCGGCCCCCATGCCGAGCTTGCCAAGCCGCTGGCAGGCCACCTCGACATCGACGCCGTCTGGACCTTCTCCTCCACCCCGCTTTCCGCGCTGATCGAACGCGAAGCCGCCGGAAACCTCAAACGGACCTGGGTCAACCACGCCCGCGCCCGCGACTGGTTCGGACCGCAAGGCGAAGGCCGCCAGTTCCTGCGCGCCGCAACCGAGGTCAAAACCATCTGGATCCCCTACGGCGAGTGATCGCACCGCGCCAAATGCTCCAAGCGATGAAAGCCGCCCAGGCTTGAAAAGCGGCCCAGGCGCCGGGCACAATGGAATCCCTTGACCCAACCCACCCCGCAATGGATGCTGCGCTGATAAATTTCCAACCGGGATGGTTCATTATGACAATGTGGAAGCTGGCAGGCAGTACGGCACTGGTGCTGATGATGGGTTCGGCGGCCTCGTTCGCCAATGTTACACCCGAAGACGTCTGGCAGAGCTGGCAGGATGGTGCCGCCGCGATCGGCCAGAAGGTCACGGCGGCAAGTGCCGCGCGGGACGGCGACGCGCTGGTCGTCAAAGGCATTACCATTGCAATGGATGGGGCAAACGGCGGCACGGCCGCCTTTGAGACGATCCGCTTCAAGGACAATGGCGACGGCACCGTCGGCATCATTCTGCCTGAAAGCTACCCGGTCAAGCTGACCATCCCCGCCAAGGGCAGCGACACCGGACCGAGCGATCTGACCATCAATGTCGCAATGGCCGGGGCCACGATCACCGCCAGCGGAACCCCCGAAGCGCTCAGCTACCAGACCGACGCACCGGAAGTCACCATCGCTCTGGGCGAGGTCAAACCGGCCGATGGCTCCAAAGTCGACGCTACGGCAGAGGTCAGGCTGACCGGCGTCACCGGCACCTATCTGGTCGAAGGCGCGGAAGCGGGTAAGAAGCTGACCGAAGACTTCGCCGCCAAGAGCTTTGAACTCAAGGTCAAGGGCACCGACCCGAAAACCCAGTCGGCCTTTGATATGTCCGCCTCGATCGCCGAATTCGGCGGCAAGATCGCCATCGACGGCATGCCCGGCGGCGACATCACCGACCTGAACGCCGCGCTGAAGGCCGGGTTTGCGGTGGATGGCAGCTTCAAATACGGTGCCACTTCGTTCGACATCAACGCCACCGACGCCGGCAAACCGACCAAGGTTGCAGGCTCTCTCGGCGGGGGCGACGTAACCATCACGATGGACGCCACCAAACTGCACTACCGCTCGGGCAGCAAGGCGGTGTCGCTGACCATCAATTCGCCCGACATCCCGGTGCCGGACCTGACGGTTGGCCTCGGCGAAGCCGCGTTCGAACTCTTGATGCCGGTCGTCAAATCCGACAGCTCCGCCGATTTCGCCCTGCTGACCAAGATCGTCGACCTCAAGGTCTCGGATGCGATCTGGGCCATGATCGACCCAACCGCCGCCCTGCCGCATGACCCGGCCACCCTGATCCTCGACACCACGGGCACCGCCACCATGACCAAGGACATCATGGCAGAGGCGAATGCGATCCAAGGTGGCAATGACGCACCTCCTGGCATGCTGAACTCGCTCAATCTCAACCAGTTTTCCCTGAAAATCGCTGGTGCCGAAGTCGCAGGCAAGGGCGCTTTCACCTTCGACAATTCCGACATGACGACCTTCAACGGCGTGCCCGCCCCCACCGGCAAGATCGACATCAAGGCGACCGGCGTGAACGCTCTGATCGACACGCTGGTGAAGATGGGCCTCTTGCCGCAGGATCAGGTGATGCAGGGCCGCATGATGCTGGCGATGTTCGCCAACACCTCGACCACGGCGGACGAGATCACCTCGACGCTGGAATTCAAGGACAAGCAGTTCTACGCCAACGGCCAGCAACTCCAGTAACCCCACCGGACAAATTGAAGGCCGCCCACGGCATCCGGGCGGCCTTTGCCTTGCCTGTGGCGCGGCCATCCCCCATATCGGGGCATAAGGGGAACCCAACATGCCGCATGACCTGCAAAGCCTGACTGAAGCGCTGCTGACCGAAGCCAAAAAGGCCGGGGCGGAAGGTGCAGACGCCCTTGCCGTCTCTGGCCATTCCCAAAGCATCGATATCCGCCAGGGCAAGCTGGAACAGGCCGAACGCTCCGAAGGCGTCGAGGTTGGCCTGCGCGTCCTGATCGGCGGGCGGCAAGCCTGCGTCTCCGCCTCCGACATCTCGGCTGCCACCCTCGCCCGCCTCGCCGAACGCGCGGTGGCAATGGCGCGCGAGGCCCCCGATGACCCGACCGTCGGCCTCGCCACCCCGGACCAGATCGCCAGTGGCTGGAACCTCGCCCAATACGACCTTGCCGATCCCGGCGAAGAACCCACCCCGCAAGTGCTTGAGGCACAAGCCCGCCGCGCCGAAGCCGCCGCCTTGGCCAGCGCAGGCATCACCCAGGTCGAGGCGTCTGCGGGCTGGTCGCGCCGCGACATGCACCTTGCCACTTCGAACGGCTTCACCGGCGGCTACGCCCGCACCTCGCGCTCGACATCCGCCGTGGCCTTCACCGGCACCGGCACCGGGATGGAGCGCGACTGGGCCGGTGAAGGCCGCATCTTCGCAGCCGACATGCCCACACCCGAGGACATCGGCGCACTGGCCGCACAGCGGACTTTGGAGCGCAAAGGATCGACCAAACCGCCAACCGGCGCCTACCCAGTCCTGTTCGACGAACGCATCGCAAGTTCCCTGATCGGCCACCTGCTGTCCGCCATCAACGGCTCCGCCATCGCCCGCGGCGCCTCCTGGCTGCGCGACGCGCTCGGCCAACAAGTCCTGCCCACCGGCCTCAGCATCATCGAAGACCCCCACCGCCCCCGCATCTCCGGCTCCCGCCCGTTCGACGGCGAAGGTCTGCCCACCGCCCGCCGCGCCATCGTCGAAAATGGCATCCTGACCGGCTGGACCCTCGACCTCGGCACCGCCCGCAAACTGGGCATGTCCTCCACCGCCAACGCCTCGCGCGGCACCTCCTCGCCGCCGTCGCCCTCGACCTCCAACATCGACCTGGCCCAGGGCACCGCCAGCCGCGCCGACCTGATCCGCGACATGGGCACCGGCCTTTTGGTCACCTCGATGATCGGGGCCACGATCAACCCCACCACCGGCGATTATTCGCGCGGTGCCTCCGGCTTCTGGGTCGAAAATGGCCAGATCATGCACCCGGTCAACGAATGTACGATTGCCGGCAACCTGCGCGACTTGCTGCTACGCCTGACCCCCGCAAACGACGCCCGCAGCCATTTGTCCACCCGCGTCCCCAGCCTCCTGGTCGAAGGTCTGACCCTTGCCGGAGCATGACCTCGCTTTGCTGACCCAAGCCGCACGCGCCAGCGGCGAAATCGCCCTGCGCTACTGGCGGCAGTCGCCCAAAGTCTGGCAGAAACCCGGCGAGGGTCCGGTGACCGAAGCCGACATCGCCGTCAACGACATGCTGCTGACCCGCCTGCGTGAAGCCCGCCCCAGCTACGGCTGGCTGTCCGAGGAAACGCCGGACACCGAAGAACGCCTCGATTGTGAACATTTGTTCCTGATCGACCCGATCGACGGCACCGGCGCCTTCATCGCCGAAGACAGCAGCTTTTCCCACTCCTTGGCCATCGCCCGCAACGGCGTCGTCACCGCCGCCGTGGTCTACCTGCCCGCCAAGGATCGCCTCTATGCCGCCACCCTCAATGGCCCCGCCACCTGCAACGGCGAGCCGATCCAGTGCGCCATCCGCGAAGGCATCGCAGGAGCCACCTTATTGACTCCAAAGACAAACCTGACCCCCGAGCTGTGGAACGGCCCCGTCCCCGAAGTCACCCGCCACTTCCGCGCCTCGGTCGCCTACCGGCTGTGTCTGGTGGCGGATGGCGCCTTCGACGGCATGATCTCGCTGCGCCAGGCCTGGGAATGGGACATCGCCGCTGGTGCCCTGATCGCCGACCGTGCCGGGGCCACCGTAACCAACCGCCAGGGCACCGCCTTGCATTTCAACGCCGAACTGCCGCGCAGCAATGGCGTTCTGGTCGCCGCCCCCGGCCTGCACCGCGAACTGCTGGCGCGGCTGAAACAATAACAAACGTCCATTCACAATGAAAGGCCGCCCGAAGGCGGCCCCTTATCCCATCAGGATTTGGGCCGTTTCGGCGGCACAAACCGCTTCGATGTATCCTTGGCATCCACCTTGGGTGCCGCAGGTTTGGGCCGCGCAAACGCCTTGCCCTCTGCCCCATGTGACTTGAACCCGGTCGCTCGCCCCGGCTTGCCCTCGGCAGCGCCATGCGACTTGAACCCGGCAGAGCGTGGCTTGAAGCCTTCGGGTTTGGCCCCCGCCGGTGCATCGCGCTTCCCATAGGGCTTGCGCTCGCCATCCGCCGCCGCTGCACGCGGCGCGTAAGTCTTGCCCTCGCCCCGTGGTGCGTAAGGCTTCGCTTCACCCCGGGGCGCATAGGGCTTGCGCTCGCCCTCCGGCTTGCCCGCATAGGGCTTGGCGTCGTCCCGCTTCACATAGGGCTTCTTCGCCCCCGCATCACGCGGTGCATAGGGCTTGGAATCCTCCCTCTTGGCATGGGGCGCCCGCTCCCCGGCAATCTTGGGCGCATAGGGCTTGGCATCGTCGCGCTTCCCGTAAGGCTTCTTTTCAGTCGCCGCATAAGGCCCGGCTTCCCCCGCCCCGCGCGGCGCGGATTTCACATAAGGCTTGCGCTCCGCCTCGGCGCGCACGGCATAGGGTTTGGGCTCGTCGCGCTTGACATCAGGCGTCGGTGCAACCGCAACCTCATCCTCCACGACCCGCGCCGGTTTCGGCACATACGCGGGCTTCTCGCGCGCCGGCTCATCCCGCACCACCCGCGCTACCACCGGCGCCGTGCGCTCCGGCTTCGACGACGGCTTGCGCTCTGGCCGGTCCAGTTCCGGCTCACCCTCGATCCGCGTCATCGTCACGCCGGATTCCAGTTCCACCCCTTGCCCGAACTTGCCCGCCACCGCAGTCAGGATCTGCACGAAAGTCCGCTCGTCCTGCACCCGGATCGCGCCAATGCCATCCTTGGTGATCCCGCCGGCTTCGCAAATCTTGGGCAACAGCCAGCGCGCCTCGGCCCGGCCAGACCGCCCCACCGACAACTGGAACCAGACCGAAGGCCCGAACTCCCCCCGCTCCCGAGGCGCCACATTCTCCGGCACCGCCAGATTGTCCGACAGCACCTCGGGTGCCGACCGCCCCTCGCGCCACAGCCGGATGAACGCGGCCGCGACATGCTCGGGCCCATACTGGCTCAGCAAGGTCGCCGCCAGATCGGCCTCATCGCCCGCCTCCACCGCCAAAGTCGGGTGGTCCAGCAGTCGCAGATCGTCGCGCTCCTGCACATCATCCGCCGACGGCGGCTTGGCCCATTCCGCCACGACCTTGGCGCCTTGCAGCAGGCGTTGCGCCTTCTTGAACTCGGCAGGCACCACGATCAGCGCCGAGACACCCTTGTTGCCCGCCCGCCCGGTGCGGCCCGATCGGTGCAGCAATACCTCGGAATTTGACGGCAGATCGGCATGCACCACCAGATCCAGCCCCGGCAGGTCAATCCCGCGCGCCGCCACATCGGTCGCAATGCAGACCTGCGCCCGCCCGTCGCGCAGGGCCTGCAAGGCGTGGGTCCGCTCGGATTGCGACAATTCCCCCGACAAGGCCACCACCTTGAAGCCGCGATTGCTCATCCGCGCGAACAGGTGGTTCACATTGGCCCGCGTCTTGCAGAACACGAGGGCCGCCGTGGATTCATAGTAGCGCAGCAGGTTGAAAATCGCGTGTTCCCGGTCGCGCACCGCCACCGAGATCGCGCGATAATTAATATCCACATGTTGCCGCGCCTCGCCCTGGGTCTGGATGCGCAAGGCATCGCGCTGAAACTCCTCGGCCAGCTTGGCAATCTCTTTCGGCACCGTGGCCGAAAACATCAGCGTGCGGCGCTCCGCCGGGGCCATGCCCAGGATGAACTCCAGATCCTCGCGGAACCCCAGGTCCAGCATCTCGTCCGCCTCGTCCAGCACCGCCGCGCGCAGGCCGCTCAGATCAAGGCTCTTGCGCTCGATGTGGTCCCTGAGCCGCCCCGGCGTGCCGACCACGATATGCGCCCCGCGGTCCAGGCTGCGCTTTTCGGTGCGGTAATCCATGCCGCCCACGCAGGTCGCAATCCGCGCCGAAGCGCCCTGATACAGCCATTCCAGCTCGCGTGCGACCTGCAAGGCCAGCTCTCGAGTCGGTGCAATCACCAAAGCCATCGGCGTGTCGGCATACAGCAATTGCTCCGCGCCGCGCAGCAATTCATCGGCAATGGCAATGCCAAAGGCCACGGTCTTGCCCGAGCCGGTCTGGGCCGAAACCAACAGGTCGCGCCCCGCCACTTCGGCAGCCAGCATGGCATTCTGAACCGGCGTCAGGGTCTCGTAACCCTTGGACGCCAGGGCCGCGGCCAACGGCCCGGCAATTTGAAGATCGGTCATGTCTGTTCCTGATAGGGGCGGCCCGCGCCCGTGAAGCACCTTGGTCCCGGCACCTCATTCCCCTATCGGCAGTGGCCTCCTCGCCCCTGCGTCCCGGAATCCTTGGGCCGTGAAGGCGGCACATAGCGGGAAACTGCGGCCCTGTATAGTAGTGCCGGTCAGGACGTGGCCAAAGCGGCTGACCCGCTAAACCACCCGCTCCACCATCATCGCCTTGATCTCGGCAATTGCCTTGGCCGGGTTCAACCCCTTGGGGCAGGTCTTGGTGCAGTTCATGATCGTGTGGCAGCGGTACAGCTTGAACGGGTCTTCCAGCCCGTCCAGCCGCTCCCCGGTCGCCTCGTCCCGCGAATCGACGATCCAGCGATAGGCATGCAACAAGGCCGCCGGCCCCAGAAATTTGTCGCTGTTCCACCAATAGCTTGGGCACGCCGCGCTGCAACAGGCGCACATCACGCATTCATAAACCCCGTCCAGCTTGGCCCGGTCGTCAATCGACTGCCGCCATTCTTTCGCAGGCGTGTTGGTTTTGGTTTCCAGCCAAGGCATGATCGACGCATGCTGGGCGTAGAAATGGGTCAGGTCGGGGATCAGATCCTTGACCACCGCCATATGGGGCAGCGGATAGATCTTCACGTCGCCCCTCACCTCGTCCAGTCCGAAGATGCAGGCCAGCGTGTTGATCCCGCCGATGTTCATCGCACACGAGCCGCAAATCCCCTCGCGGCACGACCGGCGGAAGGTCAGGGTCGGATCGACCTCGTTCTTGATCTTGATCAGCGCGTCCAGCACCATCGGCCCGCATTTGTCCATATCCAGAAAATAGGTGTCCACCCGCGGGTTTTCGCCATCATCCGGGTTCCAGCGATAGATCAGGAACTTGCGCACGTTCTGGGCATCCGGTCTGGGCCAGGTCTTGCCGGTGCGGATCTTCGAATTCTTCGGCAGGGTGAATTGAACCATGACTAAGGGCCTTTCGGATCAGCTTTGCGCTTCGGGCAGCGAGGAAAACGGCCGCGTCGGCATCTGGCCCGAGCGCTGGCGGACACAGGCATTGTAAACCGCATCCGGGTCGCGACCAGTCAGGAAATCCGACGAAATCCCGATCTCCAGATTGGCGGCGGCGCGGCCCTGACTGTCGATGCCAAAGCCCACCGTGCCGCGCGGATGCTGGGCCGCCTGCGCATCCGGGATGCAGATGCGTTCGGCCTCAACCACCGGAATTGGGGCGCAGGCCCCGAGGGCCAGCAGGGCGAGGGTGGCGGTGCGCATCACAACTGCACCGGCGGCAGTCCGGCACTGGCCAGGCAGGCCCGCGTGGCGGGTCGGCTGGCGATGGCGCGGATATTGGCCACGGTCGTGCTTCCCGCCTCGACCCCCACATCCACCGCCAAAGCCCGCAACTCCTCGGGCGAGGCGTTGCCCACGATGCAGCTGGTGGCGGCCTGACCGACCACCGGGGAAATCACGGTTTCGGCGGTGCGGGCAATCGCCTTGTCGGCCATCACCTGCGGGTCGCAAGCACTCAGCACCATTGCAGCGGTCATCAGGAACGATTTCATACCTTGGTCCTCGCGTTCAGATGTTGGGCACGCGCCTCGACGCGCACCACCAGTTTCAGACCCGACCACACCGCGTCCACGGCACAGACCTTCACATCGACCAGCACATCGGCCAGCGCCCGGTTGCGGATCACATCCTCGGTCACATCGGTCGGCACCCTGGACGCCTTCCTGGGCCACGACACCCAGATCATCCCATCCGGCTCGATCAGATCGCGCAGCACCGGCAGGCTTTGCACCACCTCGGCGGCGGATTTGGTGAACAGATGAATCACATCCCGCGCCCCTTCCGGCAGCGCCCGCCAATCCGGCGTCGTCTCGATCCGGCGAAAGGCGCGGACTTCGGTCAGGCCGTGCAGGCTGTCGGGCAAAGCGACAAATGCCACCGCCTGCCCGTCCTTCAACCCCAGCTTTTTCGCCAGAGGCGTGCCGGAATAGCTCGCATCCACCATCAGTAAACCCGTGCCTTGGGCGCGATCCGCTTCAGACTGATCCCGCCGTCCGCCTCGGTCGTCAGCGGGTCCAGATGCACCGGCCGCGTCCCCAGCCTCACCTTGACCCCATCGACCCAGGCCAGCGAATGCTTGCGCCAGTTCACGTCATCCCGCGCCGGATAATCCTCATGCGCATGCGCCCCGCGCGACTCTTTCCGCGCCTCGGCCGCCACGATCGTCGCCAGCGCATTCGGCATCAGGTTGGTCAGCTCCAGCGTCTCCATCAGATCGCTGTTCCACACCAACGAGCGGTCGGTAACGCGAATATCCGCCATCTTGCCCGCCACCGCCGCCATCTTGGCCACACCTTCCGCCAGCGTCTTGTCGGTGCGGAACACCGCCGCATCGGCCTGCA
>JAYUGA010000319.1:0-2890 GCA_043738565.1 Rhodobacterales bacterium
CATGTCCGCACCCCGCTTCGAATGTCCCGCAGAACCGATCTTGCCATGAAAAACGCAGATCGACGAGGGGATATGTGATCATCCGGGATGGGACACCTATGTCGTGGGCTTTGTGGCCGAGCTGGTGGTGGCGGGCATGATGCGGCACGTCTTTGCCAGGTCGGGGCTGGACACGCTGCCCGAGGGGATCATGGGCGGTTTTGGGATCGGCGCCTTCCTGATCACGCCCTGGGTCGCAATGAACTATGCCTTTGCGGGGCGGCCCTATCGGCTGACGGCGCTGGACGGCGTCAACAGCATCATCGGCTGCACCCTGATGGGCATGGTTTTGACGCTGTTCTGAAATTGGGGCTATGAAAATGGGGGTCCGCACCCCTACGGAACCCCCATCCACCCCACGTGCTCCCATAGCACCACACGTGTCTGATAAAGGTCCGGGACATGATGTCCTTGCGCTTACCATAGGCCAGAATCGCTGGGCGGCGCAAAGGTTAAGCTGCGAAAACTTGATGCAATGCCGGGGATAGGGCCAGGCAATCACGCGGCATGACGGATGGCAGGCGGCGATGGCGTATCGGCGCACACCGCCCAGGGCTGAACTTCAGGGCGGTGAAAATGGCGGGTGGCGCGGCTTATTTGTAGACGGCCTCTTTGCCGAAATGCTTGGTCAGCATGTAATAGACCACGGCGCGATATTTGCTGCGTTCCGACCGGCCATAGGTGTCGATCACGGCGCTGAGCGCTGCGTCCAGCTTCGGGCCGTCGGGCAGCCCGAGTTTCTTGATCAGGAAATTCTTCTTGATCGTCTCGATCTCGCTGGCGTCTGCGCCCGCGACGATTGAGGCGTCGTTGTCGTAAATGGCCGGACCGCAGCCGATGGCGACTTTGGTCAACAGCGCCATATCCGGGTTGACCTTGCATTTATTCTTCAGATCTTCGGCATATTTGGCAATCAAATCGTCGCGCTTACCCATTTTTCACTCCCTTTGTTGTGAACTGTCCCTGCCGGCGCGTTACAAAAGGCGTCGGTTGCGGGGAAAGACTAGGCGAAGCGCGGGGCGGCACAAAGGGAAATGTTGGGCCGCCTTCCCCTTGAATGCACCCAAGGCCCGGCGCGTGCCCGGCCCTGGGGTTTGCGGTTGGGCGGGTCAGTAGCGGTAGTGTTCCGATTTGAACGGGCCTTCGACCTTGACGCCGATATAGTCGGCCTGGTCTTTCCGCAGTTCGGTCAGTTTGACGCCGATTTTTTTCAGGTGCAGGCGGGCGACTTTTTCATCCAGCGCCTTGGGCAGGATATAGACGCCGGGCGCATAGTCGGCACCCTTGGTCCAAAGCTCGATCTGGGCCAGCACCTGATTGGTGAAAGAGGCGCTCATCACAAAGGAGGGGTGGCCGGTGGCGTTGCCGAGGTTCAGAAGGCGGCCTTCCGACAAGAGAATGATCCGGTGCCCGTTGGGCATTTCGATCATGTCGACCTGTTCCTTGATATTGGTCCATTTGTGATTGCGCAGGGCGGCGACCTGAATTTCATTGTCGAAGTGGCCGATGTTGCCGACAATCGCCATATCCTTCATCGCGCGGATATGCTCGATGCGGATCACGTCGCGGTTGCCGGTGGTGGTGATGAAGATGTCGGCATTGGCGACTTCATCCTCCAGAAGGGTGACTTCGTAGCCGTCCATCGCGGCTTGCAACGCGCAGATCGGGTCAACTTCGGTGACTTTGACCCGGGCACCGGCACCGCGCAACGAGGCAGCAGAACCTTTGCCGACATCGCCATAGCCGCAGACCACGGCAACCTTGCCGGCCATCATGGTGTCGGTGGCGCGGCGGATGCCATCGACCAGCGATTCTTTGCAGCCGTATTTGTTGTCGAACTTCGACTTGGTGACGCTGTCGTTGACGTTGATCGCCGGGAACGGCAGTTGACCCTTCTTGTGCAGGTCATACAGGCGGTGGACGCCGGTGGTGGTTTCTTCACTGACGCCCTTGATGTCAGCACGCTGTTTGGTGAACCAGCCGGGCGAGGATTTCAGGCGTTTCCTGATCTGGTTGAACAGGCAAACCTCCTCGTCCGAGGTGGGCACGGCGATCAGGTCAGTCTCGCCCGCCTCGACCCGCGCGCCCATCAGGATATACAGCGTGGCGTCGCCGCCATCGTCGAGGATCATGTTGCAGGTGCCGTCCGGCCCGCCAAAACCGAAGATCCTGTCGGTGTAGGTCCAGTAATCCTCCAGCGTTTCACCTTTGATGGCAAAGACCGGGGTGCCGGTGGCGGCGATGGCGGCGGCGGCGTGGTCTTGGGTCGAGAAGATGTTGCACGACGCCCAGCGCACATCGGCACCAAGGGCGGTCAGGGTTTCGATCAGCGCCGCGGTCTGGATCGTCATGTGCAGACTGCCTGCGATGCGGGCGCCTTGCAGCGGCTTGGTGGGCCCGAACTCCTCACGCAGGGCCATCAGGCCGGGCATTTCGGTTTCGGCGATGACCAGTTCCTTGCGACCAAATTCGGCCAGGGAGATATCCTTGACGATGTAATCCTTCGGCATGTGCCGCGCTCCTTGAATAATGGGTTGCGGGGCAGATAGCATTGCAGAGGCAGTTCAGCAACCGAGGCTGGGGATGAAACAACCACGCGCATGGCAACGGATGCTTTCGGGGCGCAGGCTGGACCTGCTGGACCCGACTCCCGTAGATATCGAGATCGAGGATATCGCGCACGGGCTGGCGTTTGTGGCGCGGTGGAATGGCCAGACCCGGGGGGATTGGCCGTATTCGGTGGCAGAGCATTCGCTGCTGGTGGAACAGATTTACGGACGGCTGGGCGATCCGCCTGCGAAGTGGCGGCTGGCGGCGCTGCTGCATGATGCGCCGGAATATGTGATTGGCG
>JAYUGA010000320.1:0-2876 GCA_043738565.1 Rhodobacterales bacterium
CTGGGGCTGGACGGGCATCCCAAACGCGGCGGCTTGCTACCGCCGGTGCCGTTGCCGCACCGCATGTGGGCGGGCGGGCAGATCGACCTGCGCGGGCGGTTCCATGTGGGTGACGTGGTTACGCGGCAATCGACCGTCCGCGATGTGGTGCTGAAAACCGGGCGCAGCGGGGCCTTGTGCTTTGTGACGGTGGACCATGCCTTCAACGGACCACAGGGGCTGGTGGTGAGCGAACGGCACGACATCGTCTATCGTGCCCCGCGCAACCCGGACGCCCCGGCCCCAGTGATCCCGCAAGCGCCCAAAGCGCGCTGGTCCTATAGCGTGATGGCCGATCCGGTCCTGCTGTTTCGCTACTCCGCCATCACCTTCAATGGCCACCGCATCCATTACGACCGCGACCACGCCATCAAGGCCGAGGGATATGCCGGCCTTGTCGTCCATGGCCCTCTGCAGGCCACGATGATGCTGGAATATGCCGCAAGATTGCGCGGCGCGCCGCCGCAGACGTTTGATTATCGCGGCATCAGCCCGCTGATCGACGGCGCGGCCTTCACGGTGAACGCGACAGAGCGCGACGATGGCCTGCACCTGTGGACCGCCGCCGCCGATGGCCGTCTGTGCATGGAGGCGCAAGCCTCTTGGAAATAACGCATATCAACAAAGAATTGGCCTGCGACAAGCTGGGCCTTCAACGACAGGGGTGCAAGGATGATCAGGGTAGGCGTTGACGTGGGCGGCACCTTCACCGACCTCGTGCTAGAGGCGGTGGGGGCAGACGGCCGCCAGCAGGTTTTTGTGCACAAGGTGTCCAGCACGCCCAAGGACCAATCCATCGGCGTAATGCAGGGCGTGGTAGAGCTGTGCGCCATCGCGGGCATCCAGCCCGGCCAGATCGACGCGCTGTTTCACGGCACCACGGTCGCCACCAACATCGTCATTGAACGTGACGGGGCAGACGTGGGGATGATCACCACCAAGGGCTTCCGCGATATCCTGCACATGGCGCGGCACAAAAGGCCGCACAACTTCTCACTGCAATTTGACGTGCCGTGGCAAAGCGCCCCGCTGATCAAGCGTCGCAACCGGATTGCGGTGACCGAACGGATCATGCCGCCGACAGGTTTGGTGGAAACCCCGCTGAATTTGGACGAGGTTGAACAGGCCGCCGAACTTTTCGCGCAGCGCGGGTTGGAGGCGGTGGTCATCGGTTTCCTGTTTTCCTTCCTCAACAACGACCACGAGTTGATGGCCAAGGAAATCGTCAAGCGCGTCATGCCCGATGCCTTTATCTGCGCCTCTTGCGAAGTGGTGAACACGATGCGGGAGTATGAGCGGTTCTCAACCGCCGCGATGAACGCCTATATCGGGCCACGCACGGCGGGGTATCTGGACAATTTGCAACGGCGTCTGCGCGAGGCGGGGGTGAATGCCTATGTCCGGATGATGCAGTCGAATGGCGGGGTTTCCACGGTAGAACAGGCCAGCAAGAACCCGGTCGGGTTGCTGCTGTCTGGCCCGGCGGGTGGCGTGATCGGCGGGCGCTGGACCGGTGAGGCTTGCGGTCAGGGTCAGGTGATCACCATCGACATCGGCGGCACCTCTGCCGATATCTCGGTCATCCGCGACGGTCAACTTACCATCAAGAACCCGCGTGATACCGAAGTGGCCGAAATGCCGGTGCTGGTGCCAATGATCGACATTGACGCCATCGGGGCGGGCGGCGGTTCTATCGCTTATGTCGACAGCGGCGGGGCCTTCCGCGTCGGCCCACGCTCTGCCGGGGCAGAGCCGGGGCCGGCCTGCTATGGCAAAGGCGGGGTGGAACCGACCGTGACCGACGCGCAGGTCGTGCTGGGCCGTCTGGACCCCGAGCAGTTTCTGGGCGGTGGGTTGAAGATTGATCCGGCTTTGTCGGAAGCGGCGATCCGGTCCAAGTTGGCGGAGCCTTTGGGCCTGTCGGTCAAAGACGCCGCCTTGGGCGTGCTGCGGATCATCAACAACCACATGGCGCTGGCGATTGCGTCGAACTCGGTCGCGCGGGGGATTGATCCGCGGGGCTTCAGCCTGATGGCCTTTGGCGGTGCCGGGCCGTTGCACGGTGTGGCGCTGGGCGAGGCGATCTGGGCGAAGAACGTGATTTCTCCGCTACACCCCGGCATAACGGCGGCGATGGGGCTTTTGGTCACCGAACCGCGCTATGAATTCACCCGGTCGGCGCTGGCGATCCTGCAGGCGGGGGATACCGGCACCTTCGCCAACCTCGGCGCGATTTTTGACAAGCTGCAGGCCGAAGCCAAGGCGCAACTGGACAGCGACGGTATCCCCGCCGCCGCCCATCGCTTCTCTCGCATCGCGGAATGCCGCTATGTCGGCCAAGGGTTCGAGTTACGCGTCGATGTGCCGGAGGGGCCGTTTACCGCCGCCTCGGCGGATGGCGTGGCGCGGGCGTTCTATGCCGTGCACCGCACCGAATACGGCCATGCGTTCGAGGATCAGGCGGTGGAGGTTGTCACCCTGCGCGTGATCGGCACCGCCTTGGCTGACACCCTGCGCCTGCCGCCGTTGGAAAAGGGCGGGCGCCGGAACCCGTCAGAGGCCGCGCTGTATTCCCGCCTGACCACCTTCGACGATGGTCAGACGCTGGAAACCCCGCGCTTTGACCGCAGCAAACTGAAGGCCGATGATGTGGTGACCGGGCCTGCCATCGTCACCCAGCAAAATTCCACCACCGTGATCCCCAAGGGCTACACCGCACTGGTGATGCGTCTGGGGGATATCGTGATCAGCCGCAACGTGGAAGGGAACTGAGCCATGAGCAAAACCATTGATCCGATCACGCTGCAGGTCATCGGCGGCGCGCTGCATGCGATTGC
>JAYUGA010000321.1:0-20305 GCA_043738565.1 Rhodobacterales bacterium
GAACTGCGCCATCAGGATGAAATGGTTCACGATCAGCGCCGGGATCGGCACCATGAAGCTGGCGAGGATCACCCACCACAAGGCGCGGCGTCCGGGGAAATTCATCTGGCTGATCGCATAGCCCGCCGCAGCGCTCATCACCAGCACCAGCAGCGTCACCGCCAGCGAGGTCGCCAGCGAGTTCAGATACCACAGGCCCAGCTTGGTCTGGAACAGCACCTGATAATAGGCGTCGAAGGTAAAACGCCGGGGCCAGAACTCGATGCCGGAGCGCACCACATCCTGTTCGGGCTTGAAGGTTGTCACCAGCGCCCAATAGATCGGGAAGGCCCAGAAGATCGCCGCCAGCACGGTCAGGAGGCTGATCGCGGCCCCGATCCGGTTGATCCGTTGCAGCCGCGCGAGGGTGGCGGAGGTGTCGCTCATTTCAGCCCCCGCGCCCGGGTCAACTGATATTGCAGCACCGACACGACCACAATGAGCGCAAACAGTACCAGCGAGGCGGTCGCGCCATAGCCGCCCTGATTTTTCTGGAATGCGGCGCGGTAGATGAACTGCACCATCGTCAGGGTCGCATCCACCCGGCCACCTTGCGCGAACAGATAGACCTGATCGAAGATCTTCAATTGCAGGATGAGCTGGATCGTCGCCACCAGCACGGTGACCGGCCAGACCAGCGGCCAGGTGATGCGGCGGAACGACTGCCAGCGGGTGGCGCCGTCCAGCGCCGCCGCCTCGTAAATCTCGGAACTGATGTTGCGCAGACCGGCGATGAACAGCAGCACGTTGAAGCCGACCAGCCACCAGACAGTGATGAAGGCCACGGCGGGCATGAACAACGGCAGGGTGCGGAAGATCGGGACATTCGCGCCAAAGATCGCGGCGATCGGGTATTGGAAAATGCCGAACTGGCTGTCCAGCATCCAGCCCCAGATGCGGAACACCACCGATACCGGCAGGATATAGGGCACGAAGAACGCGGCCAGCACCGCACTTTGCCACCAGCCTTTCAGCCGGTTGACGCCTAGGGCAATGATCAGACCCAGCAGAGTGGAGGGGATCACCGACAGCAACACGAAATACAGCGTGTTCCAGACGGCGACACCAAACAGGCGATCCTTGAACAGTTTGGTATAATTGCCAAAACCGATCCATTCACCTGCGCCGATCAGCGGGGCTTTGGTGAAGGTCAGCAGGACCATCTTCACGGTCGGATAGATGAACAGCACGCCATAGACCACCAGGAACGGCGTCAGCAGAACCAGCGCCGTCAAGACCTCTGACCTTCGGTAGTTACCCATGTGCGACCTATGCCTGAACTGAAGAAATCCCGGCCGGTGAAACCAACGTCACCGGCCGGTTTGGTCTTGCAGGGTTACTCGACCTGGCCTTGCAAGTCGTCCCGCATGCCTTCCATCGCGGCCTGCGGCTCCATCTCGCCATTGACGGCGGGCATCAGGAAGTTGCCGGCGGCGTCATAGACCGGCGAGGCAACACCGGCCAGAACCGAGACCGGGTCAAAGACGGCGGTGTCAGCCAGTTTGGCATAGTCAGAGTTCGGCTTCATCGCCTTGAATTCGGCATTGTCGCGCGCCGGGATATAGGCAGGCAGGTGGCCAGCGGTCGCCCAGAAGGTCGAATTCTTGTTCATCCAGGCGATGACTTCCAGCACGGCTGCTTTCTTTTCCGGGGTCATCGGCTTGCCGACATTGTTCGGAATGGCGAAAGAGTGGCTGTCGGCCCAGGTGGCGGGGTGGTCAAAGAAGGTCGGCAGCGGAATGGCACCCCAGTTGAACAACTCGCCCTTGGCTTTCAGGTCGGTGAAGGTCGGCACTTCCCAGACGCCGTTGATGTGGAACGCAGCTTTGCCGCCGGTAAAGAGGGCAATCGAGGCCGGATATTCGGTCGAAGCCGGGGCAAAACCGTCCTTGACCCAGTTGGCGATGACGGTTGTAGCTTTCACGGCTTTGTCGAGGTTGTCGCCGTCGAGGAACTTGCCGTTGTCGAGGAACTTGCCGTCCTGCTGGCCGAACAGCGAATAGAAGATGCGCCACATGCTGTCGCCTGCGGCGTCATGGATCGACAGGCCGTATTGCACGCCACCGGCTTGCAGTTTCTTCAGGGCGGCGTTGAAGTTGTCGATACCGTCGAGCCCAGTGGGCAGGCCGTCCGCGCCGATCAGGCCAGCTTTGTCCAGCATGTCCTTGTTGTAGTAAAGCACGATGGAGTGCATGTCGAAGGGCACGGCATAGAGTTTGCCACCGACATGCGCCGCATTCCAGTTCGCGGTTGCATAGTCGGTGGGGGCAAGGCCAACCGTGGCCAGATCGGCATCAGTGATTTCGGCAAGCGTGCCGGTCGAGACGCCAAGCGGCAGGCGCGACAGGTGGTAGGTCATCATGTCGGGGCCTTCGCCCACGGCGGCGGCGGTCTGGACCTTGGTGTAGAACGGCGTGCCCCATTCCAACGTGGTCGCCTGAATTTCGATGGTGTCCTTGTGTTCGGCGTTGAAGTCCTCCAGCAGTTTCTTCATCCGGACGCCGTCGCCGCCGCCGAGGAAGTCCCACCAGACCACGGTTTCCTTGGCCTGAGCGCCGGTCGCCGCCATGACCGTCGCCAATATGGCCGCCTTGAGTGAATTTCTCATGTCGTTTTTATCCTCCCGATGGGGCCTGCGCCCCGAGCGCCATGTAGCCAGACCATCCTGCGGGCGCACGCAAGCGGGTCATTCCGAACAGCAAGTATCCTTGGAACAGAGACGCCGCGAACGACGCTTCCTCCCCTCCCCCATGTCGTCCCAGCCTATGAAACCCGGCGAAGTGTTGTCAACCATTTATCGGATATGTATCCGCCTGCATGATATAGTATCGTCCTCAGGTTTCGGTCCGGATGTCGGACGTCAGCCGGGTCAGCGCGTCGAACAGGTAGCCCGCCACCGGGTCTTCGCTTGCTGCCTCGGTCAACAGGCGGAAGGTGGTGGCGACAAGGCCGCCTTTACCCACCCGGCGTTCGGCGATCAGGGCGGCGGGTTTGTGGACCCAGCCGACGACGATGGCAGCATGGACCGGGCCGCCGTATTCCCAGTTGCGAAAGCCGGTCATCACATGATGCGGCACGACGCGGTCAAACGACAGGTCGATCAGCGGCCCGCCCGGCATGTCGGCAAAGACGCCGTCCCGCCGGATCCACGAGAAGCCCGCGATCCAGTCGCCGCGCCACATGGTGCCGTGCCGGGCGATCAGCGAGATATTGGGCAAGACGCCATCGGGGCCGATCGGAATGCCCGGCACATCGTCGACGATGCTGAGGAAGGGCTGTTCGCGGCCACGGGTGTCAACCCGCAGGTTTCCTTGAGTTTTCTCGGTGCCATCGGCCAGAACCAGATAGCGCGCACCGGCTTGCAGTCGGGTGATGTCAAGCGGATCAAGGCCACGCGACAAGGTGATGTCGGCGGTTTCCGGGGAGGTGACTTTATAACCCAGATCGCGGGCGTAATCGGCCAAAGCGCGGTCGCGGCTGCCGATGGAGGGCAGGTGGCTGGTGCGACGCGGCAGGTAAACCGCGATGTCTAGGGTATTGTGGGCGATGGTCTTGCCAGTCTCGACAAGGGTCAGATCCACCTTCAACATGCGGTTGCCGTCGCCTTTGGGCAAGGCAAAGCGGACGTTGCCACGTTCGGCCACATCCAGCGCCGGGGTTGCGGGCACGTTGATTTCACCCGCCTCGCCGGTCTCGGCCCGCCACTTCAGAACCGAGGCAGCAAGTGCTCTGCCCCCGGTAGAGATCGCCAGACCAAAGGCATAGTCGCGGCCCGCCACACCGGAATAGCGCGCGGCGCGTGGCACGATGACGGTATCGGCGTTGATGTCGGCAAAGCGGGAATGGAAGACCCGGGGATTGCGGTTCATATCCAGAAGTCCATTGGACTCCCAATGAACATCGGTGAATTCGGTGATGACATAGCCCATGATCTGCGGATACGACCGCATCACCTCGATCTGGTATTTCAGATTGGCGAATTGATACCACTGCACCTGGGTGATGAAACTCTCGAAATTGCCAAAGACCGACCCAAGGCCCAACCCGGCAAACCGCGCCTGGATGCCATGGGGATAGGCGGCACCATCGCCCCAGCCCTGACCGGTTTCCATCCACCACGGCTCTGCCCCGCCCAGTTCAACCTTGGCCGGGTCGGGCAGACCCCAGGTGCCGAATTCCGAGACGATCTTGGGTTCTTTCCCAGTCCGCACGCCATCACCGAACGGGGTATAGGTCCAATCGGCGCCACCGGCAAATTCGCGGGTAAGCGCATCCCATTCGGCGCGGCGTTCGGGCACGGACTTGTAATAATGAAAATCATCGAGATCACTTTTGACATGGAAATTGCCGTTGCAGGGCGAATTGTCGACCACCAGCCGGGTCGGGTCCAGCGCCTTGAGCCAGTCGAAAGTTTCTTTCAGCCACGCCCGATGTGCCGGATCGTCGCACAGCCGAATGCCCCAGTCTTCGTTGATCAGGGTCCAGATCACGATGCAGGGATGGTTGCCGTCCCGCGCCAGAATCGCTTGCATCGTGGCGCGCATCCGCTGCGCCGAGGCTGCGGTGAAGGTGCCGACATTGGGAATCTCGGTCCAGATCAGCATGCCCAGACGGTCGGCCACCTCGTAATAGCGCGGGTCGGGGATCTTGATATGGCAGCGCAGCATGTTCAGGCCCAAGGCTTTGGCCTTCATCAGTTGATCTTCGAGGAAGGCAAGTGAGGGCGGGGTGCAGATGCCTTCCGGGTAGTAATCCTGGTCCAGAGCCGCGCGCATGTAGAACGGCTGGCCGTTGATCAGAATGCGGCCATCCCGCGCCTCGATGTTGCGAAAGCCAAAGCGGTGACTGGTGCGGTCCAACACGCTGCCCCGCACGATCACCACGTCCAGCACGTATAGGTTGGGGGCGTCCGGCGACCACGGCAGGACCGGCGAAATGGTCAACTTTCCAGCAACCTCGGTTCCGGTCACGGCGAGTTTGCCGGTGGCGGCGGTCTTGCCATCCGGACCGGTGATTTTCAATTCGGCGGTGGCCCCGAGCGCGGCTTCCGGCAGCGTCAGGCGCAGCGCGACCTGCCCGGTGGCCAGATCGGCGGTGATCGCGCAATGTTCCAGCCGGGCGGGATCGCGGGTTTCCAGCGTCACCGACTGCCAGATGCCGCCGATCGGGCCATACCAGCTTTGCTTGCCATGCGGAATTTCTGCGAAATCAATGCCTTCGGGGTTTGGGCTACCGTCGGGCAACAGGCACGACACTTCTACCTCATTCACCGCGTTCAGCAGGTGGGGCGGGATCACGCAGTCAAAGGGCAGATAGCCGCCTTCATGCGACCCCACCGCGACCCCGTTCACCCGCACTTCGGCCAGGTAGCTGACGGCGCCAAAGCGCAGAACGGTTTCCTTGCCATCGACCTTGGCCGGGCAAGCGAAGCGCTGCTTGTAGGTGGCCCGGCCAGATGTCTGGCGCAGATCGGCAAAACTGGCCTGCCACGGCAGGGGCACGGTGGCGATCCGGGACTCGGTGTCGGTTTCATGGCGAAACTGCCATTCGCCATCCAGCGATTGCACCAAACGCGCCCCGGAGGCCCTAGCACCTGACATGGACACCCTCTGCCAAAGAAATCAGTTATAATTATTATCAGTAGCCATCCTGATAGGCTGTGACAAGTGAGTCGTGCCAGGATCGGCAGGAAAGAACCGGGGCAGAGCATGACCAAACGCGCCACGATGAACGACATCGCCCAGGTCGCCGGGGTGTCGCAGGCCACGGTGTCGCTGGTGCTGAACGAGGTGCCGAATGCGCGGGTGTCGGCGGCGACGCGGGCGCGAGTCAAGGCATTGGCAGAGGGGCTGGGCTATGGCCGTGGTGGGCTGGCAGGTCGGGCGCTGGCGGGTCGGGCACTCGACACCCGCGTGATCGGGATGCTGATCGACGATGTGACCGGCACACCGTTTGCGGCGCCGCTGATCGACGGTGCAAGGCTGGCGGCGGCGGCGCAGGGCTGCGTGGTGGCGACGTTCTGCACCGGGTCGGACCCGGCGATGGAACAGGCCGCCCTGCAGGTGCTGGCGGCGACCGGGCTGGTCGGGGTTTTGTATGCGACGCTGGTGACACGCATGGTGCAGCCCCCTGCCGGGCTGGCGGGCTTGCCGGTGGTGCTGCTGAACTGCCACGACAAGGCGCGGCAGTTTGCGTCGGTGACGCCGGGCGATGTGACGGCGGGCTTTGCCGCGACCGAGGTTTTGATTGGCGCGGGGCATCGCCGCATCGCCCATCTGGCCGGCGAGGACTGGGGCGAGGCGGCGCGGGACCGGGCCCTGGGGTACCGGCGGGCGCTGACCTCGCATGACGTGCGGTTTGATCCGGCGTTGCTGGTGGGTCCGGCCTGGACCGTGGCCTCGGGGCGCGAGCGGACCTTGCAGCTGTTGGACCTGGCCCAGCCGCCGACCGCGATCTTCTGTTTCAACGACCGGGTGGCGATCGGCTGTTACGAGGCGCTGGCGGCGCGGGGCCTGCGGGTGCCCGAGGATATGTCGGTGATGGGCTTTGACAACGACGATCTGGTGGCGAACCTGCAGCCGCCGCTGTCGACGATGGTGCTGCCGCATGACGAGATGGCACGCTGGGCGGTGGCGCAATTGCTGGAGCGTGGCGACAAGCCATTGGCGGCGCGGCGGGCCAAGATCGACTGCGAGCCGTGTTTGAGGGGGTCGGTGGGGGTGCCGCGGCCGGGCTGACACGGATGCGATTGGCGCTGGCCGCCGGGGGTTTCACACCCCCGGACCCCGGTGGGATATTTCTGAGCAAATGAATGGGGGGATTTAGGCAAATTGGCGGGATTGGCGCTTGGCCTTTGACTGAACCGGAAATTCCGATATAGATGCCGTTCAGACCCAAAGCCCTTGAAAGTCAGTGTCAATGAGCCGGAATTTCCTGATTGTCGATCCCGAAGAGGGGATCGAGGTGTTGAAGGCCTTTGCCTCGCCGGCCCGCGTCTTGGTGCTGAAGCTGCTGCACACCCACGGGCCGATGAATGTGAACGAGATCGCGGGCAAGCTGGGCCTGCCGCAAAGTTCGGTTTCGTCGAATGTGCAGGTGCTGGAGGAGGCCGGGCTGATCCGGACCGAGACGCAGCGGGCGCGCAAGGGCAACCAGAAGATCTGCCACACGCTGTTCGATGAAGTGCTGGTGATGTTCAAGAAGGATGCCAGTGCCTCGAACGGCAACACGATCGAGGTGGCGATGCCCTTGGGCCTGTACACCACCTGCGAATTGTCGGCGCCTTGCGGGCTGTGTTCGCGGGAAGGGATCATCGGACTGTTGGATGTGCCAGACACGTTTCTGGATCCGGGCCGGATGTCCGCCGGGCTGATCTGGTTCACCCGGGGCTATGTCGAATACCAGTTTCCCAATAATATCAACCTGATGAAGGGCGATCTTCTGGCGCTGGAATTTTCGATGGAACTGTCGTCGGAGGTGCCGGGGACCGCGATGAACTGGCCTTCCGACATCACGTTCTCGGTCAATCGGGTCGATGTCGGCACCTGGACCAGCCCCGGCGATTTTGGCGACAAACGCGGGGTTTATACGCCCGACTGGTGGAAGCTGAAGGGCAGCCAGTACGGCATGCTGAAGACGGTGAAGATGACGACCGACGGCAGCTATGTCGATGGCGTCAAAATCTCACCGGTTTCGCTGAAGGATCTGGACGTGGACAAGCACCGCTCGATCCGGTTTCGGGTTGGGGTGCGGGGCGAGGCGCGGCATCCGGGTGGCGTCAACATCTTTGGCCGCGGCTTTGGCAATTACGATCAGGATATCGTGATGCGGATCACCACCGCCGGTTGACGCGGTTTTCCCTTGACCTATCGTTCCGTTTTTCCGATCTATATCCATATTGCGGATATGACGCGACAGGCCCGCTTCGGGCCATCTCAGGGGGAGAGCATGAAAGCAGCGGTGACGGTTCACAAGGACTTTACCATTTCCAGGGTCGACGACCGGATTTATTCGGCGTTTCTGGAGCATCTGGGGCGGGCGATCTACACCGGCATCTACGAGCCGGACCACCCGACTGCCGACAAGAACGGCATGCGCGGCGACGTGGCCGCGCTGGTGCGCGATCTGAACATTCCTTACGTGCGCTATCCGGGCGGCAATTTCGTGTCGGCCTATAACTGGGAAGATGGCGTCGGGCCGCGCGAGCAGCGCCCGACCCGGCTGGACCTGGCCTGGCACACCTCGGACAACAATGCGGTAGGGGTGCATGAGTTCTCGGACTGGTGCGACACGGTCGGCACCAAGATGATGCTGGCGATCAACCTGGGCTCGCGCGGCCTGGACGAGGCGCGGAATTTTGTCGAATATGTCAACGGGCCGCTCGGGTCATATTGGGGCGATCTGCGCCGCAAGAATGGCCGGGCGGAGCCGTTTGATTGCCGCTTGTGGTGTCTGGGCAACGAGATGGACGGGCCGTGGCAGGTCGGCCACAAGACGGCGGAGGAATATGGTCGGCTGGCCAACGAGGTCGCCAAGACCCTGCGGGCGTTTGACAAGAAGCTGGAGCTGATCGTTTGCGGGTCGTCCAATTCCGACATGAAGACCTATCCGGAATGGGAACGGATCGTGCTGGAACACACCTACGAATCGGTCGATCACATCAGCTTGCACATGTATTTCCGCAACCCGGCCAAGCACACCGGCAACTATCTGGCGCTGAGCCGGAAGCTGGAGGATTACATCACCACCGTTGAATCGACGATCAACCTGGTCAAGGCGAACAAAAGGTCCAAGCACAACGTCTATATCAGCTTTGACGAATGGAACGTCTGGTATCACTCGAACAAGGCCGACCGCGCCATTCTGGACGGCAACGAAGGCTGGCCGACGGCGCCGCGTCTCTTGGAGGACATCTACAATTTCGAGGATGTGCTGCAGGTCGGCTGCATCCTCAACACCTTCATCCGCAAGTCGAACGTGGTCAAGATCGCCTGCATCGCGCAACTGGTCAACGTGATTGCGCCGATCATGACCGATCCCAAGGGCGCGGCCTGGCGGCAGACGATCTATTACCCCTATTATTTCGCCTCGATCTTCGGGCGCGGCACGGCGTTGAATCTGGCGGTGTCCTGCCCGGGCTATGACGCGGATATTGCGGACAATGTGCCGTGGCTGGACATTTCCGGCGTGCATGACGAGACGGGAGGCACGGTGACGTTCTTTGCGGTCAACCGCCATGCCACCGACAGCCTGCCGGTCGAGATCAGCCTGCTGGGGTTCGGCCGCGCCACGGTGATCGACCATCAGGAAATGACCCATCTGATGCTGGAGGCGGTCAATACCGCGACCAACCAGACCAATGTGACGCCGCGCAAGGGCAGCGGGGCCAAGGTTGCGGATGGGGTGCTGACGCTGGCGCTGAAGCCCTATTCCTACAGCATGATCCGGGTGAAGGTGGGCTGACGGCGTATCGCTCGCTTCCGGCAGGTCTTCGTTTTGGGATGGCGAGGAGCGGCCGGCGGCAGAGCAGGTCAAGGACTGTGGTGGGTCAGGGGCGCGGATTTGGGGGAGGCTCGGGCGTTTTTGCAGCCATTCGTGCGCCGGATGGCAATGGCCGCGCCGATCGTGGCCGGTGGCGCATTCCGGTATATACAGGTTCAACAAGGATTTCTATGGTCAGGCGAGCGCCCCGCTTTCCCAAAGGCACCATGACCCAATCGCAAGATACCGCCCCGATCGCCGCCTTTCGCGGTGCCACCAAACGGTTCGGCGAGGTGATCGCGGCAGATGATCTGAATCTGACCATCCAGCGCGGCGAGTTTCTGTCGTTCCTCGGGCCGTCGGGCTGCGGCAAGACCACGGCGCTGCGGATGCTGGCGGGGTTCGAGGCACCGACCAGTGGCGAGGTGCTGCTGGAAGGTCTGGTGATCAACGAGCTGCCCGCGCATCGCCGCCCGGTCAACATGGTGTTTCAGCACTATGCCTTGTTCCCTCATCTGACGGTGGCGGACAACATCTCTTACGGGTTGCGGCAGCGGCGCCCGAAACTGGACCGTTCGGCGATTGCGGCCCAGGTCGAGGTGGCGCTGGATACCGTGCGCCTGCCGGGGTTCGGGCCACGCCGGATCTGGGAAATGTCGGGTGGCCAGCAGCAGCGGGTGGCTTTGGCGCGGGCGATTATCAACCAGCCGAAGCTGCTATTGCTGGACGAACCTTTGTCGGCGCTCGACCGCAAATTGCGGCGCGACATGCAGATCGAATTGCAGACCTTGCAGCGCAAGCTGGGGATCACCTTTATTCTGGTCACCCATGATCAGGAAGAAGCCCTGTCGATGAGCGACCGGATCTGCGTGATGCGGGGCGGGCGGATCGTGCAGATCGGCTCGCCCACGGAACTCTATGACCAACCTGCCAGCCGCTATGTCGCGGATTTCGTGGGAAAGACCAACTTCTTCGACGGTGTGCTGGCAAGCGTCAGCGCCGGGATCGGCACGGTTGCCGCCAGCGGGCGGCGGCTAGATGGGCGCTGCGTGGCTGCAGTGGCGGGCGAAAAGGTCAGCGTCAGCCTGCGGCCCGAGCAGATCGCGTTGCGGCGGGCGGCGCTGGACGAGGTTTCGGTGCCGGTGCAGGTCGTCAACCGCATCTTCCTGGGCGAACATACCGAATATCTTGTGCGCAGCGCCGAACTGGGTGAGTTTCTGGTATTGGTGTCGCGTCAGGCCGAGGCTGCCGAAGGCAGTTATCAGCCCGGCGATGCCGCCCATGCCGGCTGGAAGGCGCAGTCGGCGCTGGTGTTGCAGAACAACTGAACCATGAAAAACGGGGAGACCAAAATGTCTGACAAGATCGACCACATCACGCCCGAAAAGTTCCTCGCAGAACTGATGCGCTACCGCAAGGGCTCGGTCAGCCGCCGCCATTTTCTGGGCGTGACCGGGCTGGGGCTGGCGACATCCGTTCTTGCCTCTGCCATGCCGCGCGGTGCCTATGCGCAGGACATCGGCGACCGCGTGATCCTGTCAAGCTGGCCCAACTATCACGATCCGGCGAACTTTGACGCGTTTCAGGCCAAGACCGGGGCGGCGGTGCAACTGAACGTCTTTGGCTCCAACGAGGAGATGCTGGCGAAACTGCAGGCCGGCGGCACCGGCTGGGATGTGTTCGTGCCGACCAATTACACGATCACCACCTATGTCGAACTGGGCCTGATCGAGCCTTTGGACATGTCGAAAATCCCCAATTACGACCCGGCGTCGTTTGATCCGCGCTTTGCCGGCCCCGGCACGGTGGATGGCAAGATCTATGCGGTGTCGAAAGACTGGGGCACCACCGGCATGGCGACCAACACCAAGAACAACAATGGCAAGGCGCTGACCAGCTGGAAGGAATTCTGGGACATCACCCAGGCCGAATTCTCGGGCCGCACCACGGTGCATGACTATCAGTTGACCACGATCGGCAATGCCCTGAAATACTTCGGCTATTCCTTCAACTCGGTTGCGCCTGCGGAACTGGCCGATGCCGAAAAGCTGCTGATGGCGGTCAAGCCGCATCTGTTTGCCATCACCTCGGATTATCAGCCTGCGTTGCGCAACGGCGATGCCTGGCTGGCGATGGCCTGGACCGGCGACGGCAAGCAGTTGAACCGCGACATGCCGGAGATTGAATACCACCTTGGCCGCGAAGGCGGCGAGATCTGGAGCGATTTCTACGCCATCCCGGTCGGTGCGCCGCACCGCGAGGCGGCTTATGCGCTGATCAACTTCCTGCTCGATCCGGCGATCAACATGAAAGAGACGCTGTTCCACGGCCAGCCGGTCGCCGACAGCCGGGTCAATGCCATGCTGACGCCGGAACGTCTGGCCGATCCGATCCTGTATCCGGCGGCGGAGCTGCTGAACAATCTGGAGTTTGGCGCGGCCCAGACCCTGACCAACCCGGACCGCGCCGAACTGATGGCGCGGTTCAAATCGGCCTGAGATGACACCGAAGCTCAGGACCACCCTGTTTCTGGCCCCGGCAGCGGCGTGGTTTGCCACCATGCTGGTGCTGCCCTTGGTGGTGGTCCTGATCTTTTCCTTTGGCAACCGCAGCACGGCGGGCGGTTACGCCCCCGGCTTTTCATTCGACAACTACCTGAACCTCGGCGCCCGCTGGGCGGCGTTCCGCAATACCATTACGCTGGCCCCCGAAGGCACGCTGCTGGCGCTGCTGATCGCCTATCCGCTGGCCTATTTCCTGGCCGTCAAATCCGACCCGCGCTGGCGGCTTTTGCTGTTGGTGCTGGTGATCGTGCCGTTCTGGACCTCGATCCTGATCCGCAGCTATGCGTGGATTTTCATCCTCGGCGGCAAGGGTATTCCGGCGTTGATCGCCGGAATGGGTTTGGGGACGGTGCAGCTGATCAACACGCCCTTCGCCGTGCTGGTCGGCATCGTCTACGGCTACCTGCCGCTGATGGTGTTCCCGATCTATGTCAGTCTTGAACGGCTGGACAAGCGCCTGCTGGAGGCGTCTGCCGACCTCGGCTGCCCGCCGTGGCGCACGTTCCTCAGCGTCACCCTGCCGCTGTCCTTGCCAGGGATTGCAACAGGTTGCATGCTGGTCTTCATCCTGTTGATGGGCGAATATCTGATCCCGGCGATGCTGGGCGGCGGCAAGGTGTTCTTTGTCGGCAATGCGCTGGTCGATCTGTTCCTGCAATCGCGCAACTGGGCCTTTGGTTCGGCGGTCGCGGCCTCGCTCGTGATCGTCATGCTGATCACGGTGACGATCTACCTGCGCCTGATCCGGCGCTGGGGTGGCGCGCGCGATGACGTATCGCTGATGTGACGCCCCATGCGAATTTATGCCCTTGCCGTCTATCTGTTTCTCTATCTGCCCATCGGGGTGATCGCGCTGTTCAGCTTCAGCGCCGGCAAAAGTGCGAGTTCCTTCAACGGGTTTTCGGTGGAATGGTATGTCAAGGCGCTGCACAACCCGTTCGTGATGGAGGCGTTGCAGACCAGTTTCATCGTCGCCGCATCGTCATCGCTGCTGGCCGGGCTGTTCGGCACGATGGCGGCGCTGTCGTTGCAAACGATGCAGGGCCGGGCGCGGACTGTGATGGACGGGACGATCTATATCGCGGTGATGGTGCCCGGAATCGTGATCGGGATTGCCACGCTGATCGCACTGGTAACGCTGTTCAACTCGCTGAACCCGGTGCTGGCGGCGCTGTGGCCGCTGGCCCAGGGTGCGCCGCAACTGGCCTTGGGCAAGGGGTCGCTGATCGCGGCGCACGGGTTGTTCTCGCTGGCGCTGGTGATCATCATCGTGCGGGCGCGGATTGCCGGGATGGACCGCAGTCTGATCGAGGCGTCGGCGGATCTGTATGCCACCCCATTCGGCACCTTCCGGCAAGTCACCCTGCCCCAGATATTGCCGGGCATCATCGCGGGGGTTCTGCTGAGTTTCACCTTCAGCTTTGATGATTTCATCGTGGCGTTTTTCGTCGCCGGGTCGGAAACCACGCTGCCGATCTACATATTTTCCTCGATCCGCCGGGGGGTTACACCGGAAATCAACGCGATTGGCGCGATGGTGCTGACCGTGTCGCTGACCCTCCTGATCACCGCGCAATCCATCCTGCAACGCAAGCGCGGCAAGGGGTGAGTGGCGCGGATTGGTCGGCCTCAGGCGGCTTTGATCTGTCGGCCAACCGTTTGCAGCATTTTGAACGCGCCATAGCGGGAGGCGTGCCTGGTTTGGACCGCGCCTTCAGCCGGCTGGTAAAGGGTCGATTCCCCGGACATCAGTGCCATCGCCTGCGCCAGCGTAGCACTGTGGCCTGCGGCGACCGCGGCCAGCATGGCGGCACCCAGCAGCACCGGCTCGGGTGCCAGCGGCACCGCGACGGCAACGCCGGTTGCATCGGCCAGCACCTGCCGGACCAGCGCGCTTTGCGCCGCCCCGCCGCTGGCCACAATGGTTTCGATGCGGATACCGTCCAGCGCAAAGGCGTCCAGCAGTTGCCGCAGGCCGTAGCCGATGCCGCACAGGCCCGCGACATAAAGGCCGGTCAGATCGTCAACTCCGCCATCCAGTCCCAGCCCGGCAATCACCGCCCGCGCATCAGGATCGGCGAGAGGAGAGCGGTTGCCCAGGAATTCGGGCACCACATGCAGGCCACCGGCCAGATGCACCGCCTGATCGGCACTGGCGCAAGCGGCAAGGGCGCGGTGGTCAAGCCAGCCCACCAGCGACTGGCCCGCCGCCCTGGCCAAAGCCGCGGCCTGCGCCGAGGCCGGGTGCATCGTCACCAGATGGTCCATCGCCGCCCCTGCCGCCGACTGGCCGCCCTCGTTCAGCCACAGGCCCGGCAGCATTGCCGAGAAATAGGGGCCCCAGACGCCGTTCACGAAGACCGGCTCGGTGGTCGAGGCCAGCGAGCAGGCCGAGGTGCCGAAGACATAGGCCAGCCGGTTGCTGATATCGGCTGCACCGGGGATCGGCACCCCGAGCGTGCCGATGCCGCCGGCATGGGCGTCGATCAGGGCTGCCGCGACGGCGGTGCCGGGATGCAGGCCCAGGTCTTTGGCCGCAGCAACACTCAGGCCCTGCCCCAGGGCCGTGCCGGGTTCCACGATGTCGGTGCCGATGCGGGCGAAGCCTTCATCCACCAGATCACCCAGGCCGATGGCGTTGAAATAACCCGCGTCCCAGCGTTTTTCATGGGCGAGGTAGGTCCATTTGCAGGTCACGGTGCAGGTGGACCGGCTGGCAGAGCCGCTGGCCCGCCAGGTCAGATAATCGGCCAGATCAAAGAAATGATCCGCTGCGGCAAAGCTGGCGGGCAGGTTGCGCCGGAGCCACAGCAGCTTTGGCGTCTGCATCTCGGGCGAGATGCGGCCACCGACATAGCGCAGCACGGCATGGCTGCCTGCGTTGATCTCTGCCGCCTCGCCCGCAGCGCGGTGGTCCATCCAGACCATGACATTGCGGGCAGGATCGCCCGTGCGGCTGAGCGTGACCGGAGTGCCATCCGCCTTGACGGCCACCAGCGAACAGGTGGCGTCAAAGCCGATCCCGGCGACGCGGGCGGGGTCGATGGCGGCCCGCGCCACCGCCTCGCGCACCGAAGTGCAGACGGCGGCCCAGATCTGGCCGGCGGATTGCTCCACCCGATCGCCCGCCTCGTGCCAGATCGTGATCGGCTGCCTGGCCGAGGCCAGCAGTTGCCCGCCCGCGTCGAACACCCCGGCGCGGGCGCTGCCGGTGCCGACATCGACGCCGATCAGATAGTGGCTCGCGGCGGGATCGGTCATGTTACAGGTCCAGTGACAGGGGCTGGATCACCAGATCGCAGCGTGTCACATGGCGCGGTCGGGTCAGCATGAACAGCACGGGCGCGGCCGCCTCCTCGGGTTGCAACAGCCTGCCACCGGCCCCGGCGTTGGCAAGGAAGATAGCCAATCCTGCCGCCACCGCAAGTCTGCCCGGCACGCTGGCAGGGTTCGGCGCCTGCGCGATCCAGCCCGCCCGGCATTGCGCAAGCCTTACGGGGTGCCGATATCTGCGGCGGCAACGGCGACCGCCTTCAGGACGGCAAAGACGGCGGTGCCGGGTTGCAGGTCGAGCGCCGTGGCAGAGCGGCGCGTGATGCGGGCCAGCAGCAGGTCTTGGCCGATCTGCAACTGCACCAGCGCCCCCGGCCCGTCGCCCAGCCGCAGCGCCGTAACGGTGGCGGGCAGGATGTTCAGGGCGGACAGGCCCTCCGGCCTTGTGCGCGACAGCATGACATCCTGGGCGGCGACGCGGATGCGCAGGATTGCGCCCGGTGCAGCATCAATCCGGGGCAGCCAGATCGGCCCGGCCGAGGTGTCGAGCCGGGACAGTCCATCTGCATCCTGGGCGGCGAGCGTTGCCGTCAGAAACGCCCCCGCCTCGCGCAGGCCCAGTTCGGGGACGGCGGCGGGGTCGGACAGCACCGCTGCCACCGGCCCTTGCCGCACCACGCGGCCTGCGTTCAGCACCACGATATGGCTGGCCAGCCGCGCCACCTCGGTCAGCGAATGGCTGACGTAGAGGATGGGAATGTCCATCTGATCGCGCAAACCCTCGATATAGGGCAGAATCTCGGCCTTGCGCGCCTCGTCCAACGCGGCAAGGGGTTCGTCCATCAACAGGATGCGCGGGTTGCTCAGGAGGGCGCGACCGATGGCGACGCGCTGCTTTTCGCCGCCCGACAGCGTGGCCGGACGGCGGTGCAGCAAGCGGGCGATGCCGAGGATGGCGACAACGCGATCAAAATCCCCGGCCCGCGCCTTGGCCCCGAACCAGCGGCCATAGTCGAGGTTCTGGCGCACGGTCAGATGCGGGAACAGGCGGCCCTCCTGAAAGACATAGCCCAGATGGCGTTTGTGGACCGGCAGGTCGATGTTTTGCGCCACGTCCAGCAGCACCACGTCGTCGCTGGCCACCCGGCCCCGGTCGGGGTGCAACAGGCCCGCCACTGCGTTGATCACCGTCGATTTGCCGGAACCGGAGCGGCCGAACAGCGCCGTCACCCCGCGCGGTGCCTCAAACGCCACATCCAGCGTGAAACCCGCAAAGCTGTGGCCCAGGGCGACCGAAAGCGTCATATCCCCGACACCCGCTTTGCCACGGCGCGGCTGACCCATTCCGACAGGATCAGCGCCAGCATCGCCACCGCGATGGCGACCAGCACCAGCCGGAACGCCTGCGGGTCGCCGCCCGGCACTTGCAGGAACGCATAGATCGCCGAGGGCAGCGTCTGGGTCTGGCCCGGAATGTTGGACACGAAGGTGATCGTGGCACCAAACTCGCCCATCGCCTTGGCAAAGCCCAGCACCGCACCCGCAATCACCCCGGGCAGGATCAGCGGCAAGGTGACGGTCAGGAACACCCAGAACGGCGAGGCCCCCAACGTGGCGGCGGCCTGTTCCAGCCTGGGGTCCACCGCCTCGATCGACAGGCGGATGGCGCGGACCATCAGGGGAAAGGCCATGACGGCGGCGGCCAGCACCGCGCCGGTCCATCTGAAGGCCAGCACGATGCCGAACCACTGGTCAAGATACTGGCCGACCGCGCCTTTGCGCCCGAAGGTCAGCAGCAGCAGGTAGCCGGTTGCGACCGGCGGCAGGATCAGCGGCAGGTGAACCAAGCCGTTCAGCACCTGCTTGCCCCAGAACTCGCGCCGCGCCAGCACATGCGCGACCAGAATGCCGAACGGCAGACTGAGCAGCATCGACCAGAACGACACCCGCAAGGACAGGGCGATGGCCTGCCATTCGCCCGGTGAAAACCAATCCGCCATGCCCTGCCTGTGCCGCTATTTCAGAACCGTAAAACCCTGTGCCGTAAAGATCGCCGCCGCTGCGTCGGTCGACAGATCGTCAAGGAAAGCCTGCGCTGCGGGCTTGGCGCTGCTGGCCATGACGGCGGCAGGGTAGAGGATCGGCGAGTGGCTGTCAGCCGGGAAGGTGCCAACCACCGAAACCCTGTCCTCGGCAATCGCGTCCGAGCCATAGACGATGCCGAACGGTGCCTCGCCCATAGCCACCAGAGCCAGCGCGGCGCGCACGTTTTCGGACTGCGCCACCTTGGGTTCCACCGCATCCCAGACGCCCAGGGTGGTCAGCGCCTCTTTGCCATACTGGCCTGCGGGCACCGAATCCACCGCGGCCATCGCCAGTTTGCCATCGCCCAGCAGGCCCGCCAGATCGAAGCCCGGTCGAATCGCGACCGGGGCGGCACCACGGCCGGCGGCAATCAGGATCAGCGTGTTGCCCAGGATGTTCCTGCGGCTTTCGGGCTTGATCAAGCTGGCATCGGCCAGCGTGTCCATCCATTGCTTGGAGGCCGAGAGGAACAGATCGGCAGGGGCGCCCAGCTGAATCTGCCTGGCCAGTTTGGCCGAAGAGTCATAGGCGATCGTCACGGTGGCACCGGTCTGTTTCTGCCAGTCCGCCGCGATGGCATCCAGCGCGTTTTTAAGGCTGGAGGCGGCAAAGACGGTGATTTCCTCGGCTGAAGCTGCCAAGGGAAGCGCAAGGGCGGCGGACAGGGCAAGAGCAGCCACCAGCGCGGCGCGACGGGTGAAATGGCGCATGGCAGTCTCCGGCTAAGCGATATGTTTCGCCGGGCATATCATGCGAGGCTGCGGCGGGATGCAAGCGCTATTTCTGGTCGGACATATCCCTGAGCAACGCCGTGATCGCGGCAACGTCTACCGCAGCGGCCTGCGCCGTTGCCGTTTCGATGGCGCGGTAGTGTTGCACCACCGCGGCCCCGGCCTCAGTCAGCCGGGCACCACCCCCGCCGGGACCGCCGCGCGTGCTGTCCACCAACGGGGTGCGGAAGGCGGCGTTCATCTCTTCGACCAAAGACCAGGCGCGTTTGTAGCTCATCGCCATGGCGCGGCCGGCGGCCGAGATTGACCCGGTGTCGCGGATACGTTCCAGCAGTTCGGCCTTGCCCGGCCCCAGCATCGCCGAAGCACCAAAAAAGATGCGCAGTTGCAGGCGGGTGGCGGCAGGATCTTGAGCAACAGCTGCTGTCATGGCGGAAAGCATTGGCCAAATACCGGGTTTTGCAAGCGATAACTGCGGCGGCCCACATGCGGCAGAGCCGCAAACCTCGCAGCACTGGCCTTGGCCGCAGTTTGGACCCTACTGCCGCTCCGCCAGGACCCTGCACGAGTCACGGACAATCAGGCGCGGTTCAAACAGGGTTCTGGCGGCAGACGGTGGTGCTTTCTGCCTGACCTCGGAAGAGACGCAGAAGGAAGAGCGTGAAAAGGGTGGCGGGGTTCCGGGCCGCAAGTCGGCGGCCGAGACGCCGGGATTCCTCGCCTTCCCGCCCAATGCCGCGCTGTATTACCAGACCCTGCCGCATACCAATGCGGTGCCGCCGCCAGCCAACTTCCGGGAGGTCGAGAAGATCTTCATCCGGCACCATACCGCGATGAAGGCCGGGGAAGAGACGATTGCCGATGGCGTGTAGCTGGCCGACGCCGAGCTGAACGAGTCGTTCGCCCGGCTGAAGGCGCAGCAGCGCGGCTGATTTTTCAACGCTCCCATGACACAGTGAAACCGGGCGCAATGGTGCCCGGTTCGGTTCAGGATATTGCCCATGATCGCCGCCCCGGCCACCCGCCGACCATCGCAACTTGACCAGGCGCAGGCCCGCGCCGGGGCGATGTTCATTCTGCCGACCGCACTGCTGTATGCGACTTTCGTGCTGGCCCCGGTGGTCGTGACCGGCGTTCTGGCCTTCGCCTATTACGACCCGATGATGGGGTCGCGCTGGGTCGGGCTCGACAATTTCAGCCGCTTCTTCACCGACCGCCGATCCTTGCAAATCCTGTGGAACACGCTGCGATTCACCCTGTTTGCGGTGACGTTCAATGGGTCCATCGGGCTGATCCTTGCGCTGGCGCTGAACCGGGCGATGCCGGACTGGCTGCTGTATCTGTTTCGGCTGGCGTTCTTTCTGCCCGTCATCATCGCGGCGGCGTTCGTGTCCATCGTCTGGACCTATTTCTTTGCCGACGATCTGGGCGTGATCAACTATTGCCTGCGGCTGATCGGCCTGCCCGACCTGCGCTGGCTGACCGATGCGCGGCACGCGATGACCTCGATCATCCTGATGAATGTCTGGAAGAATACCGGGTTTTTCATGGTGATCTTCATCGCCGCCTCGCAGGGCGTGCCGAAGAATATCCTGGAGGCCGCGACAATGGATGGCACCCCGGCATGGCGGCAGTTCTTGCGCATCACCCTGGCCGACCAGATCGTGGTGCCGAACGAAGGCCGCGTCGAGCAGACAGGCTCGCCGGTCGAACTCTATGCCCGCCCCGCCAACCTGTTCGTCGCCCGCTTTCTGGGTGCGCCGCCGATGAGCCTGCTGGCGGGCAAGACCGCCAGCCAAAACGGCCAGCGCGGCATCCTGCTGGATGACGGGCCGTTCATTGCCCTGCCCTGCCGCGAACTGCCGGACGAGGGCGCAGCCGTGACCCTTGGCATTCGCCCCGAACATGTCACCACGACCGACGGCATGCTGCCGATGACGGTAAGCGCCACCGAAGTCCTCGGCTCGGAAACCGTGCTGCATGGCACCCTGACTTTGGGGAAGCCCTTCACCATCACCCGGCGTGGGATCAGCCGGGCCGGGGCTGGCGACAAGCTGGCCATCGGGGTGCCGCCCGACTTTGCCCATGTTTTCGACGCGCAAGCCCGCAGCATTGGTGCCACGGCAGATTGGC
>JAYUGA010000322.1:0-2866 GCA_043738565.1 Rhodobacterales bacterium
TGCGCGACAGACTTAACGGCAAGTAACCGGCTGAACGGCAAATAGGCGGCCCAACGCTGAACAGGCGGCTTGCAGTAAGGTGCGCCTGCCCCGATACTCGGGGTGCTGCGTCCTTCCTGCATAGGCCCATGACATGACCCGAGCGTTGCGCTATCTGCTGCTGGCCCTGCTGACCATCGTGCTGCTGACGGTGGCCCTCGCCAATCGCGCCCTGGTCGTCGTGTATTTTTTGCCCGACGATCTGGCGGCCCTGCTCGGGACTACGGCACAGGTGGAGGTGCCGGTTTACCTGCTGCTGTTCGCGGGCATCGTGGTGGGCCTGCTGACAGGCTTCGTCTGGGAATGGCTGCGCGAGCACAAGCACCGCAAGGTCGCGCGGGTGCAGACCCGGGCGGTGAGCAAGCTGGAACGCGAACTGGCCACAATGAAAGATCAGACCTCGCTGCCCGATGATGACGTGCTGGCGCTGCTGGCGAAACCCAAGGCGCGCTAGGATGGCCGACATCCGGGTCAAGATCTGCGGCCTGCGCACGGTTGGCGATATCGCGGCGGTCGCGGCGGCGGGGGCGGCCTATGCCGGTCTGAACTTTTTCCCCAAAAGCCCGCGCTATGTGACCCTGGCCGAGGCGCGGCTGCTGGCCTTGGCGGCTCCGGTCGGGCTGGCCAAGGTGGGTCTGGTGGTCAATGCCGAGGATGCAACGCTGGATGCGATTGTCGAGGCGCTGCCCTTGGACATGCTGCAACTTCATGGTCACGAATCGCCCGACCGCGTCGCCGAAGTGCGCGCCCGCTACGGCCTGCCGGTGATGAAGGTCATTGGCGTGGCGGACGAAGGCGATCTGGCGGCGCTGTTTGACTATTCCACGGTGGCCGACCAGTTGATGATCGACGCCAAGCCGCCCAAGGGTGCTGCGTTGCCTGGCGGCAACGGTGTGGCCTTCGACTGGCGGCTGGTGGCGCAGCGGCGCTGGCTGCGCCCGTGGATGCTGGCAGGCGGGCTGACGGCGCAGAATGTGGCAGAGGCGATCCGGCTGACGGGCGCCCGGCAGGTCGATGTGTCGTCAGGCGTCGAATCCGCGCCGGGGATGAAAGATCATGGCAAAATCGCAGCGTTTGTCACGGCAGCGCAACGGCCTGCCGCCTGAATTCCGCGCCGATACACACGTGCTGATCAGGATTCTGCGCTCAGGTCGACCGTGGACTTGACCTCCAAGCACTTTGGGTTTTCTGAACTCTGTGATCCAGCGAATCGGTTTTTTGGTGTAAAGATCGGTAATGCATGTTTGGAAGAGGAGTTGTCCCATGCCGCTCTATCTGACCCGTTTCAGCTATACACCCGAAACTTGGGCACGACTGTCAAAGAATCCGGAAGACCGACGCAAGGCAGCGACAAAGTATATTGAATCAGTCGGCGGCAAACTGCTCGGATTTTGGTATGCGTTTGGTGCACAGGATGGGTACAATTTGTGGGAAGCGCCTGACAATGTCTCGATGGCCGCGGTAGCCGTTGCGATTGGCGGCGGCGGTGCCGTTTCGAAATTCGAGACGACGCCTTTGTTGACCGTCGAAGAAATGATTGAAGCACTCGGTCAGGCACAGGGGGTCGCGTATGTGAAACCTGGCGCATAGTTGGCGGCAATTTCTTGACACCCACCTTGCCGCGACTTTTGACTTCGCCAAAGATATTTGAGGACGGATGAAACCCGACGTCAGTGGGCCCCTTTCGCCTTGCTGCCAAGCGCGCTACATCGGTGGCATGGGATAAGGAAGCAGCATGGCCAAGGACAACCCGAACAGCTTCATGACCGGCCCCGACGAACAGGGCCGTTTCGGCAAGTTCGGCGGGCGGTTTGTCAGCGAAACCCTGATGCCGCTGATCCTCGACCTTGAGGCGCGCTATGAATTCGCCAAAACCGACCCGACGTTCTGGGCCGAGATGGAGTATCTGTGGAAACACTATGTCGGGCGGCCCTCGCCTTTGTATTACGCCGACCGGCTGACCAGGCATCTGGGCGGTGCCAAAATCTACCTGAAGCGCGACGAGCTGAACCACACCGGCGCCCACAAGATCAACAATGTGCTGGGGCAGATCATTCTGGCGCGGCGGATGGGCAAGACGCGGATCATCGCCGAAACCGGGGCGGGGCAGCACGGCGTGGCGACCGCCACGGTCTGCGCCAAGTTCGGGCTGAAATGCGTGGTCTACATGGGGGCGCATGATGTCGAACGCCAGTCGCCCAATGTGTTCCGGATGCGCTTGTTGGGAGCCGAGGTCATTCCGGTGACTTCTGGTCGCGGCACGCTGAAAGACGCCATGAACGACGCCTTGCGCGACTGGGTGACCAATGTGCGCGACACGTTCTATTGCATCGGCACCGTGGCGGGGCCGCATCCCTATCCGGCGATGGTGCGGGATTTCCAAAGCATCATCGGTAAAGAGGTGCGCTGGCAACTGGCCGAACAGGAAGGGGCTGGTCGCCTGCCCGATACGGTGATCGCGGCGATTGGCGGCGGGTCCAATGCGATGGGGCTGTTCTATCCCTTCCTCGACGATCCTTCGGTGAACATCATCGGGGTCGAGGCCGGTGGCAAGGGTGTCGACGACCGCATGCAGCATTGCGCCAGCCTGACCGGCGGCCGCCCAGGTGTTCTGCACGGCAACCGCACTTACCTGTTGCAAGACCCCGATGGCCAAATTCTGGAAGGCTTCTCGATCAGCGCGGGGCTTGACTACCCGGGCATTGGCCCGGAACATTCCTGGCTGCACGACATCGGCCGGGCGCAATATGTCTCGATCACCGATGTCGAGGCGTTGGCGGCGTTCCAGCTTTCCTGCCAGCTGGAAGGCATCATTCCGGCGCTGGAG
>JAYUGA010000323.1:0-96808 GCA_043738565.1 Rhodobacterales bacterium
TCTATTACCTCGCCTTCAACCAGAAGAACGAAAACTACAAGAATGCCAAGTTTCTGGACGCAATGCGCTGGGCGATCGACTATCAGGGCATGGCCGATACGATCATGAAGGGCACTGTCATCCCGCACCAAAGCTTCCTGCCGCAGGGTTATCTGGGCGCGCTGGATGACCTGCCCTACAGCCTTGACATCGAAAAGGCCAAGGCGCTGCTGGCGGAATCCGGCATCAAGGACCCGAAAGTCACCCTGTCGGTCCGCAACGCGGCAGATCGGATGGATGTGGCCCAGTCGATCCAGAACACCTTCGGCCAAGCCGGGATCACGGTGGAACTGAAGGTGGGCGAAGGCTCTGAACAGCTGAAGGACTACCGCGCCCGCCTGCATGACGCGACCCTGCAAACCTGGGGCCCGGACTATCCCGACCCGAACACCAACTCCTCGACCTTCGCTGAAAATCCTGACAACTCGGACGAAGCCAAGGCCACCGGCTACCTTGCATGGCGCAATGCCTATGATCCGGGTGCCATGACCGCCGAAAGCCAGGCCGCCGTGATGGAGCGTGATCCCGACAAGCGCAAAGCCATGTACGAAGCGATCGAGAAGAAGCACCGCGAAACCTCGCCCTTCATCGTAATGTTCCAAAAGGCGCGCCAAACCGGCCTGCGGGCTAACGTGAAGGACTTCTACACCGGTGGCGCGGTTGACGCCGCCGCCTACTGGCTGGCAACCAAGTAAGGTACTGCGGGCGCCGCTTCCCGGCGCCCGCCTCCCCTCATGGCCGAGATTTCCAGCGTCCCAGCACACCGCCCCGCCCTGCGCTTTTTCAGGCAAAGCGCGAACACGGCCCTGTCGCTGGTCATCACCTTTCTGGGCCTTCTCGCCGTCACCTTCATCATCGCCCGCCTGGTGCCGACCGATCCGGTCATGGCGATTTTGGGCGAACGGGCCACCGCCGAACAGATCGCCACCACCCGCACCAAACTGGGTCTGGATGAGCCGCTGTGGATTCAGTTCGGCATTTACGTGAACGACGTGTTCCACGGCGATCTGGGCACTTCGATCCGCACCCGCGAGCCGGTGCTGAAAGAGGTCGCCCACTACTTCCCCGCCACGCTGGAGCTTTCGACGCTGGGCATTCTGATCGGCGTCATCATCGGCGTGCCGGCCGGGGTGCTGTCTGCGACCAAGCCCGGCTCGATCCGCGATCAACTGGTCCGCCTGATCGGCCTCATGGGTTATTCGATGCCGGTGTTCTGGCTGGGCCTTATGGGCCTTTTGTTGTTTTACGGGCACTTGGGTTGGGTCGGCGGTCCCGGCAGGCTGGACAGCATCTACGAAATGATGCTCGATTTCAAGGTGACTGCCGTCACCCACATGATCCTGATCGACACGGCTCTGGCCGGTGAGTGGGACATGTTCTGGAACGCGGTCAGCCACATCATCCTGCCCGCCTCGATCCTCGGCTATCTCTCGATGGCCTATATCTCGCGCATGACAAGGTCCTTCATGCTGAATGAACTGGGCCAGGAATACATCACCACCGCCCGCGTCAAAGGCATGCCAGAGCGCCGCGTGATCTGGGTCCACGCCATGCGCAACGTGGCGGTCCCCCTGATCACCGTGGTAGCCCTGTCCTACGCCGGCCTCTTGGAGGGCGCGGTGCTGACCGAAACCATCTTCGCCTGGCCCGGCCTTGGCCGCTACATCACCGATGCGCTGGTGGTGGCCGACATGCCCGCCGTCCTCGGTGGCACGGTCGTGGTCGGTGCCGTCTACATCGCCATCAACATGTTCTCTGACTTCCTCTACCGTCTGGCCGACCCGAGGGCACGATGAGCACGATGCGCACCCTGAACCTCTGGCTGATGGACCCCAACCCCAAGTCTCGCCTGCAATCGCGGGCGGCGCAAACCTGGCTAAGCTGGCTGCGCTTTCGCCGCAACCCCTTGGCGATGATCGGCCTTTTCATCTCGCTGGCCCTGATCTTCATGTCGATCTTCGCGCCCCTCCTCGCACCCTACGACCCGATTGCCCAATCCCTGCCGGACCGCCTGCAACCGCCCTTCAGCCCCGGCCACTGGATGGGCACCGACGATTTCGGCCGCGACATCTGGAGCCGGATTCTCTATGGCTCGCGCATCACCCTCTACATCGTGCTGCTGGTCATCCTGACCGCCCCGGTCGTGGGCCTGATGATCGGCACCGTCGCAGGCTATTTCGGCGGCTGGGTGGACGCAGTCCTGATGCGGATCACCGACATCTTCCTCGCCTTCCCCAAGCTGATCCTCGCCCTGGCTTTGGTGGCGGTGCTTGGCCCCGGCATGGTGAACGCCGTCCTCGCCATCGCCATCACCTCGTGGCCGCCCTATGCAAGGGTGGCGCGGGCCGAAACCCTGACCGTCCGCAATTCCGACTATATCGCCGCCGTCCGCTTGCAGGGTGCCGGGGCGGTGCGGGTGATCTGGGGCCACGTCATGCCGATGTGCCTGCCTTCGGTGATCATAAGGGTGACTTTGGACATGGCAGGGGTGATCCTGACCGCCGCCGGTCTGGGCTTTCTGGGCCTCGGGGTGCAGCCACCACAACCGGAATGGGGTCTGATGATTTCGGCCGGGCGCAAGTTCCTGTTCGAACAATGGTGGGTCGCCACCATGCCCGGCCTCGCCATCTTCATCGTCTCGCTCGGCTTCAACCTCCTGGGTGACGGATTGCGCGACGTGCTCGACCCGCGGAGTTCCGGAAGATGAGCCTTCTCAGCGTCAAGAACCTCCGCGTGACCTTCCACACCGAGGCGGGCGTGGTCGAGGCGGTGCGCGGCGTGTCGTTCGAACTCGGCCGCGAGCGGCTGGGCATCGTCGGTGAAAGCGGTTCCGGCAAGACCATGACCGGGCGCTCGGTGCTGCGTCTGATCCGCCCGCCGGGCCGGATCGACGCCGACGCCATGACCTTCGATGGCGTGGACATCCTGAACGCCTCCGAGGCCCAGATGCGGGCGCTGCGCGGCCCCCGCATGGCGATGGTGATGCAAGACCCCAAGTTTTCGCTCAACCCCGTCATGCGCGTCGGTGCCCAACTGATGGAGGGCCTGCGCCAGCGCGACCATGCCAGCAAAGCCGAAGCCTATGCCAAGGCCGTCACCGCCCTGAACGCCGTGCAGATCCGCGACCCCGAACGGGTGATGGACGCCTATCCGCACGAACTCAGCGGCGGCATGGGCCAGCGGGTGATGATCGCCATGATGCTGATCCCCAACCCGGACCTCCTGATTGCCGACGAGCCGACCTCGGCCTTGGATGTCACCGTGCAGGCCGAAGTGCTGTCGATCCTTGATGCCTTGGTGCGCGACCGCGGTATGGGCCTGATCTTCATTTCCCATGACCTGCGGCTGGTGGCGCGGTTCTGCGACCGGGTGCTGGTGATGTACAAGGGCCGCATCGTGGAAGAGGTCGCCGCGAAAAACCTGCTGCAAGCGCAACACCCCTATACGCAGGGTCTGCTGAACTGTCTGCCACGCATCGGCGGCAGCCGTGGCCCCCTGCCGGGTCTGGACCGCAACGCGGAATGGGCGAACTGATGGCGTTGATCGAGGTTGAAAACCTGTCCGTCACCTTCACCGCCAATGGCCGCCACGTTCGCGCGGTGGAAAACGTCTCGCTGACGGTGGACGAACGCGAAAGCTTCGGGTTGGTCGGCGAAAGCGGCTCTGGCAAGTCCACCATCCTGCGGGCAATCTGCGGCCTCGCCCCGATTTCGGCAGGCTCGATCCGCATCAAGGGCGAACCGGTGAAAAGCCCGCGCGGCCGCGCGTTCTCCGTCCTCGTCCAGATGGTGTTCCAGGATCCTTACGCCAGCCTGCACCCCAGACACACCGTCGACCGCACCCTCAGCGAACCGCTGGCGATCCACGGCATTCCCGACACCGACCAGCGGGTGATGACCGCGCTGACCGACGTCGGCCTGCCCCCGTCATTCCGCTTCCGTTACCCCCACCAACTGTCGGGTGGCCAAAGACAGCGCGTCGCCATTGCCCGGGCGCTGATGCTGAAACCCGCAATCCTGCTCCTGGACGAGCCGACCTCCGCGCTCGACGCCTCGGTGCAGGCCGAAACCCTCAACCTGCTCAGCCGGTTGCGCGACGAACGCGGCCTGACCTTTCTGATGGTCAGCCACGATCTCGCCGTCATCGACCACATGTGCGACCGCATTCTGGTCATGCAGAACGGCAAAGCGGTCGAAGAACTGACCCGTGAAGCCCTCGCCTCGGCGCAGATGAAAACCGGCTATGCCCGCAGCCTGTTCGCCGCCTCTGCCGACCGGATGCTTCGGGGCTAGACCTTCCCCTTACATCTTGGCACAAATATCCCACGGGGGTCCGGGGGATGTGAAATCCCCCGGTCCTGCCGCCAAAAGGAGAGCCCATGTTCCCCACTTTCGATGGCCACAATGACCTCCTCCTCCGCCTCTACACCCATCCCGAAAACCGCGAGGCGATCTGGCTGACCGGCGAAGGAAAGGGCCATCTCGACCTGCCCCGCATGAAACAGGGCGGTTTCGCGGGCGGCTTCTTCGCCATCTACATCCCCAGCCCGCATCTCGCGGATGGCATCGACTACATGGAACTGATGGAGCATCCGCCCTACCAACTGCCGCTCTCCCCCCTGATCCCCGACGCCGAGGCGCAGGCCACGGCAATGGCAATGGCGGGCCACATGCTGTGGATGGAACGCGCCTCGAACGGTGCGTTCAAACTGGTCCGCACGGTCGCCGAAATCCGCGACTGCATGGCCCGCGGCGTCATCGCCGGCATCCTGCACATGGAGGGGGCCGAGGCGATTGGCGACAACCTCGACGCCCTGTACACCTTCCACGCGATGGGCCTGCGCAGCATCGGCCCGGTCTGGTCGCGGCCCACGATCTTTGGCCACGGCGTCCCCTTCGCCTTCCCCTCCAGCCCCGACACCGGCGACGGCCTGACCGAGGCGGGCAAGCGGCTGATCAAGACCTGCAACGAACTGAAAATCATGATCGACCTGAGCCACATCACCGAAAAGGGCTTTGATGATGTGGCGGCGCTGTCCACCGCGCCGCTGGTTGCCAGCCATTCCAACGCCCATGCCATCACCGCCTCCTCGCGCAACCTGACTGATCGGCAACTGGCGGTGATCAGGGCGTCGGGCGGCATGGTCGGGCTGAACTTCGCCACCTCTTTCCTGCGCCGCGATGGCCGCCAGTCGGCGGATATGGGGTGGGAGGATGTGCTGGCCCACCTTGACCACCTGATCGCCCATCTGGGCGAGGATCACGTCGGCTTGGGCTCTGATTTCGACGGCGCCACCATCCCCAAAGGCATCACCGATGTCGCGGGACTGCCTGCCCTGCAACAGGCGATGCTGGACCATCAGTATGGCGCGGCGCTGTTGAAAAAGCTGTGTTCGGAAAACTGGCTGAGCCTGCTCGACCGGACCTGGGGTGCTTGACCAAGAAAGCCGGGGGGCTTCACACCCCCCGTGCCCCCCATGGGATGCTTGTGCCAATGTGAATGGGCACCGGCTCAGTTCATCGGCGCGCCACCCTGCAACTTCCGCCGCGCCACATACTCCGCCAAAGCCTCTGCCACCGCAGGGTCCAGCGCGGGCTGGTCATATTCCGCCAAAAGCTGCTTCCACACCGCATTGGCCTTTTGCGGCGCTTCCACCGATCCACGTTCCAGCCAGTTCGGGTAATTGTCCCAGTTCGACAGCAAGGGCGCGTGGAACGCGGTTTCATAGCGGGCCATCGTATGCGCGGTGCCAAAGAAATGGCCGCCTGCCCCGACATCGGCGATCGCCGCCAACCCCAGCGAGTCGGTATCGGTCGCAATCGGTTCCAGATAGGCCTGCATCATCCCGATCATCTCGGCGTCCAGAATCAGCTTCTCGAAACTCGCCGTCAAACCGCCGTGCATCCAGCCCGCGCCATGCTCGATCAGATGCGCCCCGCCCATGATGGACCCCCACAGCGCCATCTGGCTTTCATAGGCCGCCTGCGCGTCCACCGCATTGGCCGCCGTGACATTCGACGACCGGAACGGCACCCCGATATGGCGGGCCAACTGCCCCGATGCCTGCGCCGCCTTGGCATATTCCGGCGTCCCGAACGCTGGTGCACCCGACCGCATATCGACGTTGGAGGTAAATCCGCCGTACATCACTGGCACCCCCGGCCTGACGATCTGGGTCAGCACGATCCCGGCAAGCGCCTCGGCATGCTGCAACACCAGTGCCCCGGCAATCGTCACCGGGGCCATCGCACCGGACAGGGTGAACGGGGTGATCACCGTGACCTGACCATGCTCGGCCATCGCAATCAGCCCCTCCGCCATCGGAATATCCAGTTGCAACGGCGAGTTGGTGTTGATGATCCCCAGCAAAGTGCAGGGCAGCCGGTCCACCGGCACCCCCAGCATCAGCGCCGCCATCTCGATCCCGTCCAGCGTGCGGGCCAGCCCCAGCGTCTGGGTCTGCCAGCTTTTGTCCAGACAGGTGATCTGCGCCAGATAAATGTCCAGATGCCGCGTATCGGCGGGCAGGTCCATCGGTTCGAACGGCCCGCCGCCCTCCTGATGGATGACGTTCAGGGACTGGATCACCTTCAGGTAATCGCACATCTCGACAAACGTGCCATCCCGGCGACCGCGATCAAGGTCCATCACATAGGCCGGCCCGCCGACCGAAGTGAACACGCAGTCATTGCCGCCAAAGCGCAAACTTTTCGCCGGATTGCGGGCGGTCAGGGTAAACCGCGCCGGCACGGTCACCAGCAATTCCGCCACCAGCGCCGGATCCAGAAACACCGTCTCCTCCACCACCCGCGCCCCCGCCCCCGCCCCCGCGTAGAGCGCGCGCGCCTGCGGGGCCAGCACCTTCATCCCCGTGACAGCCAGCACCGTCAAAGCTGCCTGATGGATCGCCGCCACCTGATCCGCCGACAGCACCTCGATCGGCGCATAGCTGCGCGGCACCTGCCCATAGGGCCGCTGCGGAATGCTGCCCATCACCCGGCCCGTTCTGGTTCTGCGGCTCATCAACCATCTCCCTTCGGGTGGGTGCCAACCCACCGCGCCCGCGTGGTCGGGTTGGCACCCACCCTAGCGAAACGCCACCATTTCCCGCTTGGGCATCTGCGCCACTTCCCCCAACTCCCGCGCAAAGCGATGCGCGGAATAGACGGCATCTGCGACGGAGGAGGGTGCAAGGCAATCGCCGACCCGCGCCAGCCCCGGAAGGCCACCCAGTTCCCGCCACAGCCCGTCGTCCGGCAAACGCCCCGTCACCAGCACCAGCGTTCCACAGGGGAGTTCGGCTTCACGCCCGCTGCAGGCGCAGTCCGTTCGAACCACACCCGCGCCCTGCCCGGTCACGAACTGCGACAGCCCCAGCCGCACCCCCAGTTCCAGCAGCCGCGCCTGCACCAACCCCTGCTCATCGGTATACGCCGTCCACGCCGATGCGGTGGCATAGGGCGTCACCAAAGTCACCTCATGCCCCGCAAGCCGCAGCCGTTCTGCCAAAGCCCCGCCCATGAAATAATGCTCGTCGTCATAGATCACCACCGGACCCACCACCGCAGCCCCGGCAAACACATCATCCGGCGTCAGGGCCACAAATTCCCGCCGCTCCATCCCCACCACGCCGACGCCATCCCGCCGCCACCTGGACCCCGTTGCCAGCACCACATGATCCGCGCCAAACTCCGCAATGTCCCCCGCCATCATCGCGCTTTCCGGGAACACCGCCACATTCGGCAGCTTGCCCAGCATCGTGACCCGCCAGTCGCGCACCCGCCCCCAGCTCGCCAGCCCCGGCAGCGTCATCTCCCGGACGATCCGCCCGCCCAATACCCGTGACGCATCCGTCAGCGCCACCTCCAGCCCGCGCCGCCCCAGCGTCAGCGCCGCCTCCAGCCCCGCCGGACCCGCGCCCACCACCAGCACCTTCTCGCGCCGGGCATAGCTGGCGATCCGCTCCGGGTGCCAGCCACGCCGCCATTCCTCGCCCACCGTCGGGTTCTGGGTGCAGCGCAAGCCCACCGCCTCGTTGTTGGCGGCGCGGCAGATGTTGCAGCCGATGCATTCGCGGATTTCGTCCGCCCGGCCTTCGCGGATCTTTTGCGGCAGGAACGGGTCGGCGATGGAGGGGCGGGCGGCACCGATGAAATCCTGCACGCCGCGTCTGATCTGACTGGCCATCGTATCGGGCGAGGTAAAACGACCCACCGACACCACGGGTTTGGTGGTCAGGCCCTTGACAAACCTCACATAGTCCTCCTGAAACCCCTCCGCCGAGAACCGTGCCGACTTCGAGTCATTCCCCAATGCCCCGGCAAGGTTCACATCCCACAGGTCGGGCAGTTCGGCGAGCATCTCGACCACCTCGCGCCCTTCCCCCTCGGATGTAATCCCGCGTGGCCCGTGCAGTTCATCAACCGCCAGCCGCAGGGCTACCGCGCAGGTATCACCCACCGCGTCGCGGGTATCCTCCAGCATTTCGCGCAGCAGCCGGGCGCGGTTTTCCAGGGAGCCGCCGTAGGCGTCGCCCCGGGTGTTGGAGCGGGCAGAGAGGAACTGGAACGGCAAGTAATCATGCCCGGCATAGACATAAACGATGTCGAAGCCCGCCCGTTTGGCGCGCAGGGCGGCATCGCGCTGCCAGCCCCGAAAGGCGCGGATATCGGCAAGGTCCATCGCCCGCGCCGTTGCCGGCAGATGGAACAGCGCGGGCTGCACATCGGGCGCTATCCCCGGCGCCCGCGTCATCCGGTTGCAGGCATGGGCGCCGCCGTGCCACAGCTCGATCCCCGCCAGCGAACCATGCTGATGGATCGCAGCCGCCGTGGCGGCGAGCGGCGCGATATCGTCGTCATCCCAAAGGGTCAGAAACGCATGCGGGCTGTCGTCCGATGTGGGGTGGATCGAGCAGTATTCGGTGCAGACCACACCCCAGCCGCCCTCTGCCTTGACCCCGCGCAACGCTGCACCCGACTGCGGGCGCTGCCAGCCAAAGCCGGTGGCGTGCGGGGTCTGATAGAACCGGTTCGAGGCCGTGACCGGGCCGATCCGCACAGGTTCAAACAGAATGGCGTGGCGCGGGTCCATCGCGGTTCCCTACTGGTTGTGGCAATCTACCGCTTACTGGACGATTGTTCAACAATGGAATTCACGCCGCCCGCAGATAGCGATTGTCGCGGCCGGAGACGGGGCTAATGTCGCGGCAACAGGGAGGGGCGATGAACCAGTATGATCTGACCGGACGGGTGGCCGTGGTGACGGGCGGGGCGCAGGGGATCGGGCTGGCGGTCGCCACCAGAATGGCGGGTTCTGGTGCCAGGGTCGTGATCCTCGACCGGGATGCCGACCTCGCCATGCAGGCCGCCGCCAGTCTGGGCGGTGCCGCCTATGGCTGTGAGGTCACCGATACCGAAGCGGTGGCGGGCCTTGCCACGCGGATCGCGGCAGAACACGGCCCGATTGCCATTCTGGTCACATCGGCGGGGATCGCCGGTTCGAACGGAACGGCGGTCGAGTATGACCCGGCGGAATGGCGGCAGATCGTCGAGATCAACCTGACCGGCACCTACAATTGCTGCCGCGCCGTGCTGCCGCAGATGATGCGGGCGGGCTATGGCCGCATCGTCACCATCGCCTCGATTGCGGGCAAGGAGGGCAACCCTAACGCCGCCGCCTATTCCGCCTCCAAGGCCGGGGTAATCGCGCTGACCAAATCCCTGGGCAAGGAACATGCCAGACAGAATATCGCGGTGAACTGCGTCACCCCCGCCGCCGCCCGCACCCGGATTTTCGACCAGCTTAGCCAGGAATTCATCGCCTACATGCTGGCCCGCATCCCGCGTGGCCGGTTTCTGGAGGTGGACGAGGCCGCCAGCATGATCACCTGGCTGTGCACCGCCGAAAACTCCTTCACCACCGGGGCGGTGTTCGATCTGTCGGGCGGGCGGGCGACGTACTGAGGCAGATCAAAGCAGCCCGCTCATCAAGCCCGAAGCGGGCTTTCCTCGCGGGCGTGAAGAAAGCCTCTTGGGCTTGATGAACGCGGCGCATCGGAGGCCATGCGACTGGTTGTTTGAAATTTGTTCAACAGTGGCCCAGCCTCGCCGCAGCCCTGTCGTATCCGCCCGCTTTCCTGCCCGCAAATGGAGGTGATTGCCGTGATCCGCACCCTGCTTTTTGCCCTGACGCTCCTGCCCCTTGCCGCCCATGCCGAAGACCCGATCCGGCTCAAGGTCTTGACGATGAACCTGTGGTATGGCGGCGATCAGGTCAGTTTTGCCAGCGTGATCAAGGCGATCCTGCTTGCCGATCCCGATCTCGTCGGCTTGCGGGAACCCGATGGCAAGACGCTGGAAATTGCCGCTCTGGCCGGCTACCCCTATGCCGATCAGCGCCGCCACATCCTGTCGAAATACCCGATCTTCGATTCCGGTCTGGGCGAAACCACGCGGGCCGACGCGCCGCCCTATTCCATCGCCGGGCTTGACCCCGATGCGGTGGCGGCGTGGATCGCGGTGGCACCGGGCAAGGTGGTGGCGATGGCCAATAGCCACCTGACCTCCGACCCCTAGGGCCCGGAACTGCCGCGCGATGGCAAAACCGTGGCCGAGGTGCTGGAGACTGAAACCACCCTGCGGATGCCGGAAGCGCGGGCGCTGATCGACGGGATGAAGCCACTGATCGACAAGGGTATTCCGGTGATCCTTACCGGCGATTTCAATTCACCGTCATGGCGCGACTGGCACCCGGCCGCCGTAGCGACGCGTCGCATTCCTGCGGTGCCGGTCGATTGGCCGCTCAGCCGCGCCTTCGAAGCGGCGGGCTTTGCCGACAGCTATCGCACCGTCCATCCCGACCCCGTCGCCAATCCGGGCCTGACCTGGACGGCGGGGCGGCCCTATCCGCGGATCGGCAAGACCGAAGCCTTCGACCGCATCGACTTTGTCTGGGCCGCCAATGCGAGGCCGGTGGCGGCGCTGACGATGGTCGAGGCGGACAACCCGCAGAATGCGCTGTCGGTGACACCGTGGCCGCTGGATCACCGCGCCATGCTGGCGACTGTCGAGGTGGTGCCGGTGCCGACCCCGGCACCGATCACCATCGAGCCGCGCCCGGTTCGCGAGGGTGGCAGTTTTGTGATGCGGATCGCCTCGCCCGATGGCGGCAAGTATTCCGCGCTGATCTATCCGCGCGGCGGCAGCCAGGCCATCAACGGCATCGCCGATGTGGCCCCCGATGACCGCCCGACGATCCGGCTGTCGACGATGGGTCTGCCGCAGGGCGATTATGACGCGGTGATGCGCGACGCCACCGGCAAGGAAATCGCCCGCACTCGCTTTGCCATCGTCCCCGCCGGTGGGCAGGCCACGATGCAGGTGACGGCCGCCGTGCAACCCGGCGGCGATATTCCGGTTCGGTTTACCGGCGCACCGGGGTTCAAGCTGGACTGGGTCGGCATCTACAAGAAGGGCGAACCTTCGGTCTACAACTACCTCGGCTTCGCCTACGCCGGCGCCCGGATCAACGGGTCGCTCAATTTCCCCGCCGCCGAATTGTATGAAGAACTGAGATCGGGCGACCATGAGGCGCGGCTGATGCTGGACGACAATTATCAGGTGAAAGCGGTGGCCGGGTTTGCGGTGACGGCACCGTAGGGCAGGGGCTTGTCCCGCGATTTCCGGTGGCACGGTGGGGTAAACCCCTGCCCTGCGGGCCTTTCAGATCGCGGCCCGTCATGCCAATGTGCCGACCGGAGGCTCCATGTCAAAAATCATCATCTCCTGCGCCATCACCGGCTCGATCCATGTCCCGAGCCAGTCGCCGCATCTGCCCTTCACCGCGCAAGCGATCGCCGACAGCGCCATCGGGGCCGCCAAGGCCGGGGCCGCCATCCTGCACCTGCACGCCCGGCACCCCGAAACCGGGCGACCCTCGGCGGACCCTGTGCATTGGGCTGGGTTTTTGCCTGCCATCAAGGCCGCAACCGATGCCGTGGTGAACATGACCACCGGCGGCTCTGCCATAATGACGCTGGACCAGCGGCTGGCCGCCCCCAAGGTCAATGCGCCGGAAATGTGCAGCCTGAACATGGGGTCGATGAACTTTGCCCTCTATCCGATGATCGCGCGGATCAAGGAGTGGCGGTTCGACTGGGAAAAGCCGTTTCTGGAAAATTCCGACGACACCGTGTTCAAGAACACGCCGCGCGACATCGCTTTCGTGCTGGGCGAGATGGGCACCCAGCGTGGTGCGCGGTTCGAGTTCGAATGCTATGACATCGGCCATCTGACCATGCTGCAACATTTCGTCGGTCGCGGTCTGGTCAAGGCCCCGATCTTCATCCAGTTCGTCTTTGGCGTGCTGGGCGGCATGGCCCCCGAGCCCGACACGCTGACCCTCTTGAAACGCACCGCCGACCGGATGTTCGGCGACAGCTACCAGTTCTCGGTTCTGGCAGCCGGTCGCGCCCAGATCCCGATGGCGACGATGGCGGCGGCGATGGGCGGCCATGTCCGGGTCGGGCTGGAAGATAATCTCTACCGATCCAAGGGCGTGCTGGCGCAGTCCAATGCCGAACAGGTTTCCCTGATCCGCAGCATCGTCGAAGCCCTCGGCCGCGAGGTCGCCACCCCCGACGAGGCCCGTGCGCTGCTGGGACTGAAGGGCCGCGACAAGGTGGCGTTTTGATCCGGCCCGCGATGCCTGCCGACGTGCCCATTCTGCGTGCCATGTTGCAGGCACTTGCAGACCATGACGGCGGCGTGGAGGTCGGGTCAGAAGCCAGCCTGATGGCGCATGGTTTCGGCCCGAACCCGCTGTTCCGCGCCCTGATCGCCGGTGAGCCGCCGCAGGGCATGGTGATCTACTACCCCGATTTCTCGACCCATCGCGGGCAACCGGGGGTCTATGTGCAGGATATCTATGTGGAACCTGCGGCGCGGGGTTCGGGCATGGCGCAACGCCTGCTGGCCGCCGTCCTGCAGCACCAGACCTGGGGTGCCCGCTACCTGACCCTCGGCGTCAGCCCCGACAACCTTGTGGCCAACCGCTTTTACGCGCGACTTGGCTTTCGCCATCGCGGTTATGATTTTCTGATCCTCGACGGCGACCACTTGAAAGCCCTGCCATGATCACCGTTTGCGATGCCGCCCAAAGCGCCCACGACCCGCAGTTCTTCCTGTCCTCCGGTGCCCTGAAACCCTGCCCCGAGAAACCCGCCCGCATCCCGGCGCTGCTGCAAGCCGCCCGCCGTTTCGGCCCGGTGGTCGCCCCACCCGACAAGGGTCTGCGCCCGATTGCCGCCCTGCATTCCGCCCGCTATCTGACCTTCCTCGAAACCATCCACCCACGCTGGTCGCGCATCGCAGGGGCCAGCCCGGAAGTCATCGCCAGTATCCACCCCGCCACCCGCGCCGATGGCTACCCGCTGTCCGCCGTGGGGCAGGCCGGGTTCCACATGACCGACACCTCCTGCCCGATCGGCCCGCAGACCTGGACCTCTGCCTATGCCAGCGCCCAGACCGCGATCCATGCCGCCGACCTGACCCATGACGGCCAGATGGCCTATGCCCTGTGCCGCCCGCCCGGCCACCATGCGTTCAGCGATCTGGCTGGCGGCTTTTGCTACCTCAACAATTCCGCCATCGCCGCCGAACGCCTGCGCGCCGCCGGTCGCAGGCCGGTCATTCTGGACGTGGACCTGCACCACGGCAACGGCACGCAAGGCATCTTCTACCACCGCGCCGATGTGCTGACCGTCTCGATCCATGCCCATCCCGAGCGGTTCTATCCGTTCTTCTGGGGCTACGCCGACGAAACCGGCGTTCAGGAAGGCGAAGGGGCCAACCTCAACCTGCCCCTGCCCCGTGGCACTGGCGACGTGGCTTTCCTGCACACGCTTGACAAGGCTTTTGTCAAAATCGGTGATTGGCGGGCCGATACAATCGTGCTGGCCCTTGGCCTCGATGCCTTTGTTGGCGACCCGTTTGCCGGGCTTGGCGTGACGACGAACGGCTTTGCCGAAATCAGCCGCGCCATTCGCCGACTGAACCTGCCGACCGTGATCATTCAGGAAGGCGGCTATCTGTGCCCCGAACTGGGCGACAACCTTGCCGCAGTTCTGGGGGAATGGGCGTGATCAAAGGCTCCTCCGCCCCCCTGATCGGCGTTGGCCTGATGCTGCTGGCGATGGCGATCCTACCCGGCATCGACGTGATCGCCAAATACATGGGCCGCGGCGGCATGCCGGTGATGGAGCTGGTCTGGGCACGGCTGACCTTTGGCGCGGTGCTGACCGCCCCTTTCGCCCTTCGCCACAAAGGCTTGCCGGGTCTGATCCCCGACCGGCCGTTCTATCACGCGCTCAGGGCCAGCCTGCTGATTTCCGCCGCTTTCACCTTCTTCCTGTCGCTCAAATTCCTGCCCATCGCCGACGCCCTGGCGATCTTCTTCGTGCAGCCTCTGGTGGTCACCGCGCTGTCGCCGCTGATCCTGCACGAACAGGTCGGGCCGCGCCGCTGGGCTGCCGTCTGTGTCGGCTTCATTGGCACCCTGATCATAATCCGCCCCGGCTTTGGCACGCTGAACCCCGGCAGCCTGCTGGCCTTGGCCGCCGGCATCTGTTTGGCGCTGTATTTCCTGATGACACGGCGGATTTCGGGGCAGCAAGCCGCCGTCCTGACCACGTTTCACACCAATGTCATCGGCGGGCTGATCGCCTCTGCCTTGGTGCTGCCGGTCTGGAAAATGCCAACTCCGGTCGAGTGGCTTTTGCTGATGGCATTGGCCGCCATCGCCAGCCTTGGCCACTATTTCATCGTCCGCGCTTATGATCATGCCGAGGCGTCGCTGCTGGCACCCTTGGCCTATACCGAGATGGTGACATCGACGATTCTGGGCCTGATCTTCTTTGGCGACTTCCCCGATGGCTGGACCTTTGTCGGCGTCGCCATCCTGATCGCCAGCGCCATCTATATCTCGATCCGGGAACGGGCCAAGGGGCTGGCGGGACTGTCGGCCACCGCCGTTGCCACCCGGGAACTGTCGGATTGACCGGGTGGCAAAGCCTGATTGGCGGGCTGGCGGGCGCTTTGTCTCTGGCGGGATTCGGGCTGTATGTCTGGTCCACCCTTTTCGGCCGGACCAGACCGAACCGCGCGACATGGTGGGTGCTGACGCTGGTCGGCGTGATGATCGCGTCCAGCTATTTCGCCGCAGGGGCGCGCAACACGATCTGGATTCCAGTGAGTTACGTCGCAGGCCCCTTGATCGTGGCGCTGCTGTCGCTGAAATACGGTGAGGGCGAATGGGAGGCTCTGGACCTCTATTGCGTGATTGCCGCCGTGATCAGCGCCTTGGTCTGGCTGGTGTTCAACGCTCCGTTGGCCACTTTGCTGATCAACATCGGGATGGATTTCATCGCCTTGATCCCGACGATCAAGAAATCCTGGGCACGCCCCGATGGCGAGGACCGCACCGCCTGGGCCTTGGAAACCGCCGCCTGTGCGCTGAATGTGGTGGCGGTGGAAAGCTGGGTCTGGGGCATCGCGCTGTATCCCGTCTACCTGGTGCTGATGAACGGCGCGATCACGTTGCTGCTGTATCGCGGCAGGTTCGTCGCGCGGTAGGTGAGATTTTGCGGCGTCGATCGCCATTCATGAACGCCTGGTAAATTGCAGAATCTTAACCCATTGATTTCATGTTGTTTCGAAAAACGTCCAGAACTGGACACCCTTACCCCCCATCCCCCGGCAACCCATTCCGCGTCACCTGACGCATAGGGCCGAGCACCGGTGCAGCCCCGGACCTGCGGCCGCAGCGGGTCGGACGAGGCCATTTCATTGTGGTGGCCGCTGACGGAGGGGCCGGGAACGAAATGGGCTTGCAGGGTCACGACTTGGCTCCGGCAAATGCCTGCTCCAGAAATGCTGCGGTACGGGTCAGATAGGCAGCGACATTGCTGCGACGAAAGACGCCGTGGCCCTCGTCTTCGAACAGCAGCAGCTCATGGGGAATGCCCGCCGCCGTCAGTTCCCGCACGGCGGTGTGGGTATTTTCCGGCCCGACATTGTTGTCGGCAAGACCGTGGACGATCATCAGATGACCCTAGATCTGGTGGATGAAATTGCCGGGGCCGGCATTGGCATATTTCTCGGGGAACTGTTCCGGCGTGCCACCCATCATCTCTTCCGAATAGGCGCGGCCGTGCGGCATTTCGGTCGCGTGATAGTCGATGTCCAACCGGTACATGCCGCACATAGGAATGGCGGCATTCACCAGATCGGAATGGCGGGTGATGGCAAACCAACTGGAAAAGTCGCCATAGGAATTGCCCGCAACCGCAATCATTCCCTTTGTAGCATAACCTTGCGCGATGGCCGCCTCGATACCGGCGCGGATATCTGCCTGTTCACGTCCACCCCAGCCATCTGCCTTGACCGCCTCGCGCCAAGCAGACCCAAAACCGGTCGAGCCGCGATAGTTGAGGTCCAGCACCGTGTAACCCGCTTGCACCCAAAAGCCGATCTTGGGGTTGACCCAATCCTCGGAATGCCAGGTCAAGCCGCCGTGAACATAAGCGATAAAGCCTTTCGACGGGCCTGCGGGTTCGTAAGGCAAACCCTGACACTTCGACCCATCGACCGATTCCCAACAGAATTCCCGACCCGCCCGATGCTGCCGCGTTGATTGTGCTGCTGTCCATAGTGGCACCCACGACCCATCCGGCATGACCCGCAGCAAGTCGTGCGGGGCATCTCCGTCATAGGCCTCGGCGATCCCGCCACCATCTGGCAAAGACGCGTGGGGCAGCAGGGTTCGCCGCCCCGACATGTTGGGAAAGCCACCGGATACAACCGTATGTGAATGATCGTGCGCAATGCGAATAAGTTCGCCGTTATGCCCCGGCAGAACCTCGTGAGGCAGCAGAACCGGCTCGCCTCCCCGCCATTCAACCGCGCCTGTGGAGATCGTCAAAACCCCAAGTAATCGGATCGTTCGCCGTCTGTGATAAAGGCGATGCAATCCTCGGAAATCCACGCGCCACGGGTGTTGTTCGTGTCGCCAAGGCACAGAACTTCCCGCAGATTTCTACCTTCCAGGTTGATCAACCATAGCTGCGTCGACCCTGGCGAACGATCGTTCATGTTTAAAAGAATACCTTGACCGGATGGCGACAGGCTGGGCGGGCGGTCGAAGAAATGCTGGGTATTTGTCAGACATTTCCTGGCGCCCGTCGTCAGATCTTGCAGCCAGACCATGCCGCCGTCGATGACCTGTTCGTTAACGTAATCGTAATCGGTGCAGAAGATGATTGCGCGCCCGTTTCGGGTCAGCTTGCCGCCATTGACATAGTGGGTGTGCTGTTTGGGGGTCAGCAGGTGCAAACGGTTTCCGACCCGGCGATCCAGCAGCAGCAAGTGGTCATGTTCGCTGGCGTGACGAGATTGGGCAAGGATCAGAACCATGCCGTCCGCCGAAACATCGCGGATCAGGTGATGGTCGGTCCCCAAGCTCAGTTGTTCGGGCGGGCCGCTGCCATCGGTGCGGACGGCGTAGACCTCGTCGACTTCATTCAGGCCCCAAGCGCAGAAAAAAGCCCATTTGCCGTCCGCCGAGGCGTGGATGCTGGACAGTTGCGGCAGGGCGACCCAGGCTTGAGCTAGTTTGTGAACGTTCATTCCAGTCTCGACGAAATGGTAGGCGGCTTGTCTGCCACCCAAGTCGCGCAATTCCGGGCGTTCGCCACGACAGCGGGCTTGGGCTGCAGGGCAACGGCTGGCGAAGACGCAGCCGTGCGGTGGGTTCAGAACCGAGGGCAACTCGCCTTGCAAGGATTGGCCGATCCGGCCCTTTTCGCGTTTGGGATCGGGTTCCGGGACAGCGAGCATCAGGGCTTTGGAATAGGGATGCAGGGGCTTGGCGTAAAAGGCGTCGTGCGGAGCGGATTCGACCACCCGGCCAAGGCACATCAACATGACGTCATGGCTGATGTGGCGCACGACGGCGAGGTTGTGCGAGATGAAAACGAGGCCGAGGCCATGCTGATCTTGCAGGTCCATCAACAGGTTAACCACCTGCGCCTGAATGGACACGCCCAGCGCCGAAACCGGTTCTTCGCAAAGGATCGGCCTGGGGCGCCCGATGATGGCGCGGGCGATGCCGACCCGTTGTGCCTGACCTCCGGACAGTTCGTGGGCGTAACGCTGCGCGAAATCGGCGGAAAGACCGACAAGACGCAGCGCCTCAATGGCCTGGTTGTTGAGTATGGCGCGGCTAAGGCCGGGTTCTAAGGTGGCAAGGGGGCGCGAGACGATGCGACCGAAGGTCATTCGCGGGTCGAGGGCGGCAACAGGGCCCTGGAAGATGATCTGCATTTCCGAACGGCGTTTGCGCAGGGTGCCCTCCGGCATTGCGGCCATATCCTCGCCTTGCCACAACACGCTGCCGGAGGTTGGTTTGATCTAGCGCAGCAGGGCGCGGCCAAGAGTGGATTTGCCGCAGCCGCTTTCGCCGGCGACACCCAGTGTGCGGCCCGGTTCCAGCGACAGGTTGTTATCATGGACGATGGTCAAGATCCGTGGACGGGCGAAAATGCCCGCACCGGCAATGGGATAGCCGACTTCCAGATGCCGGGCTTGCAGCAGCGTCATGCGGCACCTGTCAGATGGCAGACGGCTTGGCGGCCCGGCGCGATGGTTTTGAGAGGTGGCTGGGTAATCTCGCAAGCGGCGATTTTCACCGTGCAGCGCGGAGCAAAGGGGCAGCCTGGCAGCATCGCGCCACCGGATCGTGGGGTGCCCGGGGTGGTGCCGAGGCGTGGCGTCAGGGCATTTGCAAGGCGGGGTGTGGCGGCGAGCAGGCCTTGCGAATGGGGATGCGCGGGGTTTGCGAACAATTGTTCGGCGCCGGCTTCCTCGATGATCCGCCCACCATACACAACGATCACCCGGTCGCACAGGTGAGTGACGACGTCGAGGTCGTGGGTTACAAGAATGATGGCAGTGTCGATTTCGCGGCCCAATTCGGCCATCAGGTCAAGCACTTGCGCCTGAGTGGCAATGTCCAGCGCGGTGGTGGGTTCGTCAGCCAAGAGCAGCGCGGGGCGGGCCAGCAAGGCCATTGCGATCATCACGCTCTGCCGCATGCCGCCGGAGAATTCGTGGGGGTAATGGCGGGCGCGGCGGGCGGCATCAGGGATTCTGACGCGGTCAAGCATGGCAGTGGCGGCCTTCCATGCTTCGGTTTTCGACAGGCTTTTGTGAACGCGCAAGCCTTCCGCCATCTGGTCGCCGACCCGCATATAGGGGTTGAGCGAGGTCATCGGGTCTTGGAAAATCATCGACAGGGTGACGCCGCGCAATCGGTCCAATGCGGCGGGCGGCAGGGCCGGCAGGTCCTGGCGCTGGAAATTGGCCGTCCCTGTCGCGGTGCCGTTGGACGCCAAAAGGCCCATCAGGCTGAACAAAATCTGGCTTTTGCCCGAGCCGCTTTCGCCGACAATGCCCGGAACCTCGCCCGGTGCCACGTCGAAACTCACCCGGTCAACGGCGGTCATCGCCCCGACCGGCAGGCGAAAGCTGACCTTGAGGTCGCGGACGGACAAGAGGCTATCGGTCATTGGGGTCAAAGGCGTCCCTAAGACCATCGGCGATGAAATTGAGGCAGAACAGGACCATAGCCAGCAAGATACCCGGCAGCAGCAGCAAGCGCAGGTCGGTGTCCATCGCAGAAGTGCCAGTCTGGATCAGGTTGCCCCAACTGGCCTGCGGTTCCTTGATGCCGATGCCGAGGAAGCTCAGGAAACTCTCGGACAGGATCAGTTCGGGCACCAGCAGCGAGCCATAGACGATGACCACGCTCGCGCAGTTCGGCACGATATGTTCCAGCACGATCTGCCACGGCGTCATGCCAGCGGCCCGCGCCGCCTCGACAAATTCGCGCTTGGATAGGCTTTCGGCCTGGGCGCGGACGATGACAGCGGGGGTGAGCCACAGGATGAAGGCGATGGCGGCGAACAAGGCCACGTTGCCGCCGCCGAACAGCAGGCTGAGCAGGATCACCAAAATGACATAGGGAAACCCCTACAGCAATTCGACCGTGCGCATCATCAACCGGTCGGTGCGGCCGCCGGCATAACCCGCCACGGCCCCACATAACACGCCGATCAAGCCAGCGGTAACGGCGCCGAGAAAGCCAATGGTGAGCGAGACGCGGCCACCCTCCAGCACCCGTACCAAGAGATCGCGGCCAAAATCATGGGTTCCGAACGGGTGGCGAGACGCGAAGTCGATGGGTGCGCCGATATAGTCGAAATCGGCATCCCAGCCGCTGAAGGGAAAGGCAAAGGGGCCAAAGAAGCAGGCCAATGCGATCAGGGCCAGCACGGTCACGGAAACCATCGCAAGGCGGTTCTGGGCAAAGCGACGCAGTTGGAGCTGGAAGGTGGAAAGGGACCGGGATGCCAGATCAACCATGACCGCGCATCTTAGGGTCAAGCCTGCCGCGCACCAGATCGGTCAGGATATTGAAAAGGATCAACAAAGCGCCGTACAGCAGCGTGATCCCCATCACCGGCGGATAGTCGCGGTTCAGGGCGGCATCTACGAAATGGCGGCCAATGCCGGGGACGGCAAAGATCGTCTCGATCAGGACCGAGCCGGTGATGATCCCCGCTGTGGCCGGCCCAAGATAGGCGATCACCGGCAGCAATACGCCCCTCAGCGTGTGCATGACCAGCGTGCGGCGTGCTCCGATCCCCTTGGCGCGGGCGGTGCGGACGTAGGTTTCCCGCATCGTGTCGATCATCGAGTCACGGGTCAGGCGTGAGATATAGGCGATGTTGGGCAGGCTGAGCACCAGCGCCGGCATGACCAAAGACCGCCAGCCCGGATCAGAGCCGCCGACCGGCAGTCAGTTCAGTTTCAGCGCAAAGATGACCTGACACAATGGCCCGATCACAAAGATCGGCACCGCAACCCCGATGACGCCGACCACCCCGGCCAGATAATCGGTGGCGGTATTGCGGCGCAGCGCCCCGGCAATCCCCAAGCCAATGCCGACCAGTGCGGCGACGACAATCGCCAAAAGACCGATGGTCAGCGAATAGGGCAAGCCAGAAAGGATCAGATCGCTGACCAAATAATCGCGGAACCTTGTCGAGGGGCCAAAGTCGAAATGCAGCAACCCCCAGACATAGCGAGTGAATTGCTGCCAGACCGGTTCATCCAGATGGAAGGCCGCCTTGATGTTCGCCAGCACCTCCGGCGAGATTTTGCGGGTCTTGGAAAACGGCCCGCCGGGCGCCAGGCGCATGCCAAAGAAGGACAAAGTGACCAGCGCCAGCAGTGTCAGCCCGCCCTCCCACAGCCGCTTTCCGACGAATCTCGGCAACCTGAACCTTTCATCTGTCCCTAAATATCCCGGGGAGTCCGGCGGGCTGGCCCCCCGGCCTATCCACCAGCTAGTCCAGCGTCAGGAATTGCGAATTGTTGTAGCCCGCCGGCGAGTTTGACCAGCCATGCACCGTGGGTTTGACCAGATGGCGGTACGGGAACGGCGAGATCGGGCAAAGATATTCGTCCAGAAGGATCTTTTCGGCCTTGGCCAGCGCCTCATACCGCGCCGGGCGGCCGGCGATCCTGGACGCCACATCCATCGCCGCATCGTATTCGGGTTTCACCCAGTTATACCCCGGCTCGGCAGAGGGGCGCTGGTAGGACAAAAAGGTTTCCGGCCCCGGGTAATCGCCGACAAGGTCGTCGGAAAACACATCCCAACCGCCGGCATAGAATGCATCGAGCCACGCCTTGCGCTCCATCGGCTCGTTGCTGGCCTCAGACCCCCAGCACCTTTTTCCACATCAGCGCCACGCCCTGCGCCCGCCGGGTGGCATCTTCAGACACGGTGGAGACGATGTTGATTTTCAACGGGTTATCCGGCCCGTATCCAGCTTTGGCATACAACTCCTTCGCCAATGCCTCCCGCCCGGCCTGGCTCATCGTCGCTTCGGCGATCTGCGGTCCGTGGTAATCGGCATCAAAGCCACCGGCAAAGGAATAGGTCGGGATCGAGCCGCCCTTGACGATCTTGCCCTCCAGCACATCGCGGTCGATCACCAGCGACAAGGCCCGGCGCAGATCGGGGTTCTTCATCGGCTCCTGGGTCAGGTTGAAAGAATAATACAGGATTTCGGTCGATGGCCCGATCTGGACCTGATCCGGAACCCGCGCTTACAGCGCCTCGATCTGGTTCAAGGGAATGTCATAGGTGATGTCGATCTCACCGGCCTGATAGCGTTTCAACTCGGTCGCCACGTTTTAAGTCACCAGGTGTCTGACGAAGGGAATTTTGACATTGGCGGCGTCCCAGTAATTGGGGTTCCGCGCCAGCAGCACCTGGCCTTGCGGCACGATTTCCTTGATGATATCGGCTCCGTTAGACACCACCTGCGCCGGGTCGATGAACACAGCCGCGCCGTATTGTCTGAAACTGGGCGAGTGCAGCGGAGCGATCTGATAGGCGCCCATTAGTTGCAGCATGTCAGGTGCCGGGTTCAAAAGCTGGATGACCACAGTGCGCGGGTCAGGTTCTGTCACCCCCAGCGTGCTGACATCCGTGACCGTGCCATCGATCAGCTCCTTGGCGCCTTTGACCTGAATGACGGAGGAGAAATAATAGCCCTTCTCGGATGCGGTATCCTTGTTCATCGTCCGCAGCACCGAATTGACGAAATCCTGCGCCACCAGAGGATCGCCGTTCGACCATTTCAGCCCATCGCGCAGGTGGAACGTGTAGGTCAGCCCGTCGGCGCTGACATCCCACTTTTCGGCGGCCCCGGCATGACATTGCCGGTGCCGTCAAAATTGATCAGCCCCTCATAGACATCCTGCTGAATCCACGCCGCCGCATCGAAATTGACCTGCGGGTCCAGCGATGACCATTCCGAACCGACCCCACGATCCAGCGTGTCATCGGTAAAGACCGGTGCTGCGAGGCCAAGGATCAAAGCCAAGCCCAAACTTGCCAAACGCATCTTCTTCACGGCAAGCTCCCCGTTCTTGTTATCTCTCAGTCTGACAGCAGATCGTCGGTGCGGACAACCTTTTCGCCTGCAACATGCGCCAGCGATTGCCCGCGCAGGCAGAAGCGCCAGAGTTCGGTGCGAAACAGCATGCCCGCGACCGAGGCCGTGACCGAAAGACAGCGGCGGCTGACCGGATCGGTGACATGGGCCAGGGTCTGCCCCGCCTTGACCTGATCGCCAGGCCGCGCCAGCCATGACACCACACCGCCCTGCGGCGCATAAACCTCATCCGCGCCGCCCAGCGGCAGGTGCAGGGCGTCCGGATGGGCCGGTTTGTCGATCCAGCCCCGCACCGCGCGACGGCGGACAGAAAGGTCATCAGATTGGCGGCATCCTGAGCGGCGGTGGCATCGTCCACGTCAAACTGGCCGCGATATTCCAGCGTGCTGGAAAGGCAGCCGGAGGGGATCGGGAACGGTCGCCATAACGGGTGCGCAGGTGCAGCCACGGCACGGTATGGGCCTCGTCAAAGGCGTTGCCGCCCGAATCATCCTCGATCAGCGCCAGTTTGGCCCCGACAGCGCGGCACAAAAGTTCGGTGATCTCGGGGCGGGTGTTGGAGGCGTAGAGGTGCATGACCGCGAAATGGTCGCAATGCAGATCCAGCACGTAATCGGCATCGCAGGACCAGTTGAGCAAGGCAATCTGCAATTCCTGCACATCGGTGCGCGGGTCAAGCTCCGCCAATGCCCCCCGAAAGGCGCGGCGGATCAGATGCAGGTTTTCCTCTGCCGACCTGGTCAGAACACCGTCCAACGCGTCACCGACCAGCTTGGCCAATTCGGGATAAGAGCGGTGGAAGTTTTGCAGACCTTCGGCGTCCTGCCGCCCAAGGGGGCGCTGATGGGTCCATTGCGCCAGGCCGATCGGGTTGGCGGCGGGCACCACCAGCACCTCGCCCAGCACTCCGCCATAGCTTTCGGCCTGATCCAAGAGCGTCATCAGATGCTGCAATACCAGAACACCCGGCATCTCGTCGGCATGCAGACCGGCTTGCAGATAGACCTTTGGCCCCGAGCCTGCCGCACCATAGCGATACAGCGTCAGTTCGCGCCGCGTTCCGGCTGAGGCACCTGTCATCGGGCAGGTTTCAATCCGCATCGAAATTATCCAGCTGGCTAATTCGCTAGAGGCCAGCTTGATCAGGGCCTGTCGATTCCGTCAAGCATAAGCACACGCGCTAAAGCCAAAGCTGATCGGGGTCAGGCAGCGGGATCGCCTCCGGCAATTCGCGGGTGTATTCCGCCCGAGGCGTGGCAAAAAGCTGCGCTGTGGCTGCGTTTTCGACGATCCGCCCCTGTTGCAGCACCAGAACGCGGGAGCAAAGGCGGCGGATCACGCTCAGGTCATGGCTGATGAAAGCAAGGGTGAGGCCTAGGTCTTTGACCAGCCCTTCCAGCAGGTTCAGCACCTGCGCCTGCGAAGATACGTCCAGCCCCGACACAATCTCATCGGCCAGAATGAATTCCGGTTTGAGTGCGATGGCCCGCGCAATCCCGATGCGCTGCCGCTGACCGCCGGACAGTTCGTGCGGATAGCGTTGGGCGAAACTGCGTGACAGGCCAACGTGATCCAGCGCCTCGGCTGCCCGTGCGGGAGAATGGTCAAGGCCCAGCACCTGGAGCGGTCCGGCGATGATCCGGGCAACCCGGTGGCGCGGGTTCAGCGACGACATCGGGTCTTGAAAGATCATCTGAAACCGCCGCCGCAGCGGGCGCAACTGATCCTCTGGCAGATGGGTGATGTCCCGTCCGTCAAAAGTGATACGGCCGCCGGTCGGCTCCAACAGCCGCAGCAAGGCCCGCCCGAGCGTCGATTTGCCGGAGCCAGAGCCGCCGACGATGCCCAGAACGTCACCTTTGGCGATGGTGAAACTGAGTCCCTTTGGAATTTCAATGCGCGGGGCGGCACCCAGCACCGGCTTGCGCGTCATGTCGGGCAGGGACAGGTGGAGGTCCTTGACCACGTAGAGATCGGCCATGCCAGGCCGCGTCCGCCGCCGCGACCTGCATCTGCACCGCCTGCACCACGGCCTCGGGCACCGGCAGCAGACTGGCGTCCGGATCGGTGAATTTCGGTGTCGCAGTCAGCAGTGCGCGGGAATAGGGGTTTCAGGGACGCGGAAGAAGGCGCGAACCGGGGCGTCTTCGACCACAAGCCCGCCATACAGCACGGTCAGGTTCTGGCAGACCTTGGACACCACACCAAGGTCGTGGGTTACAAACAGCTGTGCCGTATTGCGCCGCGCCTGCATCCCGGTGATCAGCCTAAAAATCTGCTTCTGCACCGTCACATTCAGCGCGGTCGCCGGTTCGCCCGCGATGATCAGCTTCGGTTCCGCCGCAAAGGCCGAGGCGATCAGAATGCGCTGCCGCATCCGACCCGACAGTTCGTGCGGATAGCACCGCAGCACCCGCTCCGCCCCCTCGATCTGCACCGCCGCCAGCAGTTCCCGCGCCCGCTCCTCGGCCCTTGCGCGGGTCCAGCCCAGAATATCCACCAAGCGGTCGGTGATCTGCGGGCCTATCCGACGCGAGGGCTTCAACGCAGTCAGCGGGTCTTGCGGGATCAGCGCCGCCAAGGCCTCGATCTTTTGGCGGCGCTGACCCGGCGGCTTGGTCATCAGATCCACCCCGTCCAGCAGGATTTCGCCCGACATCACCTCCACCGTATGGGGCAACGTTCCCAGAACAGCCTTGCCGATCATCGACTTGCCGGCACCGCTTTCGCCGGCCAGACTGCGGACCTCGCCCGGCTCCACCTCCAGCGAAACTGCGCGCGGCAGGCGCTCGCCGCCCTTCAGCCGCACTGACAGGTTGCGGACGCTCAGTAAGCTCATCGCAGCACCGGGTCGTCGCGGTCCTTCAACCCCTCGCCCAACTGGCCAAAGGCCAGCACTGTCAGGAACAGGGTGGCCAGCGGGAAAATCAGCACCCACCACGCCTGAAGCACGCTGATCCGTCCTTCCGCAATCATGCCGCCCCAGGTCGGGTCGTCAGTGGCAATCGACAGGTTCACGAAGGACAATATCGCCTCGACAATCAACGCGATACCCATTTCCAGCGGCAGCAACACCACGATGGTCGGCAGGACATCGGGCAGGATTTCAACCAGCATCGTGCCGATCCGCGACCGCCCCGCGACCTGCGCCGAGGCTACATAATCCATCACGCCCTGCCCCATCGCCTCTGCCCGGATCACCCTGGCAAACCGGGTCCAGTCGATGATGACGATGGCGGAGACGATCGAAAACAACCCCGGCCCCAGCACCGCGATCAGCAAGATCGAGAACAGCACCGGCGGAAACGTCATCCAGATGTCGATCAGCCGCGAGATCAGCACATCGACCCAGCCGCGCAGGAACCCCGCCAGCAGGCCCAAGGTCGCGCCGACAAGGCAGGTCAGCGTTCCGGCGATCAAAGCCGCCTCCAGCGCGATCCTTGCGCCAAAAATGATCCGGCTCAGCACATCGCGGCCCGGACTGTCGGTGCCCAGCAGAAACGACGGGTCCGCGCCACGCACCCAGAACGGCGGCAAGCGGCCCGAGAGCAGGTCTAGCGCCAAGGGGTCTTTCGGCGCGACCCAAGGCACCGCCACAGCGACCAAGGCGACGAACGCCAGCCACAACACCGACAACCACAACCGTGACCCCGCGCCCCGCCTGACCTGCGTGCGCCCAGCAGCCATGCCGCAACCTCGGGTTCAGCGCGGCATAGCACAGGTCCACCGCCAAATTGACCCCGGTGAAGATCACCGCGAACAGGATCACGATACCCTGGATCAGTGGCAGATCGCGGTTGACCGCCGCATCAATCGCCATGTTCCCCAGCCCTTCATAGGAAAACAGCCGCTCGATGATCACCGTGCCACCGATCAGAAAGGTGAACTGCACCCCGACCAGGGTAAGCGTCGGCAGCACGGCATTCGGCAATGCCTCGCGCAGGATCACATGGGTTTCGCCGTAACCCTTGGTGCTCGCCAGGGTGACATAATCCAGATGCATCACCTCATTCAAACTTTGCTTCAAAAAGCTGGCTGATGATCGCGGCAAAAGGGATCGCGAGTGCCAAAGCCGACGTGAACATGTGGCTCAGAAGGTCGCGCGTCAGGTCGAACCGGAGCCGCAGGACACTTGCCACCAGATAGAAATTGGTGGTGAATGGCAGGGTCAGCAAGGGCGTCACCCGCCCGGAAATCTGAAACACCGGCACCAGCACGCCAAACCGCAGGATCAGCGCGGCCCCCACAGGAAATCGGGCACCGACAGCGCCATGCCGTTGCCCACGTCAATCGCCGCCTCGACCCGCGTGCCGCGCAGCCGGGTTCCGGTCAGCGGCGCCGCACCGCCCAGAGCCACGGCCATCCCCAACGCCATGACCGACAACTCCAGAGTCGCAGACAAATGGTCCAGCACCAGCGCCAGCACCGGCTGACGGTTGGTGATCGACACCCCGCAATCGCCGCGCAACACCCCCGCTCCCCAGATCAGGAACTGCGAGGGATCGGCTTGTCCAACCCGTACAGCGCCGTCAGCCGCGCCACATCGGCCTCCGTCGCCTGCGGCGGCAGCATCATCGCAATCGGATTGCCCGGCACCACCCGGATCACGAAAAACACGATCACCTCCACACCGAACAGCGTGACCGCTGTTGTGGCCAGACGCAACAGGAGGCATGCACCAGCCTAATCTCTTCCCCCGTTCATTTCGGCAAAAATACTCCACAGTGGGTCCGGGGGGTGTGAAACCCCCCGGCCTTTCCATCAAGCCCGCTTCACCAGATGCGGCAACGGCGCCCCCGAGGCATGCGGCGTCACCACCACGCCCGTCGCCGACAGGATCGGCTGCACATATTGCAACAGCGGGATCACATTGGCGTTTTCGGCGATGTAGCGGTCCACATCCTTCCGGCCCTGAATCCGCTTGGCCTCATCCGCCTCACCCCACAGGGGGCCGATCTTGTCGATCAGATCCTGGCTGTCCCATACCGAATGGGGGCTGGGGCCGAACATCGCAAACCCGGTGGAAGTCGTTGGATCGCGCACCGAATTGCCCCAGTTGTAGAACGCCGTCGGGGCCAGTCTGTTTGCCGCGCGCAGTTCATAATGTTTGGCGATTTCATAGGTTTCGATCCTCGCCTCGATGCCGACCTTGCGCCACAGGCCGACGATGGCCTGGATCATCTCGTAATCCTTCGGCTTGAAACCCTTGGTGGTCTGGATGGTGAACTTGACAGGTTTATCAAACGAGTAGCCCGAAGCGGCCAGCAGTTTCACCGCCGCATCCGGGTCATAGGGCGTCTTGATCGTCGGATCATAGGCGTCATAATCCGGGGTCTCCAGCGTATCAATCGGCACGCCATAGCCGGACAGCAGACGGGTGATAATGGTCTGCTTGTCGATGGCGGCGACAGCGGCATGGCGGACGTTGGGGTCAAGCATGACTTCGATATCATTGAGGAAAATCATGCCGATGTCAGAAATCGGATGGGCGATGCCGTTGAACGTGCCCTTCAGGCGGTCGTCTTCCTCATAGGGCATTTCCAGCGTGACATGGCTGTTGCCGGATTCCACTTCGGCGACCCACGCCGCAGGATCGGTGACGAATTTTATCGTCACCGTGCCTAACTCCGGCTTGCCGCCCCAGTACTTCGCATTTGCTTGCAAACGCACGTATGCGCCGCGTTCGAACTTCTCGACTTTGTAGGGGCCGGTGCCGATGGGGGCTGCCTCGGAGCCCTCTGCCCCGACCTTTTCGCAATAGGCTTTCGGATGAATTCAAGGCCATGCCTGATCAGCTCCGCTGAATATGCCTTGAAAAACGCCGATCCGGCAAACAGCGACAGGTTCATCGCGGCCCAGTCACGGCGGAAGCCGGGCAAAGTGTATTCGCCGGTCTTGACCGCGCCGCCCGCCACTGGCGCCTGTTCGAACACCCCGACGCGCCAGCCCCTCGCGGCCAGATGCGGGGCTGCGACCAGCGTGTTGTGGTCGGCTCCGATGAAAACCGCGTCAAAGCTGGTTGGCATTTATCGCTCCGGTTGACGTTGGGATATTTGCAAATGCATTTAATTCTGTCTAGTCTGATTCAGGCGGGTGAGGCCAAAGTGGCTGTCTTCTTTGCGTCTTGCCCACGTCTTGCTTGCGTGAAGACAAATGGCGACAGGGAAAATGACATGACGTCTGCAACGATGCTGGCCGATCTGGCCGGAATGCTGGCCTCGGGTGGGGTCGAGGTGGTGGACCTTACCGGGGTTCTGGGGCCGGACACGCCGCTGCTGAAACTGCCGCCCGACTTTGCCCGCGACACCCCGGCGATCGAAATTCATCGCATCAGCGAATATGACAAGGACGGCCCGTTCTGGGCGTGGAACTGGCTGAAGGTCGGTGAACATTCGGGGACGCATTTCGACGCGCCGCACCACTGGATCACCGGCCGCGACTACGCCGACGGCTATACCGACACTTTGCCGGTGCAGCGGCTGATCGCCCCGGTCAACGTGCTGGATTTCTCCAAGGAATGTGCGGCCAACGCGGATTTCCTGCTGACCATCGCGCATGTGAAGGCGTGGGAGGCCGGGCATGGTGCGATCAGGGCTGGCGAATGGGTTGTTTTGCGCTCGGACTGGGATGCGCGTTCGCACGACGCGGCACTGTTCCTGAACGCCAACGACACCGGGCCGCATACGCCGGGGCCGACCGCCGAGGTGGTGGAATATCTGATCGGGCAGGGAATTGTCGGCTGGGGCAGCCAGTGCATCGGCACCGATGCGGGGCAAGCCGGTGGCATGAACCCGCCGTTCCCGGCGCACAACCTTTTGCACAAGAACAACCGTTACGGGCTGGCGTCTCTGGCCAACCTCGACAAACTGCCGCCCAGGGGCGCGATCCTGATTGCGGCACCGCTCAAGATCAAAAACGGCACCGGGTCGCCGATCCGGGCGCTGGCTTTGGTGCCGAGGGGCTAGGATATGCCTGACGGCGCCACCAATTATCCACGCCTGGGCGAGATCGGCTTGGGCAATTACGCGCCCTATCTGATGAACCGGATCATGGGGCGCTATAATGCCAGCTTGCGGGCCGAAATGGCCGAACTGGGGTTGAGCACGCCGAAGATGCGGGCATTGGCGCTGCTGTCGGTGGTGGAAGGCCCGCTGATCGGGGAATTGTCGGTCTATACGGTAGTGGAGGCTTCGACGTTGAGCCGCGCCTTGGACCAGTTGCAGGCCGATGGGCTGGTGCGGCGCGAGGTGGATGCGGCCGACAGCCGGGCGGTGCGGGTCTTTGCCACCGATGCGGGGCGGGCGACGTTCGAGACCCTGTGGCCGCATATGGCCGCCGGGCAGGCGCGGATGTTTCGCGGGATCCCGGCGGAGGAACGCAGCGCCTTTGTCGGCACCTTGCAGAAGATGCTGGCGAATATCCGGAGGCATGACATCTGATGGCAGAACGTTCATTCAAGGCGGAGGTCGAACATCTGCGGCTGGGGGAGGGCGGCACCTTCACCGGCGAGGGGATTCTGGCGCTGACCAAGGCTTTGCTGGAAAATTGCGTCGGCTATGTCGGCGGCTATCAGGGCGCGCCGATCAGCCATCTGATGGATGTGCTGGCAGATGCGCAGGAACTTTTGGCGGAACTCGGGGTGCGGTTCGAGGCCAATGCCAATGAGGCGGCGGCGGCGGCGATGCTGGCCGCTTCGGTGCATTATCCGATCCGGGGTGCGGTGACGTTCAAAGGGCCGGTCGGGGTCAATGTCGCCTCGGACGCTTTGGCGAACCTCGCGTCGTCGGGTGTCACCGGCGGCGCTTTGGTGATTGTCGGCGAGGATTACGGCGAAGGCTCGTCGATCATGCAGGAGCGCAGCCATGCCTTTGCGATGAAGTCGCAGTTCTGGCTGTTGGATCCACGGCCGAATTTGCCCAGTATTGTGAAGGCGGTCGGCGACAGTTTTGCGCTGTCAGAGGCGACGAATACCCCGGTCATGCTGATGGTCCGCATCCGGTCGTGCCATGTCACCGGGCAGTTCGCCACCCGTGACAACCAGCGGCCCAAGCTGTCGGTCAAGGATGCGCTGAAGGCGCCGCGCTCGGATTTCAACCGGGTTGTCTTGCCGCCGATGTCCTATGTCCACGAACAGGACAAGGTGAAAAACCGCTGGCCGGCGGCGCAGGCCTTCATCAGGGACCACCGGCTGAATGAGGTGTTCGGGCCGGACGCCCGCGTCGGCATCGTCGTGCAGGGCGGCATGTACAACGGCACCATCCGCGCCCTGCAACGGCTGGGTCTGGCGGATATCTACGGCGAGACGCTGGTGCCGCTCTATGTGCTGAACGTCACCTATCCGCTGGTGCCGGACGAGTTTCTGGCCTTTGCGGCGGGCAAGGACCATGTTCTGGTGATCGAGGAAGGCCAGCCGGAGTTCATCGAACAGGCGCTGGGGTCCATGCTGTACCGGGCCGAGGGCAGCACCAGACTGCACGGCAAGGGCGCGTTGCCGATGGCGGGAGAATATACCGGAACGGTGATGTTCCAGGGCATCGAGGCTTTCCTGAAAGCCGCCGCACCGGGGATGCTGGCCGCGACCGTCCGAGCGCCGAATGAAGACAAGCCGCAAATCCCCGACCTGAGCAAAACCGTACCGATCCGCCCGCCGGGGTTCTGCACCGGCTGCCCGGAGCGGCCGATCTTTGCCGCGATGAAGCTGGTGGAACAGGAACTGGGCAAGCACCAGATCGCCGCTGACATCGGCTGTCACCTGTTCGCGGCACTGCCGCCGTTTGAAATCGGTGGGGCGACGATGGGCTATGGCCTTGGGCCCGCCGCCAATGGGGCGTTTGATGGCGGCGGCGAACGCAGGCCGATTGCGATCATCGGCGATGGCGGGTTCTGGCATAACGGGCTGTCGTCCAGTTTCACCAACATGGCGTTCAACAAATCCGACGGTGTCGCCATCGTGGTCGACAACTACTATTCCGCCGCGACCGGTGGCCAGGACAACATGTCGTCCCGCGCCAACAATGCCACCAAATCGACGAAAAACCCGATCTCCAAGGCGCTGAAAGGCGTGGGGATCGACTGGGTCCGGCAGATTGACCACACTTATGACGTGGGCAAGATGCGCGACACGCTGCGTGAGGCTTTGACGACAAAGACGCCGGGGCCGAAGGTGATTGTGGCGTCATCGGAATGCATGCTGAACAAGCAGCGCCGGGAAAAGCCGTTGCGCGCCCGCGCGATCAAGGAAGGTCGTCGGGTCGAGGTGCCGCGCTTTGGTGTCGATGAAGACATCTGCACCGGCGATCACGCCTGCATCCGGCTGTCGGGTTGCCCCTCGCTCAGTTTGAAAAAGCTGGAGGATCCGTTGCGCGATGACCCGGTGGCCTCGATCGACCAAAGTTGCGTCGGCTGCGGCAATTGTGGCGAGGTTGCCGATGCCGCAATCCTGTGCCCCAGCTTTTACCGCGCCGATGTGGTCCACAACCCCTCGGCTTGGGAACAGCGATTGGCGGCATTCCGCGCCCGCATCTTCCGCTGGCTGCAAACCCGCCGCGCGGCGAAACGCCTGTCGTTCGAGGGGGCACCATGACGGTCCACGAGGCATTGTCCCCGATCCCGCAAGACCCGCGTCTGGGTGGGATCATCAAGCTGGCGGTGCTGGCGGTCGGCGGCCAGGGCGGTGGCGTGCTGACCTCGTGGATCGAAGACCTCGCCCGCGCGAATGGCTATGCGGCACAGGCCACTTCGGTTGCCGGGGTGGCGCAGCGCACGGGGGCTACGATCTACTATGTCGAGATGTGCCCGATCTCGCCGCGCCAGCCGGTCTTTGCCCTGATGCCGGCGGCGGGCGATGTCGACATCATGATCGGCTCCGAGATGATGGAGGCCGGGCGGGCGATCCTTCGCGGCTTTGTGACGCCCGACCGCACCACCCTGATCACCTCGACCCACCGGGCGCTGGCGGTCAGCGAAAAGATGACGCCCGGCGATGGGATTGCGTCCAGCGCCGAGGTGATGGCGGCGGCGGAAATCGCCGCCCGCCGCCTGATCAGCGCCGATTTCGACGCTTTGGCGATCGCACAGGGTTCGGTGATTTCCGCGTCATTGTTCGGCGCTTTGGCGGCGTCCAGAGCGCTGCCTTTCCCGGCTGCGGCATTCGAGGCGGCGATCAAGGCGGGCGGCAAAGGGGCGGAAGCCTCGCTGCGCGCCTTCCATGCCGGGTTCGACGCCGTGCGGTCACCTGCGGTGGAAACCGCCCCGGCCAAGCCCGCCGCCATCACCCCGAGCGGCCCGGCCAGTCTGCTGGCCGAATGGCAGGCTCTGACCGCCCGCGTGCAATGCCTGCCTGCGAACGTGGCCGAACTCGCCGGCCCAGGATTGCAAAAGGTGGTGGATTTTCAGGATGTCGCCTATGGCGCGGAATACGTGGCCCATGTGGAGGCCGTGCTGGCCCGTGACCCCGGCCCGGACCAGAGCCTGACGGTGCAGGCCGCGAAATACATTGCCAATGCAATGGCTTATGACGACGTGATCCGCGTCGCCGACCTGAAGACAAGGGCCAGCCGCCAAAGCCGTATCGCTGCCGAGATGGGAATGGACGCCGCCAAGGTCATGCATGTCACCGAGTTTTTTCACCCGAGGGCGGAAGAAATCATCGGCATGCTGCCCGCCAAACTGGGCGCAAAACTCGACGCCAGCCCGACATGGACCGCGCGGATCGACCGCCTGTTCAACAGGGGCCGCAGGCTGCGGTCGGATGGGCTGGCGGCCTATGGGCTGCTTTATGCCCTCAGCGGGTTGAAATCCCGTCGCCGTCGCAGCTATCGCCATGCGCAGGAACAGGCGCATCTGGCCCGCTGGCTGGATACCGCCCTTGGCTACCTGCCCAACCACGCGCTGGCCAGCGAAGTCGTCAGATGCCGCCGCCTGATCAAGGGCTATTCCGACACCCATGCCCGTGGTCTGTCCAAGTTCGACCGCGTGCTGGCAGGGATCACCCTTGTCGCCCACCGCGACGACGCCGCCCTTTGGGCCCGCCGCCTGTGCTCCGCCGCGTTGCAGGATGAGGAGGGCCGCGCCCTGGACGGTGCATTGCAAACCATCGCAAGTTTCAGCTCACTGCCGCGCGATCATGGTAAACGAACCGTCACCAAAAATCACGATGTCTAGCGTTTTCAATGCATTAGAACAGTGTCCAGATCTGGACGCTGGCAAAACCTAGTCTGCCAGTCCGCGATAACCACCGTTCCAGTAGATCAGCGCCCCCTGCCCCGGTGTCGTGCGGATCGACAGCACCCGGCCGATCACGATGGAATGGGTGCCGCGGTCCAGCATCTCGTCCACCGCACAGTCAAAGGCCAGCGGCGCATCCGCCAGTGTCCGCGCCCCGGCCTCGCCCACAACCCAGTCGGCTCCGTCATAGCGGGCCGCGCCCCGCGCCCCGGCAAAGCCCGAAAACCGCACTGCCACGGCCTGATGCTGCGCACCCAGCGCCGACCAGCCGAACACCCCGGCCTCTTTCAGCAACGGCCAGCCCGACGAGGCCCGGTTGATACAGGCCAGCACCATCGGCGGCTCTGCGGTCAGCGAGATGCCGGAGGTCACGACCAGACCCGACGCCGCTGCCCCCGCGCCCATCGTGATCAGGCTGCAAGAGCCGACAAAGCCCCGCATCGCCGTCTTGAAGGCCTCTGCCGTGGGTTCTTCCATGCCGTCTCCGATCTTAGCGTGAGATAGAACACTCCCGCCCCGGTTTCCAGCGACCCGCGAGGTTTACGAAGGCGGCGTCAGGCCTTAGTCTGCACCAGCCGCCAAAACCAAGGCGCACCCCGAATCCCAGAGGCCGCATGTCCGACCCCGATCAAACCTACCGCGTGCTGGCCCGCAAATACCGGCCGGAGACATTTGCCGATCTGGTGGGTCAGGAAGCAATGGTGCGGACGCTGAAGAACGCCTTTGCCGCCGACCGCATCGCCCATGCGTTCATCATGACCGGGATTCGCGGCACCGGCAAAACCACCACGGCGCGGATCATTGCCAAGGGGCTGAACTGTGTCGGACCCGATGGCAAGGGTGGCCCCACGACCGAACCCTGTGGCCTCTGCGAACCCTGCCGCGCCATTGCCGACGGCCGCCATGTCGACGTGATCGAAATGGACGCGGCCAGCCAATCCGGGGTGCAGAACATCCGCGATGCGATCATCGACACCGTGGCCTATCGCGCCGCTTCGGCCCGCTACAAGGTCTTCATCATCGACGAAGTGCATATGCTGTCGACCTCGGCCTTCAACGCGCTGCTTAAGACACTGGAAGAACCGCCCGAACATGTGAAGTTCATCTTTGCCACCACCGAGATTCGCAAAGTGCCGGTGACGGTGCTGTCGCGCTGCCAGCGCTTTGATCTCAAACGCATCGAACCCGAAGTCATGCTGGCCCTGATCCGCAAGATTGCCACGGCGGAAGGTGCGGCGATCACCGATGGCGCGCTGGCGCTGATCACCCGGGCTGCCGAAGGCTCTGCCCGCGATGCGACCTCGCTCTTGGATCAGTCGATTTCCAATGGCGCGGGCGAGGTTTCGGCGGAACAGGTCCGCGCCATGCTGGGGCTGGCGGACCGCGGCCGGGTGCTGGACCTGTTCGACCTGATCATGAAGGGGGCGGCACCGCAGGCTTTGGCGGAACTGGCGGGGCAGTATTCGGATGGGGCTGACCCATTGGCCGTGCTGCGCGATCTGGCAGAGATCACCCATTGGATTTCGGTGGTCAAGATCACGCCCGAGGCTGCGGAAGACCCGACCACGCCGCCGGATGAACGGGCGCGCGGGCTGGACATGGCACAGCGGCTGCCGATGCGGGTGCTGAGCCGGATGTGGCAGATGCTGCTGAAGGCGCTGGAAGAGGTGCCTTTGGCCCCGAATGCGATGATGGCGGCCGAGATGGCGGTGATCCGGCTGACCCATATCGCCGACCTGCCCGACCCGGAAACCCTGATCAAGCGTCTGCAAAGCCAGCCGCAGCCGACGGGGGGTGCCCCTGCGGGGGGCGCGGGCGGAACGGTGCATGGGCCGATGCTGCGGCTGGCTCCGGCCACAATGGCACGCGGTCCGGTGATGCAGGGCGGCCAGGCCCTGGCATTGGCCGAGGCGCCGCTGACGGTTTACGCGACGTTTGAGCAGGTCGTGGCGCTGATCCGCGAAAAGCGCGATCTGCGGTTGCTGGTCGAGGTGGAAACCACGCTGCGGCTGGCCCGATATGCGCCGGGGCGGATCGAGTTCGAGCCGACCGCCGACGCCGCACCCGACCTTGCCGCGCGGCTGGGGCAAAGGTTGCAGGGCTGGACCGGCGGGCGCTGGGGCGTGTCGGTGGTATCCAGCGGCGGTCAGCCTACGATTGCCGAGGTGCAGGATCAGGACTTGAACGCGGCCAGGGCGGAGGCCATGTCCAACCCGCTGGTCCAGGCGGTGCTGGCGGCGTTTCCGGGCACCGCAATTACCGCGATTCGCACGGCGGAAAGCATGGCGGCAACCTCTGCGGCAGAAGCCCTGCCGGAAGTGGAGGACGAATGGGATCCGTTCGAGGACGAATGAGGGCAAGATGCTGAAAGGTTTGGGCGGTCTGGCAGGACTGAGTGATCTGCAGAAGATGATGAAAGCCGCGCAAGAGGCGCAGGCCAGGATGGCCGAGTTGCAAGATGAGCTGGCGCGGATCGTGGTCATGGGCGAGGCGGGCGGCGGGCTGGTCAGGGTGCGGGCAACGGCCAGAGGTCAGGTCACGGGGCTGGAGATTGACCGCTCGATCCTGGTGGCGTCCGAGAAGGAGGTCGTGGAAGACCTGATCGTGGCGGCGATCCAGGATGCGCAAGGCAAGGCTGAGGCGCGCCGACAGCAGGAAATGGCGCGGCTCGCCGAAAGCATGGGCCTGCCTGCCGATATGAAGCTGCCGTTTTGAGGCGGTTGTGCGGGCGGCAAGCGGCGATTGGCGGTTTCACACCCCCAAACCCCCGTGGGATATTTGTGCCAAAGTGAAACGAAATTTTAGATAAATTGGCCTAAAAGGCGAGGCATGCAGCAGACACCGCGCGACATTGAGCAGTTGATCGACATCATGGCGCGGCTGCCCGGTCTGGGGCCGCGGTCGGCGCGCCGCGCCGTGCTGGCGATGCTGAAGAAGCGCGAGGCGCTGATGGCACCCTTGGCGCAGGCCCTGGCGGGCGTGGCCTTGTCGGCGCGGGATTGCGGGATTTGCGGCAATATCGGCACGGCGGACATCTGCGCGATCTGTGCCGATGACGCCCGCGCCAATGGCGAGATCTGCGTGGTCGAGGATGTGGCCGATCTGTGGGCGCTGGAGCGCAGCCGGGCGTTCAAGGGCCGCTATCATGTGCTGGGCGGCACCTTGTCGGCGCTGGATGCGGTAGGGCCGGAGAATTTGCGCATCCCGCAACTGCTGGACCGCATTGACCGCGAGGGTCTGCGCGAGGTCATTCTGGCGCTGAATGCCACGGTCGATGGCCAGACCACCGCGCATTACATCGCCGATGCGCTGGCGGGGGTGCCGGTCAGCATCAGCTCATTGGCGCAGGGCGTGCCGATTGGTGGCGAACTGGACTATCTGGATGATGGCACGATCGGCGCAGCGCTGCGGGCGCGGCGCGGGGTTTAGGAAGCGTGTCAGGCGCGGCGTCCGCGGATCAGCCTTCGTCATCCTCGTCATCTTGGGCATTCGGCAGGTTGAAGAAGCTGTCAGCATCCGAGAAATTGGCCGGCTTGTCCTCGCGCGCCTTCTCGTCGCGGGCGGCCTTGGTGAACGCCTGCAGACCCGAGGGCATTTTCGGCTCGTCGGGCATGCCCAGCGATTGTTCGGTGGACACCAGCTTGCGGCGTTCGTCGTCGGTCATCACCACACCTTCGGCGGCTTTCTTGCGGGCGGCGGCCTGCACGGCGGCGTCAAGTTCGGTCTGCTTGCACAGGCCCAGCGCCACCGGGTCGATCGGGGTGATCTGGCTGATGTTCCAATGGGTGCGTCCGCGGATCGACTGGATCGTGGGCTTGGTAGTGCCGACCAGTTTGCCCACCGCGCCATCCGACAGTTCGGGGTGGAATTTCACCAGCCACAGGATCGCAGCGGGACGGTCCTGCCGTTTGGACAAGGGCGTATAGCGCGGGCCACGGCGCTTTTCCTCGCCCACCGCAGAGGCGATGAATTTCAGCTTCATCCGGTACAAGGGATCAGCCTGCCCACGTTCAATCTCGACCGCGTCAAGCTGGTTGTTGGCGACCGGATCAAAGCCCTTGACGCCGGTGGCGACATCGCCATCGGCAATGCCCTGCACTTCCAGCTCGTGCATCCCGCAGAAATCGGCGACCTGACGGAAGGTGAGCGTGGTGTTGTCCACCAGCCAGACGGCGGTGGCCTTGGACATCAGCGGCTTGGTCATCGGATCACTCCTTTACAAATCTCTCCCGTGCCGGGAAAACGGTTGCGACTTTTGGATCGCGGTAGTCTCGTTTTCGGGAAGTAGGCGCTCTATAGTGCCGTTTGGGGCCGAGGGAAAGTGAAAATGCGCCTGCTTTGTCTGATCCTTTGGGCAATTTTCGCGGCTTTTCCGGCGCAGGCGCAGGGCGAAGGCGCAGGGAGGTTCGACTATTACGTCCTGTCGCTTGGTTGGTCATCGAACTGGTGCGCCCTGACCGGCGACAATCGCGGCGATCCGCAATGCGCGGCGGGGCGCGGGCTGACCTTTACGCTGCACGGGTTGTGGCCGCAGTTCGAGGTGGGCTATCCGTCTGATTGCCGCACGGAAGAAGCCGATCCGTCGCGGTCAGACACCGCTGCGATGGCCGATATCATGGGCGGCTCCGGCGTGGCGTTTCACGAATGGCAAAAGCATGGCCGCTGTTCGGGCCTGTCAGCGCAGGACTATTACGCGACGATGCGCAAGGCTTACGCGGCCGTGGCGATTCCGCCGCTGTTCGCCAAGGTCAGCCGGAATTTGCGCCTGCCAGCCTTGGTCGTCCAGGATGCGTTTCTGGACAGCAACCCGGGCCTAGCAGCCGACCAGGTCACCGTCACCTGCACCAGCGGCGTGATCCAGGAGGTTCGGATCTGCCTGACCAGGGATCTTGCGCCTCGCAACTGTGCGGCCGATGTGGTGCGCGATTGCACGCTGAGCGAGGCCGAACTTGACGCGGTCCGCTGAGCGGGCGTGAAGAAAGCCATTTCGGCTTGATGAACGCCTTTACTGCCGCGCCGGGACCACCGCACCGCGCTGCACCGCCGGACGGCGAGGGAGCGGTCGAGATAGGCCAGCACGTTCTTGCAGTCAGCCAGCCTGGCAATATCGTCTGCCTTGTAGAAATCGCGCAGGGTCCGGTCCGCAGCCAGGGACAAATGGTGATATCGGCGATGGAATATTCGCCCGCGATCCAGTCGCGCCCTGCCAGTGCCTGATCCAGCATGTTCAGCAACCGCTCCGCCTCGGCCCGGCAGCGTTCCTTGGGGCCCGGGTCTTCGATCTCTTTGCCGGCGAAGACCCTGAAGTAGCCCAACTGCCCGAACATCGGCCCGATGCCGCCCATCTGGAACATCAGCCATTGCAGCACTTCGTAGCAGTTGGCCGCGGGCAACAGTTTGCCTGGCTTTTCGGCGAGATAAATCAGGATCGCCCCGCTTTCAGACAGCGCCAAGGGCTTGCCGCCCGGCCCCATCGGATCAAGGATCGCCGGGATTTTGTTGTTGGGGTTCAGGCTGAGAAACTCGGGACTCATCTGCTCATTGGTGGCGAAATTCACCAGATGCGCGTCATAGGCCAGCCCCATCTCTTCCAGCGCGATCGAGACTTTCTGGCCGTTCGGGGTCGGCAGCGAATAGAGCTGGATTGCGGTCGGGTTGACCGGAGCCCAGCGTTTGGTGATCGGAAAAAGGGCCAATGTGTCCACGAAACCGCTCCTTCAGGGTTCTCGGGTCGAGATAGGGAAAATTTCCCCGTTAAAAAGAGGCCTGGCTGTGCCATCATGCAGAGGGCCTGCCCAGGAATGCAGGCTGCAACAGGCGCCGGAACAGCCGCCAGCCAGCAGGGACAGAGAAAATGCTCAAAGAGTTCAAGGACTTCATTGCCAAGGGCAATGTGATGGACCTCGCGGTCGGTATCATCATCGGGGCGGCTTTCACCGCCATCGTCAACTCGCTGGTCGGCGATCTGATCAACCCGATCATCGGCCTGATCCTGGGCGGAATCAACTTTTCAGACATGTTCATCGACCTGTCGGGCAAGGCCCCGGCCTCGCTGGCCGCCGCCAAGGATGCCGGCAACGCGGTCTTTGCCTATGGTGCCTTCATCACTGCGATCATCAATTTCCTGATCGTCGCTTTGGTGGTGTTTATGCTGGTCAAGACGGTGAACCGCATGATGCCCAAAGCCCCGCCGGCGCCTGCCGCGCCGGCTGGCCCGTCCGAACTGGACGTGTTGAAGGAGATTCTGGTGGCGGTGAAGAAGTAAGCCCGCTCAGTGAAGACCTGTTGCGGGACCGCCTTGCTTTTCCGGTCGTCCCGTTCCGGGCATGCCGCAGACATCGTAGGTTGAAGCCCGGGAAAGCGCCCGGAAAGAGTCATCATCGCATGAGGGACATTCATGACAGACCTCGTTTGGTACGAGATTACGGTAACGGCAGAGGACGACACCGGTCCGGTCCTGACCTCGGAACTTGTCGCGCGTCGAGATGGCATCATCGAAAGCTGGCAGCCGATGTACCAGCGCGGCCAGCCGAAGAAATTCAAACTGTCCTGCGATGTACCGGATCCCGACAACGTAGCGTCGCTGGTCTCGCAAAACTGGATCATCACGGCGCACAATTATGATCCGTCAGGTGGGCCGATCTATGACACCAGTATCCCAATAAACATTACCCAAAGACAAACGGTAGCCATCGTCATTGGCCGAGGCGCGCCGATACTCGCCTGACACTGACCGGGTCAGGCCCAGAGCCAGAAAATTCGGCGGAGCTTGCCCTGCCCCGCTCACATCTTCAATGCCTCCTCCGCCGCGGCCACTGGCAGACCCAAAGCCGCGCCCACCGCCGCATAGGTCAGCTTGCCCGCATGGGTGTTCAGCCCCGCCAGCAGGTGCCGATCTTCGGCACAGGCCTTTTTCCAACCCTTGTCGGCCAAAGCCAGCATAAACGGCATGGTCGCATTGCCCAAAGCCAGCGTCGAAGTCCGCGGCACCGCGCCGGGCATGTTGGCGACGCAATAATGCATGATGCCGTCAACTTCATAGATCGGATCCTGATGGGTGGTGGCGTGCGAGGTTTCAAAACAGCCGCCCTGATCAATCGCCACGTCAACCAGCGCCGCCCCCGGTTTCAACTCGGCCAGTTGCGCGCGGGAAATCAGCCGGGGGGCCGCAGCCCCCGGGATCAGCACCGCACCGATGATCAGATCGGCCACCCGCGCCAGTTCGATCGTGGTCGCCGCGTCGGAATAGGCCGATTTGAACGTGCCGCCAAAGACATCGTCCAGATAACGCAAACGGGTGATCGAGCGGTCCAGCACCGTCACATCCGCGCCCATCCCGGCGCTGATCTTGGCGGCATGGGTGCCCACAACGCCACCGCCCAGCACCAGCACGCGGGCGGGCAGAACCCCCGGCACTCCCCCCAGCAGCACACCGCGCCCGCCATTGGCCTTTTGCAGCGTCCACGCGCCGACTTGCGGTGCCAGACGCCCCGCCACCTCTGACATCGGCGCCAGCAACGGCAGGCCGCCGCGGTCATCGGTGACGGTTTCATAGGCAATCGCCGTCACACCCGACCGCAGCAGGTCATGGGTCTGCGCGGGGTCGGGCGCCAGATGCAGATAGGTGAACAGCACCTGGCCCTCGCGCAGCCTTGCCCGTTCGACCGGTTGCGGTTCCTTGACCTTGACGATCAACTCCGCCGCGAAAACCTCGTCCACCGTCGCGGCAATCCGCGCCCCCGCCGCGATATAATCGGCATCGCTGAACCCCGCACCATTGCCCGCGCCGGTTTCGACCGTGACCGCATGACCACGCAACACCGCCTCGCGCACGGCATTTGGCGTCAGGCCGACGCGGAATTCCTGCGGCTTGATCTCTTTCGGGCAACCGATTTTCATATGTCTCTCCACCGGGAACCCAGTCCCTTCGGGACAAGTTTCGCGCAACCAAACCGCAGATGCTTTGAAACCTGGGTGGTGTTTTCGCGCAAACTTGATAGATTATCGCGCGAGACAGCCTTTTAGCGCAGAAATCATCATGTCGCAGGAACTTGACGCTACCGACCGCCGCATTCTGGCGGTGCTGCAAAAGCAGGGCCGCATCACCAATGCCGAACTTTCGGACCTGGTCAACCTGTCGCCCTCGGCCTGCCACCGCCGGGTGCAGCGGCTGGAACAGGACGGCTTCATCGCCGCCTATGTCGCCCTGCTCGACAACCGCCGCATGGGGCGGCCCACCACGGTCTTTGTCGAAATCACCCTGCAAAGCCAGGCCGAAGACCTGCTGGACGCCTTTGAACGCGAGGTGGCACGGGTGCCGGACATTCTGGAATGCCACTTGATGGCGGGCACGGCGGATTACCTGATCAAGATCATGGCCGAGGATACCGAGGATTTCGCCCGCATCCACCGCCAGTTCCTGTCGCGCCTGCCCGGGGTGCGGCAGATGCAGTCGTCATTCGCGCTGCGGACCGTGGTGCAGACCACGGCGCTGGCGGTGTAACCTCCTGAAACTTCGGCCTTACATATTGGTCCAAATATCCCACCGGGGGTCTGATGGGTGTGCCCCCCCCCCCAGTCTTGCGTGAATCGCAGTCTTGCTTGAATCGCAGTCTTTCTTGAAACCCGCGCCTTTCTTAGAACCCCGCCATGACCGCCACCGCCGCGTCGTGGTCCAGTTCGCCACTGAGCAGCGCCCGCATCCCGCGCAGTGCCTCGGCGGCAAAGGCCATGAAACGGCGGACCCGCAGCAAATTATGCGCCTCTGGGGCGGCCAGGATCCACCACGGCGTGAACATGTCGGGCAGCGGCGCAAAACAACGCCGCACCTCCGGTTGCAGGTCGCCAACGAAGCTGGGCAAAATCCCGACCCCCAGCCCGGCCTTGATCATCCCGGCCATGTTCGGCACTGAATTGCTGGTGCCGACCGCATCCCCGGCCGCCGTCTGCGCCATGAAGATTTTCGACACCGCCAGTTGCGCAATCGCCGGCCCATAGCCGATCACCCGATGCCCGGCCACCTCTGCCAGTCCACCCGGCGCGCCATGCTTTGCGGCATAGGAATCGGCGCAATAGGCGGTCCAGTAGATATCCGGCAGGCCGATGCTGATCAGCGTATCGCCCTCCAGCACGCCGCCAGCGCGAAAGGCGATGTCGGCATCACCCTTGACCAGATCCAGCCGGTGTTCCGCCGAGATATAGTCGAACCGCACCTCGGGGTGCTGGCTGCGAAACCGCAGGGTCAGCGGCCCGACGAACAGCGCCATCATCACCTCGGGCGCGGTGATGCGGATCACGCCGCTCAGGTTGCGCTTGAGCCGCCCGGCTTCGCCGTCCACCAGCAGCGCCGCCGCCTCGACCTGCCGCGCATGGATCAACAGCGCCTCGGCCTCCGGCGTCAGATGGCTGCCCCTGGCACCGCGAAAAAACAGGCAGACCCCCAGCGCATGTTCGAGGGCGTCGATCCGCCGCGTCACCGTGGTCTGGTTCAGCCCCAAAGCCCTGGCCGCCGCCAGGGCCGACCCTTCCCGGGCCACCGCCAGAAATATCCGCAGATCATTCCAGTCGAACATCGCAGCCTCCGCTCTGCATATTTGCATACCAGAACCCCATCATGCCGGATAGTCCCGCGCCGCCCCTGGCCGCATCCTTGCCCTACCAACCCTTAGGGAGGATCCCATGAATATCCCGGTCAAGACCCGCGAAATGCACAACCATCATTTCGACAGCACCATGTGGAACGGCTTTGCCTTCCGCGATGACGATGTGATCATCGCGTCCTATGCCAAATGCGGCACCACCTGGACCCAGCAGATCATCGCCCAACTGCTGTTTGACGGCGCCACCGATCAGGCCGTTGGCGAGATGTCGCCCTGGGTCGATCTGCGGGTGCCGCCGCGCGAGGTGAAACTTCCGGCGATCGAGGCGCAAAGCCACCGGCGCTTCCTGAAAACCCACTTGCCGGTCGATGCGCTGGTGTTCTCGCCCAAGGCCAAATACATCTATGTCGCCCGCGATGGCCGCGACGTGGTGTGGAGCATGTTCAACCATCATCTGAACGCCAACGACCACTGGTATGGCGCATTGAACGACACCCCCGGCCTTGTCGGCCCCAAGCTGGAACGCCCGGTCACCGATCCGGTGCAATATTTCCGTGACTGGCTGGCGCGTGACGGCCATCCGTTCTGGCCGTTCTGGGAAAACGTCCGCTCGTGGTGGGCCTTGCGCAACCGCGACAACCTCCACCTTGTCCACTTCGCCGACCTCAAGCGCGATATGGAGGGCGAGATCCGCCGCATCGCCGCCTTCCTGGATGTGCAGCCCAAAAATTGGGACGCCATTCTGGAACATTGCTCATTCGACTATATGAAAGCCCACGCTGCCGCCTCGGCCCCGTTGGGCGGGGCGTTCTGGGAAGGCGGGGCGGAAACCTTCATCAACAAAGGCACCAATGGCCGCTGGCAGGGCTTGCTGACCAGCGAAGACATCGCCGCCTATGAGGCCCGTGCCCTGGCCGAACTGGGGCCGGAGTGCGCCGCCTGGCTGGCCTCGGGCCGGAGGGGCTGAGGCACTTGAGTTCTGGCGAGCGTCGGCCTGTCGCGGGCCGGCGCTTTGGTGGCACTTGCGCGGAGTGTCACAAAAGTTTCACCAAACCATGCCACAAGCGGGCAAAGCCAAAGGTGAGCCATGCCCGAGCCCTATCACGTCCTGTTCCTGTGTACCGGCAATTCCGCCCGCTCGATTCTGGCCGAGGCGATCCTGAACCGCGAAGGCACGGGCCGGTTTTTCGCCCATTCCGCAGGCTCGCAGCCCTCCGGCCAGCCCAATCCCTTTGCCATCAGCCTGCTTGCGCGGGAAGGTTTCGACACCGGTTTCGCCCGGTCCAAAAGCTGGGACGAATTTGCCACACCCGACGCGCCGAAACTCGGCTTTGTCTTCACCGTCTGCGATTCTGCTGCCGCCGAGACCTGCCCCTACTGGCCCGGCCAGCCGATGACCGCCCATTGGGGCCTGCCCGACCCTGCGGCGGTTCAGGGCACTGCCGCCGAAAAGGCGCTGGCCTTTGCCGACACCTACCGGGCCCTGCTGCGCCGGATTCAGGCGTTCTGCGCCCTGCCGCTGGCGACGATTGACGCCCTCAGCCTGAAAGCCCATCTCAAGGACATCGGCACCAGATGAACGCGCGCGCCTTGGCGGCCGAGGCGCTGGGCACCTGCCTGCTGGTCACCGCCGTCGTAGGCTCCGCCATCATGGCGCAGAATCTGACGCCGGATGGCGGGGTGCTGCTGTTGGCCAATGCCATCGCCACCGGGGCGGCGCTGCTGGTGCTGATCACGCTCTTTGCGCCGATCTCCGGCGCACAGTTCAACCCCGCCGTCAGTCTGATCCTCGCCCTGCGGCGCCAAATCCCCTGGACCGCCTGTGCCGCCTTCATCCTTGCGCAAAGCGGGGGCGGTGTTGCCGGAACCCTGCTGACCCATGCGATGTTCGAGTTGCCGCTCTGGCAGACCTCGAGCCATATCCGCAGCGGAGGGGCGCAATATCTGGCGGAGGGGGTGGCGACGTTTGGTCTGATCCTGACCATTCTGGGCGGACAGGCCCGCGGTGCCAACATCGCCGTGCTGGTTGCCAGCTACATCACCGCCGCCTACTGGTTCACCGCCTCGACCAGTTTCGCCAATCCGGTCATGGCCTTGGCGCGGTCGCTGACCGACACGCCCTCCGGCATCCGCCCCGCCGACGCGCCCGCCTTCGTGCTGGCGGAACTTGCAGGGGCGGTGCTGGCGATGGCACTGAGCGGCTGGCTGTTCCGCAGCCCGGATCAGACCTGATCGACCCGGTCGGTCCAGATCTGGAACTTCTGCAACACATGCGGCCCGAAGGAATGGATCAGCGGCACATCCGCTGCATCGCGCCCGTAAGCCACGACCAAGCGCCCGATCCGGGGCTTGTTGTTGCGCGGATCAAAGGTGTGCCAGGCGCCGTCCAGATAGACCTCCATCCAGGCCGCGAAATCCATCGGCCCGGTGACCGGCACCCCGATATCGCCCAGATAGCCATTCACATAACGGGTCGGAATGTTCATGCAGCGGCACAGCGTGATCGCCAGATGGGCGAAATCGCGGCAGACCCCGGTGCCTTCCTGCCAGCCCTCGTAAGCGGTGCGGGTGACGCGGGCGTTCATGTAGTTGAAGCGGATGTGGTTGTGGACATAATCGCAAATCGCCTGCACCCGCTGCCAGCCGGGCGCGGTCTGGCCGAACCTGTCCCAGGCGAACTGGCTCAGCTTGTCCGTCTCGCAATAGCGGCTGCCCAGAAGGTAGATCAGCACATCATCGGGCAGTTGGGCGATCGGGGTTTCCGGCAGCCAGGACAGCACCGGGTCGGACTGATCCGAGCTTTCAATCGTGCAATCGCTGCGCAGGCTGAACAAGCCGGCGGGTGCCACGCAGCGACGGCAGGTATTGCCGAATTGGTCGCGGTAGGCGGTGGTCGGCACTGCGGGAATCGTGGCGATCCCGACTTGCAGCCGCAGATCATCGCGCCGCTCGTCGCGCACCTCCATCATGCAGACCATCGGCGTCTCTTGGGTGCAGGAAACCGTGATGTCGTAACCGTAGCGGATGAGCATGGGGAATCCTTTGGCAGGGCCGCTGGGGCCGACAGGTTCAGCTAAGGCCGGAACGCCCCGCCCCGCGCGATAAATGCGGATGCGCGGCCCAGAAAGCCGGAATTGTCACCAGTGCGGGCAGCAAGGTGCCATCTTTTCAGGCTTTCAGCGCCGCCAGAACCGCCCCGGGCCTTCGGTTTCGGACCCCGTCCCTTCGGTCGGGGACAAGTGCCCGCCCGGAAACGCACCACAAGATTCCAAGTCGGCTTCCGCGATCAGATCGGCAATGTCACGCGCTGCCCTTGTGCTCTGGCAGACCTTTGAGCTTGGTCGATGCGAGATCCTCGAGTTGCTTTTCGGTCATCGAATCGACCATTTCCCTGGATGCGCCTTTCAACGACGATTTCTTGCTCTCGCCGCGCTTTGCCGACAAGGCCGCGCCCGCCGCCTTTTGCTGGGCCTTGGATCGTGCTGGCATGATCTGCTCCGTCCTTTAGCCGTGGCGCTGGATGCCACCAGTGGATAAAGCCCGACACCGTGGAAATTGTTCCGTCTAGCCCGCGCTTTTCTCGCCAAATGTGATCGCCCATGCAACGCCGGCTCGCCCAAGCGGCAGGCCGGTGGCTGCCAAGCGCAAAGAAAAACCCCCACCCTTCACAGGACGGGGGCAATTCGGTGGGGCCACAATCTTGCGAAAGTTTGGCCCCCAGCTTACGCTAACGGCTTAAAGACCGCCTTCACGCTGAAGCTTTTTCCGGGCGAGTTTCCTCGCGCGGCGCACGGCTTCGGCTTGTTCGCGGGCTTTCTTGACCGACGGTTTCTCGAAATGTTGCTTGAGCTTCATTTCGCGGAACACGCCTTCGCGCTGCAGCTTTTTCTTCAAAGCCCGCAGAGCCTGTTCGACGTTATTGTCGCGGACGCTGACCTGCATGTGGTTGTCACCACCTTCCTAGGTTAAAGTTGCACTGATGTGCAGGCCCGTGGCCCATAGCAAAGCCGCCCCGCCTTGTCTACCAATCCCGTGGAAGGAGCCGTGATGGACCCCGAAAACACCATGCAAGCCGCCAAAACCCGGCTTCTGGAGGCAGCATTGCCGCATGTGCCCTTTGACGGCTGGTCGGACGCCACCCTCAAGGCCGCCATCGCCGATTCGCAAACCGCCCCCGGCCTCGCCCGCGCCCTGTTCCCGCGCGGCGGCGTCGACCTTGCGCTCGCCTATCACCGACAGGGCGATGCGCAGATGGGCGAGGCGCTGCAAGCGACCGATCTGGCTGCCCTGCGCTTCCGCGACCGCATCGCCACCGCCATCAAGCTGCGCCTTGCCCAGGCCGACCGCGAAGTCCTGCGCCGGGGGGCCGCCCTGTTCGCCTTGCCGCAACATGCCGGCGATGGTGCCAAGGCGATCTGGGGCACGGCGGATGCGATCTGGTCCGCTTTGGGCGACACGTCGAACGACCTGAACTGGTACACCAAACGCGCCAGCCTGTCGGTGGTTTATGGCGCGACGGTGCTGTACTGGCTGGGCGATGACAGCCCGGATCATCAGGCAACCTGGAATTTCCTCGACCGCCGCATCGAAAACGTGATGCGTTTCGAGAAAACCAAGGCCGCCTGCCGCGAAAACCCGCTGGGAAAGGCACTTTTGGCCGGTCCCCTGAAGGTTCTGGAAAGACTTCATGCGCCAAAAGGGCAGCACGATCTTCCCGGCCACGCGCAATAGAAAGCCCGAAGATGACCCTGTCCCACGCCATGCTCGCAATGGAAATCGTCAGCCCCGGCGGGCCGGAGGTCCTGAAACCTTGCTCGGTGCCGGTGCCGGTGCCCGGCCACGGCCAGATCATTATCCGCGTGGCCTATGCCGGGGTGAACCGGCCCGACGCCCTGCAACGCGCCGGGGCCTATGCGCCGCCCGCCGGAGCCTCGCCGCTGCCGGGGCTGGAGGCGTCGGGCACCGTGGTGGAAACGGGGCCGGGCGTCAGCCGCTGGCAGATCGGCGACAAGGTCTGCGCCCTCTTGCCGGGCGGCGGCTATGCCGAATATGCCGCCTGCAACGCCCACCACGCCCTGCCGGTCCCGGCGGGCACCTCGCTGCGCGACGCGGCCTGCCTGCCCGAAACCTGCTTCACGGTCTGGTCCAACCTGGTCATGCGCGGCGGCCTGAAAGCGGGCGAACGCCTGCTGGTCCACGGCGGCACCTCTGGCATCGGCACCACGGCCATCCAGATCGCCCGCGCTCTGGGGGTCGCTGTTTTCGCCACCGCAGGCAGCGACGCCAAGGCCCGCGCCTGCGAAACCCTGGGGGCCAGCCGCGGCATCAATTACCAGGCCGAGGACTTCGCCGACATCCTGCGCAGGGTCGGCGGCGCCGATGTCATCCTCGACATGGTCGGCGGGGCCTATATCCAGCAGAACCTCAAGGCGCTGGCCGATGATGGCCGCCTGGTGCAGATCGCCTTCCTGCAAGGCGCTACCGCTTCGGTCAATTTTACCGAACTGATGACCCGCCGCCTGACCCTGACCGGCTCCACCCTGCGCCCGCAAAGCGACCTCGCCAAAGCCCGCATCGCGGCAGAGGTCGAACGCCACGTCTGGCCGATGATCGCCAGCGGGGCCGTCAAAGTGGTGCATGACAGCGAATACCCCCTGCACGAAGCCCCCGCCGCCCATTGGCGGATCGAGGCCCCCGGCCATATCGGCAAAATCGTGCTGAAGGTGGAGGGATAGTCCCTAAAGTCTTCCGCCTTTCACATTGGCGCAAATATCCCCGGGGGTCCGGGGGTGGGAAACCCCCGGCGCTGTCCGCAGGCGCACGCATCAAAATCGACGGGCAACCCCAAAACCCGCACCGCCTGAGCCGCTCCGGCCCTTCGCCGGAGCGGCGAGGCATAGACTCGCCCCGCAGGGGTCCGTCAGATTACGCCGCGCGGTGCCGCCGCCCGCCGCAGCCGGTCGTTGATCGCGCGGCCCAAGCCAATCTCCGGCACCGGCGCCACCGCAATCCCGCGCCCGGCCGCCAGCGCATCCGCCTGCCGCAGCAGGTGGAACAGGTTCGCGGCCGCCTCGACCAGATCGCCCGAGGCTGACAGGTTCAGATCACACACCCCCGCCCCGAACCCCAGCCGCACCTCACCCGCCCGGACATCCACCGCCGCCAGCCGCACCGCCGACACCGGCGCGTAATGCGACGCCAACTGCCCCGGCGCGTTGGGCCGCTCGGCACTCCCGCCCAGCGGCAGCGACCACCCCAGCACCGCCTCCAGCGCCTCGACCGCCACCCCGCCGGGGCGCAGCAATTGCGGGCGGTCCACCAGCCCCAGAATCGTCGATTCCACCCCAACCGCACAAGCACCACCGTCCAGCACCGCCGCAATCCGCCCGGCCAACCCGTCCAGCACATGGCCGGCCCGCGTCGGCGACACCCGCCCCGACGGATTGGCCGAGGGTGCCGCCAATGGCCCGCCGAATTCCCGCAACAGCGCCTGCGCCAGCGGATGCGCGGGCACGCGCAAAGCCACCGACCCAAGTTCCGCCGTCACCAGCGCCGACAATCCCGCCTCCCGCAACGGCAGCACCAGCGTCAGCGGCCCCGGCCAGAACTGTGCGGCCACCGCCTCGGCCCGGGCATCGAACACCGCGAACTCCCGTGCCGCCGCAAGGTCCGGCACATGCACGATCAGCGGGTTGAACCGGGGCCGCGCTTTGGCCGCGAATATCCGCGCCACCGCCAGATCGGAGCGCGCATCGCCGCCCAGCCCGTAAACCGTCTCGGTCGGAAAGGCGACCAATGCCCCTTGGCGCAGCAGCACCGCCGCCCGCACCACCCCCGCCGCGTCCGGCGCTATCAGCTCTGTCGTGATCATGGCGTGACGCAGCGTCTTTCTTGCTGGCAACCCGCAGGGGGTTAACGATTTCTCCTGACCCGCCGCATATCCTGCGGCCCCCGGTTTGCCAAGTCAGAGGCCCCATGCCCTACCGCGCCCCCCTCGCCGATTTCCGCTTTCTGCTCGACCGCGTTTTGGGGTTTGCCGAGGTCACGGCGCAACCGCGCTTTGCCGATGCCACACCTGACACGGTGGACGCCATCCTGACCGAGGCGGGCAAACTGTGCGAATCCCTTGCCCCCCTGAACCGCGCCGGTGACAAGACCCCGGCGCGGCTGGAAAACGGCGTGGTGCGCTGTTCGCCCGGTTTCGCCCAAGGCTTCCGCGCCATCGCCTCCGGCGGCTGGATCGGCATGGCCGCCAGCCCCGATCACGGCGGCATGGGCCTGCCGATGGCGCTGACCACCTGCGTCAATGACATGCTCGGCTCGGCCTGCCTTGCCCTGCAACTCAACCCGCTGATGACGCAAGGCCAGATCGAGGCGCTGGAACACCACGCCAGCGCGGAAATCAAAACCCTCTACATCCCCAAGCTGATCGCCGGGGACTGGAACGGCACGATGAACCTGACCGAACCACAGGCAGGGTCGGATGTCGGGGCGCTGAAGACAAAAGCCAGCCCCAACAGTGATGGCACCTATGCCATCACCGGGCAGAAAATCTTCATCACCTGGGCCGACAATGACTTTACCGCCAACACCTGCCACCTCGTCCTTGCCCGTCTGACCGGCGCGCCCGATGGAACCAAAGGCATCAGCCTGTTCATGGTCCCCAAACTGATTCCAGATGCCGCAGGCAACCCCGGCCTGCGCAACACCGTCAAGGTTGTCAGTCTGGAGCATAAGCTGGGCCTGCACGGCTCGCCGACCGCCGTCCTGCAATACGATGCGGCGACGGGCTGGCTGGTGGGCGAGGAAAACAAGGGCATGGCGGCGATGTTCACCATGATGAACAACGCCCGCCTTGGCGTCGGCATGCAGGGCGTCGCGGTGGCAGAGGCGGCGTTTCAGCACGCGCTGGCCTATGCCCGCGACCGCAAACAGGGCCGCACGCCGAACGGTGCCACCGGCATCATCGACCATGCCGATGTCCGCCGCATGCTGGCCGAGATGAAGGCCGAGGTCTTCGCCGCCCGCGCCATCGGCCTGGCCTGTGCCGTGGCCATCGACATGGCCCGCGCCACCCAAGATGCGCACTGGCAGGCCCGCGCCGCGTTGCTGACCCCCATCGCCAAGGCTTACGGCACCGACAGCGGCAACCATGTCGCGCAACTGGGCATTCAGGTTCACGGCGGCATGGGCTTCATCGAGGAAACCGGTGCGGCGCAATTTGCCCGGGATGTGCGCGTCACTTCGATCTACGAAGGCACCAACGGCATTCAGGCGATGGATCTGGTGGGCCGCAAGATGCTGGACGGTGGCGAGGCGGCGTTTCGGCTGATCGACGAAATGCAGGACGCGGCAGAGGCCGCCCGCGACACGCTGCCCGACCTAGCCACTCCGCTGTGGAACGCGGCAGAGGCGCTGCGCGAGGCGACCGAAAGCCTGCTGGCCCAAGAGGCGCAGGACCGTTTTGCAGGCTCGGTTCCCTATCTGAACGCTTTTGCCCGGGTGCTGGGCAGCCATTACCACTTGATCGCCGCCGGGGCCGATCCCGCCCGCACACCCTTGGCCCGGTTTGCCATCCGCCGCCTGCTGCCGCAACACGCCGCCCTTCTGGCCCAGTCCCGCGAAGGAGCCGCCGGTCTGTATGCCCTGACCGCCGAGGCGCTTGGGGCGTGACCGACGCCATCCTTTATCCGTTTAACGCGCCCCCCGGCGAAGGTGAGGCGATCAAGGTGGCCCCCGGCGTCCTCTGGCTGCGCCTGCCGCTGCCCCTGGCGCTGGGCCATGTGAATTGTTACGCGCTGGAGGATGCGGAGGGCTGGACGCTGGTCGATACCGGCATGGCCAGCAAACGGGGCCGCGCGATCTGGGCAGCGCTGCTGGCCGGGCCATTGCGCGGCAAACCGGTGCGCAGGCTGGTCGTGACCCACCACCACCCCGACCACATCGGCCTAGCGGGCTGGTTTCAGGCGCAGGGGGTGGAACTGATCATCCCCCGCACCGCCTGGCTTTACGCCCGCATGCTGACGCTGGACGAACACGCCCTGCCGCCGCCCGAACAACTGCTGTTCTACCAGCGCGGCGGGATGGACGCGGCGCTGCTCGCCGTCAAGGCAACCGAGCGGCCCTTCAACTTCCGCGATGTGGTGGCGCCGTTGCCGCTGGGCTTCACCCGGATAAGCGAGGGCGACGTGATCACCGCAGGCGGCAGGCGCTGGTGCGTCAGGCTGGGGCAAGGCCACGCACCGGATCACGCGACGCTGTGGAGCCTGGATGACAAACTGATCCTGGGCGGCGATCAGTTCCTGCCGACGATTTCACCCAACATCGGCGTCTATCCCACCGAACCCGAAGCCGATCCGCTGTCGGGATGGCTGGCCGCCTCGCGCGGCTTTCTGCCCTTTGCGCAGGCGGACCACCTTGTGCTGCCCGGCCACAAACTGCCCTTCGCCGGCCTGCCGTTCCGGCTGCGCCAGATGGTCGAAAACCACGAAACCGGGCTGATCCGTTTGCAAGCGCACCTCACCACCCCGCGCACGGCCGTCGAATGTTTTCCTGTCCTCTACCGCCGCGAGATCGGCCCCGCCGACTTTGGTCTGGCACTGGTCGAGGCTATGGCCAACCTGAACTGCCTCTTGCAGCGCGGCATGGTTTCGCGTTGGCTTGGCACCGAGGGAGCCTGGCACTGGCAGGCAATCGCGGGGGGCTAGAATGGCGAAGGCTGCGACAAAACCTGACAAGGCCCGCGTCAAATCCGCCGCCGAATGGGCCTATGACCGGGTGATCCTGTATATCCGCGAGTTTGAGAAACATCTGAACGCCGATCAGGAGGTGGCGATGGGCTTTGCCGGGTCCGACGCCGGCGTGCTGCGGATCGAGGGTATGGGCTTTTGCGCGCCCGACATCCTGACCTTTTATGGCCGCGACGAAGACGGCGCCAGAACCCAGTTGATCCAGCATGTCAGCCAGTTGTCGGTGATGCTGCACGCCCGCCCCAAAGCCGACCCGACCGAGGCGCCGCGCCGCATCGGGTTTCGCCTGAACGCAGGCTGGAGCGGCGGCGAATCGGGCGACGGATCGGCCTGATCACCACCGGGCCGCAGGATTCCGCCTTGCCCCCGTGACAGGGCCGATTTATTCCGGTAAGCGCAATCAAACGGATCAATCAAGGGGTTGGCATCATGGCCGAATACAAACCGGGCAGCATGGATATCCGCGCCAAGGAAAAGGCGTTTGCAGGCTTTATCCGCATGGTCACCTGGGGCGCGTGTATCGCGGTCCTGATTCTGATCGTGATGGCGCTGGCCGACGCGTGACCCTGCGCCGGACGCGCGTTCCCCTGCCCCGCAACCGAGGATAGCCTGATGTTCCGCGTGATGATGAGCCTGGTTGTCCTGCTGGTGCTGGCCGCCTGTGGTGCCGACAACAAATGGGCTAGCGATGATGCAGTGGCGCGGGCGCGCTATGTCGATCCGGGCCGGCCGTCGATCACCCTGTTCACCTCGGTCAACACCCGCTCCAACACCGGGGCGCACAGCGGCCTGCTGATCAACGGCTCGCAGCGCGTGCTGTGGGATCCGGCAGGCTCGTTCGAACAGCCCAGCGTGCCGGAACGCAAGGACGTGCTGTATGGCATAACGCCGGTCATGCTCAGCTATTACGTCGATTTCCAGGGCACCGCGCCGTTTCAGGTGGTCGAACAGACCGTCTATGTGACGCCCGAAGTGGCCGAGCGGGCGATGCAGGCGGCGATTGCGCATGGCGCAGTGCCCAAGGCAGAATGCACCCGCGGGATTCTGGCGGTGCTGGACGGCGTGCCGGGGTTCGAGGGCCTGCCCGACACCTGGTTCCCGCGGGCGCTGTCCAAAGGGTTCGGCAAACTGCCCGGCGTGGTGGAGCGGACCCTGTCCTCGACCGATGGCGTGCTGAAACGCAGCCTGCCGGGTGCGCCGCTGTCGCCGCCGCCACCCGCGCCTGCGGCCGGGTGATCCGGTCGGCCCGGCTTGACCCATGATACATTCGGGCTGACTGGGGGGATGGTGCGGATATTCGGGGTGATCCTAGCCGGTGGTCAGGGGCGGCGGATGGGCGGGGCCGACAAGGCGCTGCTGTCCCTCGCCGGGCAAAGCCTGATCGCCCGCGTCGTGGACCGGTTGGAACCGCAGGTCGAGGCGCTGGCGATCTCGGCCAATGGCGACCCTGACCGCTTTGCCAGCCTCGGCCTGCCCGTCCTGCCTGACCGTACCTCCTACGGCCCGCTGTCCGGCATCCTTGCCGCCATGATCTGGGCCGCCCCGCGCGGGGCCACAGCCGTCGTGTCCGCCCCGGTCGACTGCCCGTTTCTGCCGCAAGACCTGGTGCCGCGCCTGAGCCTTGCCGCCGAATCCACCGGCACGGCCCTTGCCGCCAGCGCTGGCATTCTGCATCCGACCTTCGGCCTGTGGCCCGTCACGCTTGCACCCGCCCTTGCCGTCTTCCTCGCCTCCGGTGCCAAAGCCCGGGTCCGCGACTTTGCCAATGCCCAACACGCCGCCCGTTCCGATTTCCCCGAAGACGGTGGGTTCGCCAACGCCAACACGCCCGAAGACCTGCGCCGCTTCGAGGCCCTGATCCGGGGTGGGCCATGAAAGTCTACGGCATCATCGGCTGGAAAAACGCCGGCAAGACCGGGCTGATGGAGCGTCTGGTTTCCGCGATCACCGCCCGGGGGTTCACCGTATCGACCGTCAAACATGTCCACCATGACGTCGATCTGGACCAGCCCGGCAAGGACACCTTTCGCCACCGCCTTGCCGGTGCCGCCGAAGTCGTCCTCGCCTCTGCCCACCGCTTTGCCATCCTGCACGAACATCGCGGCCCGGAACCTGACCTGGCCACGATCCTGACCCGCCTGGCCCCGGTCGATCTGGTGCTGGTCGAAGGCTACAAACGCGATGCCCATCCCAAGATCGAAGTGTTCCGGCACCAGACCGGCCAAAGCCTGATTCAGCCCACCGATGCCCTGATCCGCGCCGTGGCGACCGATGCCACCCTGCCGCCGCTGCCAGTGCCAGTGCTGGACCTGAACGATACCGAGGCCATCGCCCGCTTCATCCTGCACGAGACTGGCCTTGCCTGACCGCCTTGCCGCCACCCTGCAAACCGGCTTGCCGGGTCATCTGCGCCCGCAGGCGGCGCGGCTCTACTGGCAGGCGTTTGGCGGCAAACTCGGGCTGGTGCTGGGGCCGGAACCCCGCGCCCTGCGGTTTTTGCAGCGGGTGATGCGGCTGGATCATGTCATCTGTGCCATCGGCCCGGACGGAGCGCTGTTGGGCATCGCCGGCTTCAAGACGCCCGAGGGCAGCTTTGCAGCGGGCAAGGCCGCTGACCTCACCGCGATTTACGGGCGGTTCGGCGGGTTCTGGCGCCGGGTGCTGCTGGGCTGGCTGTCTGACGACATCGACAACAGCCGCTTCCTGCTCGACGGGCTGTGTGTGCAGGCCGAGATGCGCAGCCTTGGCCTTGGCGCGGCCCTCTTGGACGCCATCGCCGACGAGGCGCGCGCCCGGGGCTACACCGAGGTCCGGCTGGACGTGATCGACAGCAACTGGCGCGCCGTGGCCTTGTACAAACGCCAGGGCTTCACCGTCACCCGCCACCAGCACATCGGCCTGTTGCGCCATGTCTTCGGCTTTTCCTCCGCCACCACAATGGTGCGCCAACTGGAGTGACAGGCTAGGCCACTAAAACTAAACTCTGATTTCGCCTTACATATTGGTCCAAATATCCCGCGGGTCGAGCCAGTGTTTCGCCATTGGTCCGAAAAGCGCTGGCGAGGGGGGGTGAAACCCCCGGCGCTTGACCTCAGGTACCACCCTAGTCAAACGTCCCCGTCACCCGCCCGAACAGCATGAACGCTCGCGCCGTCCGCGTTTCGGCCAGGTCGGACAGTTCGGCATCACTGGCATTGGGCTCGAACGCCGCAAAGGTCTTGTCGAACGAGCGCAGAAAATGGTGCGCCGCATCCCGAAACACCGCATCCTCGCGCATCCGCCCCGCTGTCAGCGCCAGACTGGACCGATCCCGGATACCGCCCAAAGCCGCAATCGTCCGGCCGCGCTCGCCCCCGGCAAACTTGCGCCACACCTCTGGCCGCGCCCGGTCGGGCTTCAGATCGTCCATATAGATGCCCTCCTGGCTCAGCAGCGTCAGCACATCCTGCGCTGCGCGGATCAGCTTGGCCGTGCTGCGATCCTCCAGCGCCAGCCGCAGGGCGCGGAACCCCGGCTTGTCATCGGGGTTTTCGGGAAATTGCAGCGCGGTGATGAAATCCGCCACCGACAACGGTGCCCGCAGGTCCTCGGCCGGGGTGCCCAGGGCCAGACCCGGCTGCTCTTCACTCGCCAAGGGCCGCGGCACCGCCAGCGCCGCCTTGCGGTCGGCCGAGGGCACCGACAGCGCGGTATCCCGCCGCGAACTGAAGGTGGCCAGCGCGGATTCGGTATGCCGGGCCGAGGCCGCCAATTCGTCCAGCTTGCGCTCGACCGAGGGTTTCAGCGCCGCCGCCGTCGCCGCCTGCTGGCTTTGCACATAGGCCAGCCGCATCGCATCGACCGTCGCCTGCAACCGCGCCGCCTCGACCCGCAGCGCCCGAACCGAGCGCAGCGTCGTCACCGCCGCCCAGATCAGCGCCAGCGGCAGGAACACGATCAGCAGGGTCAGCACCAGCCCCAGCGACCCGGTGTCCTGCGGCCCGGTCCAGACATAGGCCGCCACCGCGACGACCCAGACCACCGACATCGCCGCCGCCATCCAGTCCATCGCACTGAACCCGGCGGGGCCGGTGGCGGTGATGCGCCCGAAATCGAGCGGTGGGTCTTCCGGCTTGGTCACTCTGTCACCCGACTCTCAGATGAAACGAATGCTCAGGATTTCATAATTGCGCTGGCCGCCCGGCGATTTGACCTCGACCGAATCGCCCGCGTCCTTGCCGATCAAAGCCCGCGCCAGGGGCGAGCGGATGTTCAGCAACCCGTTCTCGATATCCGCCTCCGGCTCGCCAACAATCTGGTAACTCTTTTCCTCGCCCGAATCCTCATCGGCCAGCTTGACGGTCGCACCGAATTTGACCGACCCCGAGAACCTGGTCGGATCAATCACCTCGGCCAGCGACACCAGCGCCTCCAGCTCCTTGATCCGGCCCTCGATGAAGCTCTGCTTTTCGCGCGCGGCGTGGTATTCGGCGTTTTCCGACAGATCGCCATGCTCGCGGGCTTCCGCAATGGCGCGGATCACGGCGGGGCGTTCCACCGATTTCAGCAGCTTCAACTCGTCGTCCAGCGCGATAAAGCCGCGCCGGGTCATCGGAATTTTGTCCATCATTCCACTCGCGCAAATAACCAGGCTGCAAACAACAAGGCCACGGTCCGGGCGGGACCATGACCTTGTGCTGCTGGCTTCACAAAAGCCCCATGACCGCACAGATTGCAAGGGGCAGGACGCGAATTAACGGCACAAGGTCGCGCAAGTGGTAGAATATTGCCGCCAGCCCGCAACGCTGTGCCCCGATTGACCCCGCCTGCGCCTTGGGGCAATGACAAAGGGCAGATTTCGGGACCGAAGGGGAAGACCATGCCGCAGGACGTGACCCGCGAAGAGATGGACTATGATGTGGTGATCGTCGGCGCCGGTCCCTCGGGCCTGTCCGCCGCCATTCGCCTCAAGCAGCTTGACCCCAGCCTGTCGGTGGTGGTGCTGGAAAAGGGCTCAGAGGTCGGGGCGCATATCCTGTCCGGCGCGGTTCTGGACCCTGTGGGCCTTGATGCGCTGATCCCGGACTGGAAAGCGCGTGGTGCGCCGGTCACGGTGCCGGTCACCGAAGATAATTTCTACATCCTCGGTGCCGCCGGGAAAGTCCGCATCCCGAACTGGCCAATGCCCAAACTGATGAGCAACCACGGCAACTACATCGTCTCGATGGCCAATGTCTGCCGCTGGCTGGCCCAGCAGGCCGAGGCGCTTGGCGTCGAGATTTTCCCCGGCATGGCCTGTTCCGAACTGGTTTATGGCGACACTGGCGAAGTGCGCGGCGTGGTGGCGGGTGAAATGGGTTTGGCCAGCGATGGCACGCCCGGCCCCGCCTACGAACCCGGACTGGCGCTGATCGGCAAATACGTCTTCCTGTCCGAAGGCGTGCGCGGATCGCTGGCGAAACAGGTCATGGCGAAATACGACCTGAGCCACGGCAAATCGCCACAGAAGTTCGGGCTGGGCATGAAGGAAATCTGGGAGATTGACCCGGCCAAACACCACGCCGGCCGCGTCACCCACACGATGGGCTGGCCGTTGGGGTCGAACGCCGGCGGTGGCAGCTTTATCTATCACCTTGAAGGCAATCAGGTTTATGTCGGTTTCGTCGTCCACCTGAACTACCAGAACCCGCACCTCTACCCTTACATGGAATTCCAGCACTTCAAACATCACCCGATGGTCGCCGACCTGCTGAAGGGCGGCAAGCGGGTGGCTTACGGTGCCCGCGCCATCAGCGAGGGCGGCTGGCAGTCGATCCCCAAGATGGTCGCTCCGGGCGTGGCCCTCTTGGGTTGCACCGCTGGCCTCGTCAACCTCCCCCGCATCAAGGGCAACCACAACGCCATGCTGTCCGGCATTGCCGCCGCCGAAGCCGCCGTTGCCGCGATCAGGGCAGGTCGCCGCGGTGACGAGCTTTCCGATTACGAAACGGACGTTCGCAATGGCGCGATTGGCAAGGATCTGAAAAAGGTCCGCAACGTCAAACCCTTGTGGTCCAACTACGGCCTCATCGCCTCGCTGCTGGGCGGCGGCTTTGACATGTGGACCAACTCGCTGTTCGGCCTGTCGATCTTTGGCACCATGCGCCACCGCAAGACCGACGCCGCCGCCACCGGCCTTGCCGCGAAATTCAAACCCATCGACTACCCCAAACCCGATGGCATCCTCAGCTTCGACCGCCTGACCAACCTCGCCTTTTCGGCCACCAACCACGACGCCAACCAGCCCGCCCACCTGAAACTGACCGACCCCACGATCCCGATCTCGGTCAACCTGCCGCAATATGCCGAACCCGCGCAACGCTACTGCCCGGCAGGCGTCTTCGAGGTCATCGCCGAACCCGGTAAAGAACCGCGCTTTCAGATCAACTTCCAGAACTGCGTCCACTGCAAGACCTGCGACATCAAGGACCCGAGCCAGAACATCACCTGGACCACGCCAATGGGCGGCGGCGGCCCGAACTATCCCAACATGTAAACCGCCCGCCCCGATCACCAAGAGTTGCGCCAGTATGTGCAAGCCGGGCGGCAAAGCCTGCCGCCCCGCATTGCCCTCGGGCTACCTTCCCTTTAGCCTTGTCGCCAAGCCCCAAAGGAGCCGCAGTTTATGCCCAGCCGCCTTGCCCTGCCCCTAGCCTGCGTTCTGTCCCTTGGGGCGGCTTTGGCGAGTTTCGGCTCCGCCGATGCCGAGACGGCAAAACCCGCCGCCGAAATTGCCGACACCGCCGGGGCCTATCTGGCCGCGCGACAAGCTGCCGGCACGTATGACTTCACCGAAGCCGCCAAATGGTACGACCGCGCCTTGCCCGCCGATCCCGGCAACCCGACCCTGCTGGAAGGCGCCGTCACCGCCTATCTCGCCATTGGCAATGTCACCCTGGCCGCCGAAAAGGCCCGCCTCTTGGCCGCGACCGGCTCGAAAAGCCAGATCGGCTTTCTGGCGATCTTGGCCGCCGACACCCGCGCCGGTGATTTCGCCACGATCATCCGCAGCGAAAAGGCCGGGAATTCCATCGGCGTGCTGGCTGATGGCCTTGTCACCGCCTGGGCAGAGGTCGGCACCGGCAAGGTTTCCGAAGCCCTGGCCGATTTCGACAAGATCATCGCCACCCCCGGGATGGCGGCGTTCGGCACCTATCACAAGGCGCTGGCCCTCGCCTCGACCGGCGATTTCGAAGGGGCCGACAAACTGCTGTCCGGCCCCGGTGGCGATGCCATCGCCCAATTGCGGCGCGGCGTGATGGCGCGGATCGAAATTCTCAGCCAGCTCGAACGCAATGCCGATGCGGTGGCGCTGATCGACAAAGCCTATGGCACCCGGATGGACCAGGGCATGGCCGATCTGCGCAAACGGCTGGTGGCGGGCGAACCCATCGCCTTTGACGCCGCCCGCAACGCAACCGACGGTCTGGCAGAAGTGTTCTTCACCATCGCCACCGCCGTCGGCGATCAGGCCGATGACACCTATACCCTGCTCTACGCCCGCGCAGCCGCCGCGCTGCGCCCCGATCATGTCGAAGCCCAGTTGATGACCGCCCGCATTCTGCAAAAGCTGGGGCAGTTCGATCTGGCCACCACGGCCTTTGCCACGATCCCGCCGACCGATGGGGCCTATGTCTCCGCCATGATCGGTCAGGCCGAATCCGCGATCGCCTCCGACCGGCTGGGCGATGCCGTCGCGCTTCTGCAAAGCCTCGCAACCGAAAGGCCCGCCGATCTTGACGTGCAGGTTGCGCTTGGCGATGCCCTGCACCGGCAGGACCGCTGCGATCTGGCGATCCGGGCCTATGACGCGGCGATTGCGATCCTTGGCCCGCCCGCCGCCAACAACTGGCCGCTCTATTACAAGCGCGCCAATTGCCAGAGCGTCGTGAAAAACTGGCCTGCCGCCGAGGCGGACTACCGCCTCGCCCTGAAACTCGACCCGGCCGAGCCGCGTCTGTTGAACGAACTCGGCTACAGCTATGTCGACCGCGGCGAAAACCTGGACGCGGCGCTGAAGATGATCCAGCAGGCCGTGGCGATCAGCCCCGACACCGGCTATATCGTCGACAGCCTGGCCTGGGCCTATTTCCGCCTTGGCCGTTACGCCGATGCCGTGGTGCCGATGGAGAAAGCCTCGCTCTTGATGCCGGTTGACCCGGTCGTCACCGACCATCTCGGCGATGTCTACTGGTCGGTTGGCCGCAAGCGCGAGGCACAGTTCCAATGGCACCGCGCCCTGTCCTACAAGCCCGAGGACAAGGATGCCGTCCGCATTCAGCGCAAGCTGGAGGTCGGTCTGGATCAGGTGCTGCAAGAGGAAAAGGCGGCCCCGGCAAGCACCTCAGGCACCAATGGCGGTTGAGGCTTTCGCCCGCGCCAAGATCAACCTTGCCCTGCATGTGACCGGGCGGCGCGGCGACGGCTATCACCTCATCGACAGCATGGTAGCCTTTGCCGATCTGGGCGACCGGGTCACGGTAGAGCCTGCCAAAACCCTGACCCTGCACCTCACCGGACCCTACGCCGCAGACCTGTCCGCTGCCGACAACCTGTGCCTGAAAGCCGCCCGCGCCCTGCACCCGACCCGCAGCGCCCGCATCACGCTGGAAAAACACCTGCCGGTGGCTTCCGGCATCGGCGGCGGTTCCGCCGATGCGGCGGCGGTGCTGAAAGCCCTGGCGCAACTCTGGGATCTGCCGCTGCCACCCTCCGCAACCATCCTTGCCCTGGGCGCTGATGTCCCGGTCTGCCTTGCAGGCCATGCCGCGCGGATGCAGGGCGTCGGCGACCAGATCACCCCAATACCCCTGCCCGAGGCGTGGCTCGTCCTCGCCAACCCCGGCATCGCAGTTGCGACCGCCGATGTCTTCCGCACCCTGCAACACCGCGCGAACCCGCCTCTGCAACCCCTGCCAGCGTTGCCCGATGTCGCTATCCTCGCGATCTATCTGCAAGCCCAGCGCAACGATCTCGAGCCCCCGGCCCGCCACCTCGCCCCGATCCTCACCGAGGTCATCGCCAGCCTCAGAACCCAACCCGGCTGCCTCTTTGCCCGCATGTCCGGCTCCGGCGCCACCTGCTTCGGCCTCTTTGCCGATGAAGACAGCGCCTTCCGGGCCGCCAGCATGCTCGGACATGGCCACAAACACTGGTGGATCAAGGCTGCCCGCCTGTCCCCCTGATCCCATACACATTGGCGCAAATATCCCCGCCGGAGGCACCGGAGACAAGCGGCTGCTTCAGCCGCGCAGCCGACTGAAAAACCGCGCGACGCAGCCGCTCCGCTGGAGCAGCCGCCTCAGCCTCAGTTGATCCGCGAAACCACGTAATCCGCCAGATCCGCCAGCACGCTGCGCAGCCCGTGCTGCGGCACCGCCGCCAAAGCCGCCCGCGCCCGCGCAGCCCAGCCCAGCGCCTCTTCCCGCGCCGCCCGCATCGCCCCGTGCCGCTCCATCAGCGCCAGAGCCTGCGCCAGATCAGCGTCCGATTGCTGACCCTTCTCGATCACCCGCACCCAGAACGCCCGCTCCTCGGGCGACGCCGCCGCCACCGCCTTGATCACCGGCAGCGTCACCTTGCGCTCACGGAAATCATCGCCGGTGTTCTTGCCAATCGCCACCGACGACCCGCCGTAGTCCAGCAAATCATCGGCAATCTGAAACGCGATCCCCAAGGCATCGCCATAGTCATAAAGCGCCCGCGTCACCGCATCGGGCGCCCCCGCAATCACGCCGCCCACTTCGCAAGCCGCCGAGAACAGCGCCGCCGTCTTGCCCCGCACCACCTGCAAATACACCGCTTCAGTCGTCGCCAGATCCTGCGCCGCGGTCAGCTGCAACACCTCGCCCTCGGCAATCGTGGCGCTGGCATTCGCCAGAATGTCCAGCACCCGCAGCGACCCGGTCTCGACCATCAACTGAAAACTACGCGAAAACAGATAATCCCCGACCAGCACGCTCGACTTGTTGTCCCACAACAGGTTCGCTGTCGGCCGCCCCCGCCGCCGGGTGCTTTCATCGACCACATCGTCATGCAGCAGCGTCGCGGTGTGGATGAACTCTACCACCGCCGCCAGATGCACATGAAAAGGCCCGCCATAGCCGCAAATCCGCGCCGCAGCCAAAGTCAGCATCGGCCGCAGCCGCTTGCCGCCCGCCTCGACCAGATGCGCCGTCACCTGCGGAATCCGTGGCGCGTGTTCGCTCGCCATCCGGTCGCGGATCAGGACATTCACCGCCGCCAAGTCAGCCGCCAAAGCCTCCGCCAGGACATCTTGCGGCTTCGCACTTGGCTTGATCACGTTCACGGCTACCCCTTGCCCTTCCCCCGCAAGCCCCCGTAGGCTTGGCCGCATGAGGCTGCTCCTGCGCACCACCGACCCGACCCTGATCGCCTTCGCCCAGGCCCTGCTTGCGGGCGAGGGTATAACGGCGTTTGAGATGGACGTCCACACCAGCATCCTCGAAGGCTCGTCCTTCCTCCTGCCGCGCCGCCTGATGGTCGCCGACCGCGACCATTTCCTCGCCCGCGCCGCCCTGATCGACAATGACTTTCCCCCCGACACCTGCCCGATCTCCGCCTAGATGTTCGCCGACCCCGACCTGTCGCGCGACGCCTTCCTCAGTGGTCGCCTGAACCTCTGGCAGCCCGTAAAAGGCTACCGCGCCGCCACCGACCCCGTCCTATTGGCCGCCGCCTGCCCGGCAATACCCGGGCAAACCGTCCTCGACCTTGGCTGTGGCGCCGGCACCGCCGCCCTGTGCCTCGCCGCCCGCGTCCCCGGCCTCACACTCACCGGCCTTGAACTGCAACCCGCCTATGCCGCCCTCGCCCGTCGCAACGCCGCCGAAAACGCCATCGCACTGGCTGTCATCGAGGCCGACTTCACCACCAGCCCGCTGAAAACCGCCTTCGACCACATCATCGCCAACCCACCCTATTACCCGCGCACCGGCTCCCCCTCGCCCACCGCCGCCCGCGACACCGCTCTGCGAACGCAAACCCCCATCACGGACTGGATCGCCTTCGCCGCCCGCCGCCTCGAACCCGGCGGCTGGCTCACCCTGATCTGCGGCGCAGACAGCCTGCCCGAAGTCCTCGCCGCCCTGCCTCCCAAACTCGGTTCCGCCACCGTCCTGCCGCTCTCGCCGCGCGAAACCAGCCCCGCCCTGCGCATCCTCCTGCGTGCCCGCAAGGGCGGCCGTGCCGCCTTCCGCCTCCTGTCGCCGCTGATCCTGCACCAGGGCACCGCCCATGACACCGATCGCGACAGCTACACGGCCAAGGCGCGGGCAATCCTGCGCGATGCCGCCGATCTTTCCGCCGCCTTCGGCTGAATTTGACCCATTCTCCGCCGCGCGCCGCTGAAGATTTGGTGACAGGGCCTGCAAAACGTGTTGCAATACCGCCATTCGAAACGGAGAAGGAGGCACCATATGACCGTCGCTTCGCATATCGCGGAACTGAAGCGGAAACACGAACACCTCTCGAATGCGGTCGAACAGGCGCAACGGGCGCCCGGCATCGACGATCTGCACGTCGCGGACCTCAAAAAGCAAAAGCTCAAACTCAAGGAAGAGATTTCGCGCCTGCAAAGCGCCTGAATTGTCGCAAGCTGGCGCGGGCGGCCAGCGCCGCCCCGCTGGTGATCAAGACCGCTGCCAGCAGCAGCATCGGCGTGGCCTCGGCACGCCCCGCCAGAAGCAGAGCCAGCGTTGACAGCAAGGGGGCGGCATAGGACGCCACCCCCAGCATCTGAATGTCGCCCCGCTTCATGCCGATATCCCAGGTGAAAAACGCGATGCCCACCGGTCCCACGCCCAAGCCGGCGACCGAGGCCCAGCCCCAGGCACCCACCGGCCACAGCGTCGGCTCCAGCGCCAGATGCGCCAGCAGCGATGCCAGCGCCGCCGCCAGACAATAGACCGTCACCGCCTCGGTCGGCACCCGGCCCAACCTGCGCGACAGCACCGAATAGGCGGCCCAGGTCAACGCAAACACCAGCGCCACCGCAAACCCCGGCAAAGCCGCCGGATTTGTCGCCAAACCGCCGCGCAACACAATCACCGCCGCCCCGGCAAAGGCTACCAGCGCCCCGATGACATGCAGCCGCTGCAACCGCTCTCCCGGCAACAGGCCCGACAGCAGCACAATCAGAATCGGCCACAGATAGGCGATCAACCCGGTCTCGGCCAAAGGGGCCAGCCGGAACGCGGTGAAATACAGAAAATGCGCCCCGAACAAGCCCGCGGCACCAAAGCCGTAAACCCGCCACCTCACACCGCGCAACACGTCAAACCCGGCACCGCGCCAGGTCCAGATCAACCCGATCGCGCCGCCAATGCCAAAACACATCGCGTTCAACTGCAACGGCGGCACCGGTGCGGTGCCAATGGTCAGCAGCGCCAGCAATGCCCACATCAGCACCGCCGAAAACCCGATCAGCGTGGCGCGGCTGCGGGTCATGTGCCAACCCCAAATTTCTTCGAAGAAATTTGCAAAAATCTTCGAAGATTTCTGGCCGTCCTCACACGAAGAACTGCCCGCCATTCGCCGAAATCGTCGAGCCGGTGATGAATCCGGCATCGTCCGCGGCCAGAAACACCACGCAGCGCGCGATTTCCGAGGCCTCGCCAAGACGACCCACCGGGATCTGCGCGATGATCTGTTCGCGGACCTTCTCGGGCACCGCCATCACCATATCGGTGGCGATATAGCCGGGCGCGATGGCATTCACCGTGATCCCGGCGCGCGCGCCCTCTTGCGCCAAGGCCTTGGTGAAGCCCAGATCACCCGCCTTCGACGCGGCATAGTTCGCCTGCGCGAACTGACCCTTCTGGCCGTTGATCGAGGAAATCGTGATGACCCGCCCGTACTTGCGTTCGCGCATCCCGTTCCACAGGCAATGCGTCATGTTGAAAGTGCCGGTCAGATTGGTATCGATCACCTCGTGCCATTGTCCGGGGGTCATCTTGTGGAACGGCGCATCCCGGGTGATGCCGGCATTGTTGACCAGCACCGAGACCGGCCCCAGATCGGCCTCGACCTGTTTGATCCCCGCCGTGCAGGCGTCATAATCGGCAACCGACCATTTGTAGGCCGGAATGCCGGTCTCTGCGGTAAACGCCTGTGCCGCCGCGTCATTCCCGGCGTAATTCGCGGCGACGGTATAGCCCGCCGCCTTCAGCGCCACCGAAATCGCCGCCCCAATCCCACGCGAGCCGCCTGTCACCAGAGCAACTTTTGACATGATCCACTCCTCCTGAGAGTTCTTGAAATAATGCTAGCCAATGAAAAGGCGGCACGCAATTAACTTGCGCACCGCCAAGCTGAATGGGCCCGATCAGGCTTGCTCGATGCACATGGCGACACCCATGCCGCCGCCGATGCACAGGGTCGCCAGACCCTTTTTCGCGCCCTGCCGCCGCATCTGAAACAGCAGCGTGTTCAGCACGCGCGCGCCCGAGGCTCCAATCGGATGGCCAATCGCAATCGCCCCGCCGTTGACGTTCACAATCGCCGGATCCCAGCCCATATCCTTGTTGACCGCACAGGCCTGCGCCGCGAACGCCTCGTTCGCCTCGACCAGATCCAGATCAGCAACCTTCCAGCCCGCCTTCTCCAGCGCCTTGCGGCTGGCGTGGATCGGCCCGACGCCCATGATCGCCGGGTCCAGCCCCGCCGTCGCATAAGACGCGATCCGCGCCAAAGGCGTCAGCCCGCGCTTTTCCGCCTCTGCCGCCGACATCAGCAGCACCGCCGCCGCGCCATCGTTCAGCCCCGAGGCGTTGGCCGCCGTCACCGAGCCATCCTTGGCAAAGGCCGGGCGCAGCTTGGCCATCGATTCCAACGTGGCACCGTGGCGGATGTATTCATCGGCATCCACCGTCACATCGCCCTTGCGGCCCTTGATCACAAAGGGCACGATCTCATCGGCAAAGCGCCCGGCCTTTTGCGCCGCTTCCGCCTTCAACTGGCTGGCCAGCGCAAACTGGTCTTGCATGTCGCGGCTGATCTGCCACTGGTTGGCGACGTTTTCCGCCGTCTGGCCCATGTGATAGTTGTTGAACGCATCCCACAACCCGTCGCGGATCATCGAATCGATGAAACTCATATCGCCCATCTTCTGCCCGGCCCGCAGATGCGCCACATGCGGCGACAGGCTCATGCTTTCCTGTCCGCCCGCCACGACAATCCCGGCATCGCCCAACTGGATATGCTGCGCCGCCAGCGCCACCGCCCGCAGACCCGAGCCGCAGACCTGATTGATCGACCAGGCCGAGGCTTCCTTGGGCAACCCTGCCTTGATATGGGCCTGCCGGGCCGGGTTCTGGCCCTGACCTGCGGTCAGAACCTGCCCCAGAATGGTTTCCGACACTTCGGCCTTGTCCACCCCGGCACGGGCCACGACCGCCTCGATCACCGCCGCGCCCAGATCATGCGCCGGGGTCGCGGCAAATGCGCCGTTGAAGCTGCCGACAGCGGTGCGTGCCGCCGATACGATCACAACATTGGTCATGGTTCCTCGCCCTTTTCCTAGCCCTTCGCAACGGACCAGAGCCCGCCCTTGAAAGCATGCCCTAGGCGGGATGGGTTGCAAAAGCAAGATTTGGTTGGCCCTGCATGGCAGCTATGATGCCGCAGCGTAAGTCAGCCGGTTTTGGCCAGCGCCGCAGTGACCCAGGCCGGCTTGACCGTGGGCGCCCCGAACAGAAAGCCCTGCTGGCAATCGACCCCCAGTTTGCGCAGGCATTCCGCCTCCTCCGCCGTCTCGACCGCTTCGGCGACCGTGAACATCTCGAAATGCTTGCCGATCGCCAACAAAGCCTTGGTCAGCGCCTGATTGTCCGGGTCGCGGTGGATGTTGCGCACAAACTGGCCGTCGATCTTGACGATGTCGAACAGGAAATCCTTGAAATAACGGATCGCCGTATAGCCCGCGCCGAAATCGTCCATCGCGAAGGCCACGCCCTTGCGTTGCAGATCGTCCATCAGGTTGATCACCAGTTCCGGCACCAGCATGGCCGAGCTTTCGGTAATCTCCAAGATCAGCCGTTCGCCCACCGTCACCCCCAGATCCAGCCCCTTCTTCAAGGTCCGCACCCAGCGCGGATAGCCGATGGAGCGCGCCGACATATTGATGGAAATCCGCAGTTCGGGATGCCTGGCGAGGGTGGTCAGCCCCATTTCCAGCGCGGCACAGTCAATCTCGCGCCCCAGTTCATGCGCCTCGACAGCACCCATGAAATCCTTGGCCGGAATGACCCGGCCATTGGGTTCCAAAACCCGCATCAGCCCCTCGTGAAACGCAATCCGGCCCGGGTCGCGCGACAGCACCACCGGCTGATAGGCCAGCCGCAAGCGCCGCGTCCGGACCGCATCCGCCACCATCGTCATGGTCAGCCGGTCCTGTTCCGAAACCGCCACCCCCAGCGGGCTGGACAGGCCGGGGCTGGACTGGCCCGGTTTGGACTGGGCTGGTCTGGGCTGTTCTGGCCCGGCCCCGGTTGGCTGTGATGGCGGTGGCGGCATGGCCGATCCTCTTGCCCGTTCTGATCGACAATGTGACGCCACAACGGTAAAGGAGCGGTGAATATTCGGATTTTTTCCAATTTCGCCGCCGCCAGAAAGGTGCCGCATGGACCAAGCCCGTTGCCCGTGGTGCGGCACTGATCCGCTCTATGTCAGCTATCATGACACCGAATGGGGCGTGCCGGAATGGGACAGCCGCAGCCTGTGGGAAAAGCTGATCCTCGATGGCTTTCAGGCTGGCCTTTCGTGGATTATCATCTTGAGAAAGCGCGATAATTTCCGCGCGGCCTTTGCGGGCTTCAACCCCGAGGTCATCGCCGCCTGGGGCGAAGCCGAGGTGTTGCGCCTCCTCACCGACCCCGGCATCATCCGTCACCGTGGCAAGATCGAAGGCACGATCAAAAACGCCCGTGCCTGGCTGGCCATTCAGGAACGCCAAAACTTTTCCGACTTTTTATGGAGCCATCTCGCCGACACCACCCAACAGAACCGCTTCACCCTTGGCCAGATCCCGACCGAAACCCCGACCTCACAGGCCATGACCAAAGCGCTGAAAAAGGCCGGGTTCACCTTTGTCGGCCCGACGATCACCTACGCCTTCATGCAGGCCACCGGCATGGTCAACGACCATATCGTGACCTGCCCCCGTCACGACCAAGTCGCAAGGCTTGCGCGGCGGCCCTGATCCAGAAGCCTGCGATAAATGCCGGGACTAAACACCTAGATAACCGCGTCGGCCCACCGGGAAGTGTCGCACGCGGGGAGCGCCCACAGCAGGGGGCGCGGGCTCCCCTGGAGACTGAGCCTGTCACCAACCGACCGCTGCCGCAGGCGGTCTGGACTGGTGACGCGAGATGAACGGCCACAACATTGACGAGCTTGCCGCCGCCGTGGCGGTGAAGGTTATTGAAGCCCTCTCCCGGGGGCGGCTGCCGATCACGCCCGAATACCTGTCTGCCGATCAGGTGGCACAGATGGCGGGCTTTTTCGCCGAAGTGGCTTGAAGCCCGCCGGGCTGACCGCTCCGGCCCCCCTTACATCAAGATTGGGCACAATGTCCGCTACCGCACCGCTGACGTGCGCGCCTTCATGGAAGCGGGCGAGGTGACGGAATGAGCGGGGGCGAAATGGAAAGCGTCCCCCGCCGGGAAACGGGGAGCGCTCTGGAGAACTGCGGTGACAGTGACCCTTGCCGGATCAACTCCATTATAGCGGGGATTGACGGGGCGGGCGATGTAAATTGCTTGTTGCCGTCCAAGGATGTGGTGCGTGACGCGCTCCGGCTGATCCACCCCGAAGGCCCGTGGCACGTCAGCGCCAAGCGGGCGAAGGGCTTCACCGGGGCCGTGTTTGCGCCTGACGCAGACGGTGGCGCGGCGGGTTGGGCGGTTGCCCAGAACCGGGAGTTGAACACCTATGTGTCGCTGGCCGCGCTCCGGGCGGGCTGGAACGGCGACAAGGCGACCAAGGCTGACGTGGGCAGCGTCGGGTGGCTGTGGGTGGACCTTGAGCCCCGGCCCAGGGAGGACGTTGAGGCAGAGCGGGCGCGCATCCTTGCGCTGCTGACCGACAACCTGCCCAAGGGCGTCCCGCCGCCCTCTGTCATCATCGACAGAGGGCGCGGCTTCTGGGGGCTCTTGCGGCTGTCGCAGCCCGTGGTGATGCCGCCCGCCGGGGATGATGGCTGGGACGCGGCGCGAGCGTCGGTGGAGGACCGGAACCGGGCGCTTGAGTCGGCCTTCGGGGCCGATGCCTGCCACAACATTGAACGCATCTGCCGCCTTCCGGGGACGGTGAACCGCAAGCCGGGCGGGCGCTTAGCGCGTGTCGTGGCGTCGGATGCGTCGGTGCATGACCTGCTGTCCTTCCCCCCGGCGCCTGACCCGAAGGCGGGCGGAGCGGCGGCAATGGCAGGCGGTGGCAGCCCGGCAGCGCCCGGGCCTGTGGGGCGGCTGAACAGCCTTGACGACCTCCGGGGCGTGTCCGACAAGGCCAAGGCCTTGATCGTGCAGGGGCTGGACCCCGACAACCCGGGGAAGTGGGTGGCTGACCGCTCCAACCGCGCCGCCGCCGTTGCCGCCGCGAATGCTCTGGCCTTGGCGCGCGGCTTCAACGATGTGTTCACGCCCGCCGCATGGGTCACCACCGACATTGCCACCACGCCCGGCGGCTTGCACACCGACACCCTCGTGGACGGTGATTTCAGCACCGTGCGCGGCATCTGGCCGGGGAAGTGACCCCGTGACCCCGCAGGAGTTGATTGCCGGTTACGACATCCTCTTTGGTGCCCCGCTCCGGCTGGCCCATGCGGCGGTGCTGACCTACGTCGCAGAGGTGGAGCCCGATGGCTGGCCTTCGGTCCCGACCCTCTGGCGGTTCAGCCGCTGCTACGGTGTTGATGTTGGGCAGTTGTCGGCCCTGTGCGGCGTCCTGACCTGCAAGATCGGGCGCAAGACGGTGTTCTGCGCCAGCCGCCGCGCCCCGGCCCATGTTTGGATGACCCCGCCCGTGAAGTTCGGTCGCAAGGTCTTGGCGGCTTACGGCTTCCATGCGACCGCAGCGGAGCTTTCCGCCCGCGACCGCGCGATGGTCCACTGACAAAATCGGCCCGGCTGTCACGCCGGGCCGGGTTTGGTTTCCCTGCATCACAATGTCGGGTGAAGCGCCGGGCACCTTTCCCAAACGCGGGCGGAGGTCCTCTTTGGTCAGGGCGTCCAGCGCATCGGTGGCGGCACGCAGGCGCTTCAACTCCGCATCATCTGCATCACTCTCGAACCAGTCCAGCATGTAGCCCAAGCCGCCGCAAATCGTTGCGAGCAATTCGGCACGGCTCAGCGCGGGCGTTTCACCCTCCCACTGTTCCACCGCCAGCGCCGCAAGGTCGGTCAACACCATCGCCGGAATGTCGGCATTGATGTTGCCGGGGCAGTCCGCTTTCTGAATCTCCACCGAAGCAAGGCGAAGGTCAGCGGCAAGGGCGGGAATGTCGGTCTGAAAATACCAGACATCATCATCGTCATTCATTGTCGTTCTCCCTGATTTGGGGGTGACGCCGCCCGACACTGCGCCGGTCGGCGCAGGGGGTCAGTTGGCCTTCATCTTCAGCACGAAGGGCCGCGCATTTGTATCCAAGAACAGACACCTGTTAGCCTGCAACGCCCTCGTCAGCACATCGGCGGCAGGCTGGATCATCGCAAGCAATTCACGATTCACGAGACGGTCGTGCCTGCCAAGGTAGAGGTGGACCTTCAAGACCCGGTTGCCTTCGGCGTCCTTGGGCTTGGTGATGTAAAGCGATCCAAACCCGCTGACGTGCCTGCGGACCATCTCAAGGGGCCGTGCAGCATCTACCGCCTCCTCAAGGGAAGGCGTCTTGTAAACAGTCATGTGTGCCCCTTTCAGGGATAGGGCACTGGCAGTCCGGGGGATTTCATCCGACCAACAGACACCAGCACCGAGTTTAGGTGGAGGTCTCATTCTGGTCGGCTTCCTATCTAGGTCTCTGGCGGTCAGATGCCGCCCTAGCCGTCAGGTTTAAGGGGGAGTGGCCCCGCGCCGGTGAATCGTCTCTGTGCATTTACAGACATAGGCAGAAGTGCGGATGCACGACCAGTTGCCGATCACACAACTGATGTAGCCGTGCTGCGGGCTCCGATCCAGCAATTTTTGACCCTTTGATGCCGCGCGCCCACTGGACAGCTCCCGGTGTGGCTTGCGCTCCTGCTGCCGTTCTACTGGGTCCTGCACAACGTCGCGCTGGTGCTGGCCCTGTCCGACCTCGTGCGCGACCCCGCCCACTGGCGAAAGACCGACCACGGCGCGGCGGTGCGCGCTCAGGCGGCTTGAGATCATGGGTAGCGCGAGGGGCAGATTTTGTGGCAAACGACAAGGAATACACAAGTAGAAGAATCAATGAAGCGACTGACGGCGATAGAGTCATTTTGCGGGGCCGCTGCAACCCAATACTCAATTCTTGGTGGGCCAGCGAACATTCCGAAGGGGCGGAGCGTTGCATGATTGTTAAGGGCAACAAGGCAGCGCGCACCTGCCAACAGCGTCTCTGCCAGAGCGTTGCCGCCCTTGTCATACTTCTTCTTGGCGACCGAGAAGGCAGCGGCGATGTCGGTCAGCATTCGGCACCGCCCGCCTTCAGCCGCTGATTTCGCAGTGCGAGAACATCATCATGAAGCGCCAAAGTCCGTTCCCCCACACAACCAGAATGTGGAGGGGATACAGCAGGTTGGAGGGGATGTGAAGGAAGGGTTGGCGATCCCGGGACGACTCGAACGCCCAACATCCTGATTAGAAGGTCCTTGCTCTAGGAACCTAACCGCTTAGTTTCTAAGCGATTTCCGCCACGTATTTTGACACTATGCAATTGCGATGCAATTGGCGACCCCTGCACGACTCGAACGTGCGACATTCCGCTTAGAAGGCGGATGCTCTATCCAGCTGAGCTAAGGGGCCACGCGAACGCGTGTAGCGTCTGGCGCTGGTCTGTGCAAGATGCCGCAACACTGCGTTTAAACGCTCTCACTGGAAACAACCCCACCTTTGGCAACTGATTGTTTCCAGTTCGCCCGTTTATCCGAGCAGCCGAGATCGCTAGGTTGGCCGAACAATGACCCAGCACCTTGCACCCCTCAGTCATCTCCCCCAACCCGCGCGGCAATGAGGCCGCGCTGGGATAACCCAGGAGACTGACATGACCGACAAGACTGACTTCCACGCCCTCCTCGCGCTGGCCATCAACTTCGACCATGAATGTGTACTCGAACTCGCCTGCCACTCCAACAGTGGCTTCTCGCTCGCAGGCGAAGAGATCACGGAGCCCGACCTGATGCTGGTCGCGCGCAACAGCGACGCTCTGACCGGCCAGCTCAAGTGGATCATCAAGCGCACGACGGAGATGCTCGCGCACGTCGAACGCACCGCCTGACGACAATGGGCGGGTCGCAGGACCCGCCCATCTTCATATCCGGCTGAGGATAACGCCCGCGGCCTCACGGTTGCGGGCGTTATCTATTCCTCGACGTCGCTGCTTTCTTCTGGGCCAACTGGCACTGTCTTGTCGCCCCCAAGGGCCAAGTATCTTTGATCAGCCAGCCATTGCAGGCGTTTTGCTTGTGTCAGCAGAACGCGGCGAAGTCCCCCCTCGCCGCCGTCAATCTTTCGCTCCGCTATGCCTTGACTGAGTCGAGATATAACCATCGCTCGTCTGGAAATGCGAAAGTCGGGGTGCGCCCGAATCTCAATGACCGCGTCAGAAACGATGCGCCCTTTGAACGATGCAGGCTCCGTCACAACCATTTTTGGGGCTGGTGGGTCTTTCTCGTTCAGGATGGCCTTGAACCTGCTTTCGGCAATCAATTTCTGATGGATCAGGTATTCTAGCGCATTAAGATGCTTTTCCGCGATTTCATACTCAAGCGGCTTCTTCTTTGCCGTGACCCCTTTGAATTGCGGGAGCGGCCATATTTGAATATCTTTGACTTCGAGTGGATCAAGGACTGACTTTGCCACAGCGTCCGTCCGCTGGCCCGTCAGATGCCGCCCTACACGCCCGCTCACACTTTCCTTCGTCTGCCCGACGTAAATGGGTTCGCCGTCGTAATCGAAGAAGGCGTAAACCCCCCAAGTGAAACTGCCAATTCGGTTTGTCAGACCCGTGACAGGATCGACAAAGTCGCTGCGCATGAATTTTCCCAAACTGGAACGCAGTTCATCAGTTTCAAAGGGCGGTGTTTTAGTGTCGAAGGCATTCCGGTCTGTCATGACCGGAGGTTACTAGAAGTCACGCGACCAAGGCGAGTCGATTCTTGCGTAGGACGGGTTGGAATACTGACTCGGCCAAGAAGCGAACAACAGGAACAGCCACCCCGTCACCCGCAAGTTTATAGGCGTCATTATAGCGGACGGGCAGCTCATAGGTGTTGGGCAAACCCATCAGGGACGCTGCCTCACGCGGTGACAGCAGGCGTGATCGAACCCGCTTACCCTCAATGATCATGATGGTCTGACGGCTCGATCCACCCCCCGGAGTCCGCAAGCAGCCCGCGACCTCGTCGAAACGAACCTCTGCCCGCTGCCGCTTGATGCCGTTCTCGTCTGGCCGTGTGCGGCGGTAGATGGTGCCGACTACCTTTGTGCCCAGCAGCATCGCCGCTTCCACCTTTTTGCGGTTCAGGTCGGTCATCATGTCGAGCAGATATTTCGTCTCTGCCTTTGTGTGCCACTTCACGCCCTGCGGGTGATCCTCGATCAGGTCAGAGAGGGTCGTTTCGCGCATCTGCGGCACAGGCAGGTTCCACCAGACCCAGCGCGCCTTCGCCGTCGCCGAAAGCAGGTTGTGACCTTCGATCAGCGCGGGCGGATGCCAGATAGACGAGGGCGCGTCTTGGGTGCAGCTGTCAGGGATGCGAAGATCGCCACGAATACCGATGATGAAGAAGCGCGGGCGCGATTGCGGCAGGAAGTGAACGGCATCGACGACGACCGCACCGAAACGATACCCAAGGCCAGAGAATGACGCAGCCAACGTGGCAAAGTCGCGCCCGCCGTTGCTTGTGATCGCACCATAGACGTTCTCAACTGCCACCATCTTCGGCCCACGCCCTTCGGCGTGGAGGTCACGGACAAGCTGCCAGAAGGGCTTGAACATGCCAGAGCGTTTGCCTGCCAAGCCCGCGCCTTTGCCAGCCAGCGAAAGGTCTTGGCAAGGGAATGAGGCCCAAACGAGATCGGCTGTGCCGGGAATTTCGTCAGGTGTCACCGTGGCGACGTCCTTAAGCAGCAACTCCTTGCCGCCATGATGATTGGCACGGTAGCTGGCTGCTTTCTTGGCATCAATGTCATTGGCGAACAGGCATTGCCATTGCGACCCAAGACCGAACCCGGCCATTCCGCCGCCCGCGAAGAAATCGTAGTAAGTGTGCGGCATGGTCCCTCCCTCGCTAAATGTTGACTACCTCAAGCCACTATCGGTTGTCCAAGGCTAACAATCGGTGGACGCGGAAGGTGACGCAAAAACTTCGGTTGAGCAAGAACAAAAGAAGAACTTATCGTTGTGTCACCGGGCGCGCTGTGCGCCCCATCAACGGAGTGACAGACATGACCGACCTGAACATGACCAAAGCCCAACTCAACGCCCTGCTCGTCACCCCGCTGACAGCCTCGGCCTTGAAAAAGACCTCCCACGCCGACCTCGTCGCAATGTTCGACGCGATGCACCCGACAGACGCCCTCGACGCTGATATCCGCGACGCTCGCGCCGACGATCCGACACCCGATCCCGTCCTCGACAACTCGTCGGCCCTGACGCCGACTGATGCCGACGTGCTGAACGTCCTGAAAGGTCTGACGCCCGCCGAACACCACCTGCTTGTCGCGTTCGCCCATTGCGAGAACACTGTGGTCAACGCCGCACCGAAAAACGCGACGGGTCCGGCTGACCTGACGACGTGGGTGTGGCTCGAAGATCGGAAAGTCGGTGGCATGACCACCGCGCAGAAAAAGGGCGTGTTGTCGTCACTGGTGAAAAAAGGCCTCGTCCACGTCTCGCCGGATTCTGACGGTGACATGCTCGGCTGGTCCTTGCTCGGGTTCGAGGTCGTCAAATCCCTGCTGGATGAAGAACTGCCCGCGCTGTCCGCGCCGAAACCTGCATCGCGCGGCAACGAAGACCGCATCCTTGTGCAGCCCGCGACCGATCCCGACAAGATCAGCCCTATCCGTGCTGGCACCAAACGGCACCTGATGGCCGTCGCGCTTGCCCGTGGCACAACGCTTGAACATCTGGCCGAGGTGACGGGTTGGTCGCGGTCGGTCGTGTCGGCGGCGCTCTATACGGATTTCCGAGCCGCTGGCCTTGGTATCGAACGCAAGGCGGGCAAGCTGCACCTGATCCTGCCTGCTGGCGTCAAACGCCTGCCCGTGCGCGAGGCTGCAACGTCGAACAAGGACACAATCGCCGCGTGTAAATGACCGCTTGCGGCGAGAACCAAGTCGCACCCGATGAACGAGACGGCCCGCTCAACGAGGCGGGTCGTTTCATTTTGGGGGCTACCTTGATTACCGAAAACCTGATCGACCGTTTAAACGCAAAGGCGGCTGCGCTGATGAAGCGCGCGCCCGCGCTGCAACCACGGGACTTTCCGCTAGTTCTGCGCGAGGAATGGAGAACCGACCGCCCGAACCCAAAGCTGGGCCGTCTGCGCGCTTTGGCTATGATCGCAACGCGGCGGAAAACCGAACGCCCTGCACCTTACAGCATAGCTGCTGAATAGGCGTAGCAGCGCCCGTCTAATGCGGTGTGACGGTTCGTGGGCATCGTTGCGCCCGAAAACACGACGCACCGCCTGCTGCGCGATTTTTCGGGGCGCTCCGGCGCGGTTGAAGGCTACCAGTAGCCGCGCAGCCGCGTTTCGCCAATGAACGCGCCGACAGAGCGGTGATCGGACAGGGCAAATGCCATCGCGCCAGCCATCGCAATATCCGCGTGTCCTGCCTTGGTGCCGCCTTCAATCCGCACCCGCCCTGCATCCGTCATGGTCATCTCGAAGGACTCGAGTTCATGGCGCAGATCATCGCGGCCGGGGAAGTCACCGATCCGCAGATCGCCCGTATGCAGGGCCGAGTTCATGTTGCCGAGCAGCATGTTCTTTCCGACGTTCCAAAACGTCGTCGCCCGTTCCTTGGTTTCGTTCTCGTTGTCGCCGCCGACAATCTGCATCCGGGTATGCTGGACACCCTTTGCGTTCAGCAGGTCGCAAAAGGATCGACCCGGACCGCCCGCATCCACCACGAGATAGGCGCGGCCGACAAGCGCGGGATCAGCCATCAGGTTTTTCACGACCTGCGCGAGGCGGGTGTAGTCCATCTGGGGGATGCGTTCCGCCCGCACGATGGTCCGCGTCCGTGGCTTCAGGTACTGCTCGTACTCACCCCATGCTGGTTCGCGGACGTCCTCGATGATCGCGAAGGCGTTCTGGTCGACCGACTGCGCTATGTCTAATCCAACTAGAAATCGTCTGTAGCCGCGCACCTTTTTCACGACGGGGTCGGGACATGGCAAGAACAGGTCTTCACCTTTGGTGATGATTTCAGAGGCCTGCATAGATATTCCCCAGTTCAAGTTGCGGGCGGGCGACGAAGGAGTTTGCGATGGTGGCGGAGTCGAAGAACGGCGTTCCGCCTGCGCCCATCCAAGCAAGGTCATGTTCAACGGCAAACTTGATGGGCGGCATATACTTGCGGTCGAAGGCCACCTTTTCGGCCATGCGCGGCAGTTCGGTCGAGCGGGCGGTGATCTTTTCCACGTCGTCGTTCTCGGTCCAGAAGCGGTGCGCAACACCGCCCTTCCGACCGGGCGTCGTGATGATCAAGATACGTCCGCCATCTTCGCGGATCGGCAGCGTGGAGTCGTAGACGGCATCGGCCAAAAACGCGCCTTCCTCGTAGATCAGGATGCCGCCATTTTTGACGCCATGACCGCGCGCAGATTCACCGTCCTGCCCTGCCGGAACACAGACGATCTGCGAGCCGTTTTCGAGTTCGAGGGCGGTCTGTGTCGCACGGACAGCCTTGATCGGCAGCGCCATCTTTGACCAAGCCAGCAAGCATTTCTTGAACAGCAGTTGCGACTGCGACAGCGTGGTCGAAAGGATCAACACGGTGCGGTCAGGTTCGGCAACGGTCTGCGCGGCGAGTACCCCCGTCGTCTGTGATTTGCCGATGCGGCGGGATGCCAAGCACATCACGAAGGGCGACCGCGTCGTCAGCAGCTTCTTTTGCCAAGGATCAGCGGGCGCGCCTACCACACGCTCAAGCAGGTGTGTCGGGTCAACGCGTTCCTCTAAGGTGCGCAGGAAGAAATCGAGTTCATTCAAGGCGCAGGCGCTCCTGCCGCGCCAGACGCTGGAAGTCATCAAACGCGTCAGGATGGTTTGCGAACACAGCGCGGAGACAGTTTTGCAAGCGCGACCACTCCGGGTTTTCGTTGATCGACAGAACGATGGTCGTCCGCTCTTTCAGGGCGGTGTAGGATTTCAGCAGGCGCTCATAGGTTGCCGCCTGATCCCGCAGCCCCATCAACGCGCCGCCAAGGTCTTCGTTGTCCTTCAAGGTCGCGATGATCGCCTTTTGCTCGGCAATGATCGACCGCAGGCCCGTCTGAATCTCGTCCTGGCCTTCATTGATCGCCGTGTCGATGGCCGCTGCTTCCGCTTTCTGATCTTCGACAAGGACGAGGCGTTTGACTTCTTCCGTGATGAATTTCTTGCGAAATCGCACCAAGGTTTCGATGTCCACGGCGCAGCGTTTGGCAATTTCAAGGAAGGGGCGGCGCATCAGGACGCAATCGACAACCACCTCGGCCACGTCTGACCGCATCCGAATGGTCGAGCGGCGACCGCCGCCCGCCTCTTTTGGCAAGGCCCGTTTGATGCGCTCCATGTCCATTCGGGTCTATCCTTTGATCGCGGTGGGATCGAAAGTCAGCGTCGTGTTATCGTCGGCCATGTAGAAAGCGACCCGCTCACGCAGGCGCTGCCACTCACCAACGGAGCAACCCGACAGATGATCTTGGACCTTATCCGCCAGCAATTCCCCCACATCAGCCGCGACGAGATCGTGGCGAACCTGCGCAAGATCGACGCCGCGCAAGTGCGCCTGCATCGCCTTGGCAACAAGGTGGATCAGCGCGCCGCTGCCTGACAGATCGACGCGCTCGATGCTCGAAGGGGTCGCGACGGTGATGCCGTCGCGCAGGGCATAAAGTTCATCTTCCACCCCGATGCCAACAACCATGCGGAAGGCGAAGTCGAGGCAGGCGCGGGTTTCAGGCGTTGCCATCGGTTGCACCCTCCACGTCGGCCAGCGTCCGCACGGGCTGGAAGGTCAGGTGTTCGCGCTCTGCCTGCGCGCGGAGGCGCTTATAGGTCGCCGTATCCCGCATCGCCGCCGACGTGACATAGAGGTGGGTTTCGGTCTGGTGATGGGTGCGCGTGTCGGCCTGCGCGGGGGCCGTGTTGCGGCCATCGGCAATCTGCAAGGTCGTGCCACGCTTTTCGGCAATTGCCTGCGCCGCGAGATATTTCTGACGGTCACGGGCGTCGGCACGGCTGATGATCACAGGCCCGGTTTCCTCAGGCTGCTTGCGCAGGCCATCAGGCAAAGCGGACTTGGTTGCGTTGTCCTTGTCGCGGGCATCGACAGCGGCAAGGAGCGCCGCAAGATCGTCGCTCTGGTTTTTGGTCGTCGCCAGCTTTTCGAGAAGGTCGTCGTTCTTTTTCACAACGCCCGCGATCTGCTTTTCGACGGCTTCCGTCAATTGCGGCAGCAGGGATTGCGTCAGTTTGGGCAGCAGGGCGTCAATCAGACGCTGGGCCGCATCTTCGTTATTCGGCATGATAGGCTCCTAGATGTTGAACGGGGCAGACCGTTTCCAGCCTGCCCCTTGTGCGTTCAACACCTGAGCCGAGGCCTTACCACGTCTGCAAGGTCATCATAAGGGATTGGAAACAGACGCTAAACCAAGATCGAAGGTGCAATTCAGGCAGCTTGTTGCGCTTCGATCTCGGAAAGCATCCGTTCTGACCGCGCGCGGATTTCTTCGATTGGTTCCGGCTCGACGAGGGGCACGGGGTTGCGCTCGATGTAGGCGGTGAAGGTCGCAGGCCCCGTCTTCGACAGCCTATGCTGCGTGACGAGCCGGGTGCACACCGCGTGGATCATCGCCGTGTCCGTCGTCCCGAGGCGTTCTGCTATCTCGGTCGTCGTCATGGTCGGCCCTGTGAGCAGATCAAGGACAAGTTGGGGCCAGCGGGGCGAACAGCGCGGTATCGGTTCGTGGCGCGGCGGCAGTTTATGCCCGTTCCAGAGCGCGCGGGCTGCGTCGAGGTTGCGCGTGAAGATCGCATCCTTCACGGTGCCCGAGCCGCGCCCATGAGGACGTTTAAACGGCGCGCCTTCGAGGATCGCGACGATATGTTTGCGCACCTTTTCCGGGCAAAGGTCAGCGGCGAAACACACCCTCTCCCGATCCGCAAGATTGTGCCCGCGCGTTGACGTTAGGAAGTTCAGCGCATCGCGGCGGATATTGTCAGTTTCATGCGGGTTGATCGTGGACGGGAACAGCAGGTCCTCGACGGCTTGGGCAAGGATCGCGGCAAAGAGGCGGGTTTCGGGAGGTTGCATTTACGCCGCCGCGCCGCCGTTCAGGATCAGCAGGGGTGCCGATAGGTCACCGTTGTCTGCCTCGATCATGTCCTTTTCGTCGGCATAAGACCGATCCGCGCGGGCAATCTCGCCCTGTTGCAGGTTCTCGTAAAGCGTCTGGCGGCTGATCGCACCGGACTGCCACAGCTTCATCTGCGCCACCATGCCTGCGGGGTCCATCGTCACTTCGATGAAGTCACGCGAGAACGTCACCGACACGTCGTCGGGCCGTTCGCCCGTCCAGTCAGCAGCAAGGCGCAGCAGGCGCGTCAACGCCGCCTCCACCATCACGACAACCGACTGTAGCAGGGACAGTTCAGACCGCGAGCGCTGCGTTGCTGTGGCGGTCGTCTCATTGCGGTTCATCGACGTGGACAACATGCGCGCGCCGAGCGATGCCATCTGGTCCAATTTCTCGCCCATCAGTTCTTTGAAGGCGGTCATCGACGGGCCTTGGAATTCGAGCATTCCGACCTGCGTTCCTTCGGGCAGGTTCCAGACCGTGCCGGAGCCGATGGAGGTCGGCACCTTGTCCGCAGGCACGTTACCCGCGATCCACGGCGTCGGGGTGGCCGTCAAGAACATGGCATGTTCGCGGTCGGCGCTGTTGCGGTAGTGGCCGAGGTTGAGGTTGCACAGGTCGAGCAGGGGCGGCTTTTCATCGTTCGGGTTCAGGTTTTTATCACTGACGAAGATGAAGGGGATGAAGGTCAGCGGTTTGCCCTTCACGGTCGGAACGATTTCTTCTTCGATGTCCGTGCGGGCCTTGTTCGCCCCCTGCTCGATGTAACGGCGGATGCGGTAGATGCCATCTTCAAGGACGAGATCGAGGAAGATCTGATCGCCATCAAGGCTTTCATCCGAGGCCAGGATCACCTGCGTCAGTTCGAGCTGGCCGTCGATGTAGGCCACCTTGAAATCTTCGATGGTTTCTGCGGTCCACGTCACGAAGTGCGGCGGGGTCAGGGCGTTGGCAGACTGGCGCGGAAAGTCGAGCATCAACCCAAACCGCCCCATCGCCATCACCTCACGCACCATCTGTTCGATCATGACGGACAGCGGGGCGCGGTCATTGGTTGCGCTGTGGCGCAGGCTTTCGAGGCGCGCGGGCAGTTTGATCACGGGGTCTTTGCGCAGGGCGAGGCCGACAAGGGCGCGCAAGGTCGATTCCGCTGCGCCGTAAAACTGGGCGCGTTCCTTGTAGGCCTCATAGTTGGCAGGGGTCATCGCATCGGGGCGCTTGAGATAGAGTTGCCCCTGATCCTTGACCTGATCTTCGCCTTCGAGGCAGTCGCGGATTTTCTGATACTGGGCGAGGCGTTGGTCGCGGCGTTTAAGCATTCGGCGCACCTTGGATCGAGAACAGGTGCGACCACGGAATGTCGAACCCGCCTGCCGGGGTGCGGACTGTAACACTGGCCGGGGTGCGGACGATCAGCACGGAGCCGGATTCGACTTCGCGCTTGTCAGGATCGGCCAGCAGCGAGGCGAGGAGCGCAGTCAGGTCGCCAGCCATCATGGGCACGGGAAAATCGGACGCGGTGTGGTGGTCTTTGGCGGTGAGTGTGCAACCGCCTTCGGTTGATTTGATCGAATAGCGCATTGGTGGTCCTTTTTGTTGCGCCGCCCGGGTGAAAGGACATCCCGGCAAGAGGAGGTTGAGGCCCAGACGGCGCTTTGCATAACAACCCTCAACAGGTCGAATTTTAGGGGGTTGCGAGGTGTTCTCAAACCGGAAAACGCGAGTGAGTTCAGCAGTTTAAGGTGGAGGTCAGTCTGTTTCAAGCAGGTCTCGAAAGGCGACTTTCTTGCCGTGGTAGGGCAGATCGTTCAGATAGCCGATCTTGACCCCGCGCAGGTGCAGGGAGTGGCGCATCGCGCAGGCATGGACGAGTTCACGCAGGTCTGCGGTCAACTGCACCCGATCACGGAACAGAACGCGGACCTTTTTGTAGGGCGGGACGCCGACGCCATATTGCGCGGCCTCATTGTACTGAAAGTGGACAACCTGCAAATCTTCCGGTGCCCAGAAGACGCGGTGGACCGAGTTGACGAGGGTTTGGGCAAAAGCCATGCCGCGCTTGACTCCTCGATCAGGCACGATCAGCCGCAGGTGATCGAATGGCTGTGTGCCGCGAGGGAAGTACGAAACAAAGTCGGTGAACGGTGTTGCCGTTGACCCCCGCCTCTCGCCGATGAACACCCGCAGTCGACCGCGACTTTCGTCGTCAACAGGTTCGACACCTTCATATTCTCGCATTGGGCTAACCTCCGTTGTGCAGCACTTGTCGGTTTTCGGCGGCGGGGCGCGCAAGCGAAGTCGCGGGTGGATTGGTGGCGGATCAAGAAGGCGGGTGGATCGGGCGGGGTAGTGAAAATCAGTGCCGAGATTTTTCCGAACCCGGTGCCGGGGTTCTGTATCTCAGGGGAGGGGGTCCACTGATCTGCGTCTGTCCACCCGTCCACCTTGCCCGTTTGATCGGTGCGACTGATTGATGATCAGGCGTTCTACGTTGATTTCATTGGACAATGGTGTGGTATGCAATTGGCGCGATGCAATCAGGCGGCAAGAAGAAGGTCTGACTGTGCAGAAAGGCGGAGTGCATTGCCCGACTTCGGGATGATCGTGCAGCCATGCACACATGAGTCAACGCAATCATAGATGTTGTGGACGACCACTCAGCACACCACAACATAAGACATCCCACACATCCCACAACCATCCCACAGACATCAACCGCTTGTTTTATCAGCATAATGTGCCATGTGTGGGATGTGTGGGATCGTTTCAGGCATGAGCAGTTTTAAGAGCCGTCGCCGCGCGCGCTTTATGCCGCACCGACGAACCCGAACCGATGGCACACATCCCACACATGGCAACATCCCATTGATATTACTGAATAATACATCCCACAGCCCCCTGTGGGATGTGTGGGATGTCTCCATGCCATCAAAACGGAAGGCCGTCGTCCTGACCGCCGATCCACGATGCGTCCCGCCGTTCCTCAACCTGATCGCCTGACTTCTCAGCCTCGACAGCCCAGCGCGTCGTGCCCTGAAATGACGACTTCCGCAGCGTCAACGTGATCGACTGACCCGCATACTTCGTCTCGAACACGAAAGGCCGTCCGTTGAACCGCTTAAGCAGCACCCCTACCTGCCGCGCCTCATCCTTGAATCCGAAGTCGAAGGCGATGTTCTGCGCGCGGATCAGATCGACAACATCCTTCGCCATCACAGGCTTCTTCCACACGTTCTCCGAGTTGCTCGGCTGCGACGTGCCTTTCTGCGCCCCATACATCGCGCGGATCAACTCGCGCATCGTCTCAGCTTCCGGGTCTTCGGGCCGACGATCCGCAGGCGTTGTCAGAAATCCGCGAACCCCGATTGCGTCAAACAGGCCCGACAGCTTCGCGGCCCACGCCTCATACGACGCCTTCGATCCCGCCCCTTTCGGCATCCCGAGGTTGACCCAGTACTGAATGATCGTCAGTGCAGCCCGCACCTGATCGGCCTGATGCTCGACCGTCCACTCTTTCAGGTCTTTGATCCGAAACTGCGTGATATTCCGATCTTCCGGGCGTTCCATCTGCGCATCCATGCGGATGTCATTGACGCGGCGGTATAACTCAGTTGTCAGTTCCGTGTTGTTGCCTGATCCGACCCACTGCACCTGAACGGGAACGCGCAAGAGTTCCGACACACCGAGAATACGCGCCGCGTAAATCTCAGCAGTCAATGCCGACGCAAGTTCAGGCGATTTCAGGACGTTCGCGTTGTCAAAGTAGATGCAGCGGACGCCATCCTTGAAACAGGCCGTCAAGGTCTTCTTCATTTCCTCGTCCCCCTTCGGCGGTGTCTGCGCATCGGGCCAATGTCCGAGGGTCGGGTAGAGCGCCGTTTCGATGAACAGCGAGGCCCCTGTGCCAGCTTCTGGTTTGTTGATGAAGTGGAAGGGCGTCGGGCCGAACATGTCGCGCATGTAGGGTTCGAGGATCATGGCGAGGGCGTGAACCTTGTCCGATTTCTCGACGAAGGGAAACTGCGAGATCGGGAACCACAACTGCCGCAACGCGGCCCATACCTGCTGCCGTGTCGGGCGTTCGGGCACGTCAACATCGACCTTAAGATCGAGGAAAATGCCCGACTGCTCGTCAAAGCCGGGTTCAGACAGCAACCGACCATCGCGCGTAAACGTCGGCACGATGGACACACGTTTCAGAGTCGGCACGGTCACGTCACGACGGCGGGCGGTGAGCATGTCGGACACGACGGCTGACGGCGCAGACGACCGTTTCCACTTGCCATCTTCGGGCGCGAGCCACGCGGCGCAGCGGTTGAGTTCGTGCTTCAAGCCATCGGGCGAGAGCATCTGCATCCGCCCATCATCGACACGGGACAGTGCCTCACCGAAGGCATAGACAGCGGGGTCGCCGTCGATCTCATACTCGGCCAGCGCGTCCCATGCCTGCTTTGCAACGTCCTTGACGACAGCGGACAAGAACACGGCAGCGCCTTTGCCTTCAGGATTGCGCTGCTTCCAGCCCAGCCAGATCGCAATCTCGATCATCCATTCGACCGGGATGCCGAGCAGTTTCGCCGTGCCCGGTATACCTCGCAGGGCCTTTCCCTTTTCAAGCCGGTCGAGAGCCTTTTTCGCTTTCACCAGCCGCATCGCCAACTCGTCGTCGCGAACAATGTGGCAAAGATCCCTCGTGAAATTCTCGATCCGCTCTTGCGGCCAACCTGCGCGCGCCATGCAGCCTACGAGGCCCAGCATCACTTCATCGCGACTTCCCTGGCTCGGATAGAACCGTGCAAGGGCTGACATACCTGCAATCAAACTTGCGGCTTCTACCAGACTGGCCTCGTCGATCTCTTCGAGCGGTGCGACAATGCCTTCGAGCTTGTCACCGTCGGGGTGGACGGAGGGCGGGATCATGACGTGGTAAGGTTCGCCGCCCGACGACGTGCGCAACTGCAAGATCATCCGACCGTGTGCGCCCCTCATTTCAGGAGCACCTGCAATGTTGGGCAACTCGAAGTTGATGGGCTTCTCAATTTCGCACCGATAGACATGGTGCGTGATACGACCGTGCCGACCCCACTGGAGCGACTTGTCATGCTTCACGACCAGCGGCCACATGACCTGTGCTTCCGGCCAATCGAGATCGACGTCCACCTCGTCCTTGCCGAGCATCATGCCGACGTTGTTGCCCGTCGCGATGTTCTCCGCGATCTCGTCAAAGGTGTAGTCGCGGCCAGAGTAGCCTTTGTCGCGAGGCTGTTTCCCCTTCACCCCACTTTGCAGCGGGATCAGGCGGTGGTGTTCGGCCAGCTTTTTCAGTTCTTCCATTTTATTTGTCCTAGGTGCGGACAAGCTGGTTCTTCATTTCGTGTCGATCAGCGCGCAAGCGTTTGATATAAGCAAGTTATCCCGACTTGCTTTGCGCATATGAAACCGACCGAGGCGAGAACCAACTTGCCTCGGTCATTTCATGCGGCAACGCGCGAACGGCGCAGCCATGCGATAAGGTCCGCGCGCTCGTAGCGCACGATCTTGGTCGCGGGCTGTGAGTACGGCGGGCCGGACTTCGCCTTGCGATGGTCGCGAAGATAGTCCTCGGACACGCCAAGGAATTCCGCAGCCTGCGCGGGCGTCATGATTTCGGGATGGGACTGCGCTTCGATAGATGCCCGCAGTTCGGCAATCAGGTCGCGTTCGGTCATATGATGCTCATCTGTTGAACACCCGATGACCGACCCTGCTGTCCTGCTTCGTAGTAACTCGGAGCCGAGTCACCCTGCTGGGGTCGGCCTCACGTCACGGCAGGTCAAGCCCGCGACGAGGAGGCAAGATGTGGCAAACTTAAGCACGTCTGAGCAACTCTGCAATAGTTGTCTGAGAACCGCATTTGGAAACGATCTGTTTCGCGATTGCGTTCGCCATGTCGTGCGACCCAAGATCGTGCATGTAGCGGCCAGCCGCGCCCTTCATCACGGTGATGTCGCCGCGCATCCACAAGATATTCGCCTCGGACAGTCCAGCCTTCGCAGCAGCCGACGAAAACAGGTGGCGCGTGTCATGCGGGCGCAGAACGCCGCCGTTGTTGACGTCTTGCCCCTCAAGGTCGATCTGACGCAGGCCTGTGATCGACTTGCCGTAGTGCCGCCCCTCAAAGACGATCTGATCATGGGTGCGGGGCGTCTGCCGGAAAACATCGACCGCCGCGTCGGCCAAGGGGAAGGTGCGCTTCTGGCCGTTCTTCATCCGCCCGATGGTCATCACCCGCTCGTCGAGGTCAATGTCTGACCAGCGCAATTCGCGGACGTTGCGCATCCGCAGGCCCGTGAACAGCAACGCGAGCCATGCTGCCCGTCGCGTCATGTTCGGCACCTTCGCGATGGCGTCGAGTGCAGGCCACCGCTTCGCCTCGTCGAACAGCAGTTCACGGGTTCCGGCCTCATACCCCTTTACGCGGTAGGTCGGGTCATGCTCGTAGCCATCATCCCGATAAGCCAGTTGGGTGCCGTAGATGGCAGACAAAGTGCGCAGCAGGTTGGAGGCAGTCGCGCGTTTGTCGTCCATCGACTTGATCTTTTCGTTGACCATCGTGCGCGTGATGTCCGAGATCGGCATGTCGAGCCAGCGGGGGACATGGCAGCGAAGGACCGCCGCGTAACCCAAAGCTGTTTCGTCGGTCATGCGCCGCTGGCGGGGGTCGAGGGCGCGCCCGACATGCTGTTCAAGCGCAACCCGAAGCGTGATCTCGCCCGCATGGCGCGGCTGATCGTCTTTCACGACGACGCCCTTTTCTTCGATCTGCCCATTGATCTCGGCTGCTGTCTGCGCCGCTTCGATCACGCCCATCTGCGGCCACGTTCCGAGGGTCTCGGTGAAGTTCTGGCCCTTCCAGAATTTGCGAAACCGCCACGTCTTCGACCGCGCCCCGATCTCCAAGTAGAGGTTCGGGTAACGCGCATCGCGGTAGCGTGTGGCCGCCCCGCCTGTGTGGGTTGCCTTGTCCAGCGCACCCTTGGTGAACGTCATTTCAAGCGTTGCCATGCTGGCCTCCTATGCAATCAACTATGCAATTGCATGGCATCCAACAGCGGGGCTGTGCAACCGAAGATGCTGATTTTGTTAGGTAAAACACACGTCAGCGATGGTCAGCAAGTCGGCACGGTGTGATTAGAAGGTCCGTGCTCTATCCAGTTGAGCTACGGGGCCGTTGCAGCAAATCCGGGAAAAGTGGGAACCGGTTTTCCCGCCCGATTTGCAACGTTTCTCACCCGTGTTTAGCGTCAGGACAGGCCGTCATGCAAGGGCGCGCGTCATGTAAACCGAATTGGGGTCAAGGCTGTAGCTGCCGAACGGCGGGCATTCGGTGAAGTCGGCCTTGGTGTAAAGCCCGCGGGCCGGGGCGAACATGGCTTGCGACCCGGTCTCAAGGCTCAGCCGCTGCAAGCCCGCCGCCCGCGCCTCGGATACCAGATGATCCAGCATCATCCGCGACAACCCGCGGCCGCGCAATTCGGACAGGATGTGCATCGACTTGATTTCGGCATGCGCGGCGTCCATCCGCTTGAACCCCCCCATGCCAACCGGCTGGCCAGCTTCGCGCATCACGTAGAACTGCACATCACACACCGCCAGTTCGCCCGCATCCATCATATGGATGCTTTCGGGCGGGGTGTCGGCGTGCATGTCGGCGGTATGGCGCACCATCAGGACCGCAAGGTCTGGCCCCAAAGGGCTTTCCCGCGTGATCAGAAGGCGCGTCTCCGGCATCAGTTGCCGCCCATCATCTGCTGGCCATTGACCGACAGGCTGCCGGGTTTGCTGGCGTCGATTTCCCAAACCAACTCGCCATTGTCGCCCGGTTTGGCCATGCCCTGCGCCATTGCAATGCCCATCGACGCCTGACCTTTGATGTCGTCAGGTGCGGCGGCCAGGGCGGCATTCAGCTTGTCGATCCCAGTCAAGGTGATCTTGGCGGTGCCGGTCGGCATCGGCATTTCCGGGCCGGCCACCATCGTGCCTTCATAGGTCAGCGCATAACCGTCGCCGCTGACTTCCCCGGGGTTGAGGGTGATGGTCACATTGCCCTTGGGCAGCAGCGCCGCCATCATCTTGCTCTGGAAGGCGGCGTCGGGTTCGGTGCCAGCGGGCAGGTCAAACAGGCCGAGCGCCGCGTTGGCCGCACCAGCCGCATCAAAATCGGTGACTTGCACGTCAAGCGACAGCTTCTGCGGCAGGATCGCTGCGGCCCAGTCCGGCACGATACCGGCGGGCAGGGTCACGCCCGCCAGGGTAAACGCCTCGCGGAACTTGCCGTCGGCAACGACGCCATTCGCTTCCACCTCAAAGCCCATTTCGCCAATCGCAACCCGACCCATCGGCGTTTCAACCGACAGTTTGCTGACCTTGCCAGAGCCGGTGAGGTTGCCAAAGATCGGCAGCGCTTCGGTCAGGATGGTCTTGATGCTGGCTTTGTCGGCCTGCATTGCGGCCTTGTCGGGGTGGGCGACAACCCAGGCGACGGTTTTGTAGATACCGTCCATCATCATGCCGGTGCCCTTGGCGGTTTCGATCAGGCTTTCAGCCTTGATCGTCACCGGCATGCCGGGCTGACCCTCACCCGTCGGCGGCATGGTCACGGTTTCGCTCAGACCCGAAGCCTCGATGCTGGTCTCGCTGTCAACGCCGCTGGTGGCATTGGCGGTGCCGGTCAGGGTAAACGTGCCCTTGTCGACCGCGATTTCAGCGGTGGTCGGCGGCTGGTTGGCGGCGGTGATCGTTTCGCTGACCTTGACGCCAGAGAACCCGCCCGTCGCGGACGAGAAGGTCATCAGCTTTTCATCAAAGACGCCGTCGAGGGTGATCTGGGCGATATCTTCCTTGATGTCAAAAGCACCCGGCCTGGAAAGGGTGATCGAGATGGCTTGATCCTGTGTCACGGCCCAGGTGCCGTCACCGTTGTCGGTCAGGCTCAGTTCAATGGGCGAGATCGTGCCGGTGGCGCCACTTTCTTTCGCCAGCGCGATCAGGGGCGTCGCATCCAGTGTCAGGTCGTAAGTGTCGCCGTTCGCCACAACGCTGACAACGCCTTCGGTCGCCCCGAGGTAAGTCTGGAAAACCTCGGCCAGGCGGGCGGCACCGTCTTCGGTGGCGGGTTCGGCGAAAGCGGCGCCCGCGAAAAGAAAGGGAACTGCGGCCAGAATTGCGGTCTTGGTCATAGGAAACCTCTTGATTTTCAAAGCCCTGTGGGGCCGGTTGCAGCCTAATGCGTCCAAACGCCTTTTCGGTCGGTCGCAAAATTCTCACCATAGCCGCGCTGCCGGATCACGGCTTTGCGCGGCTTGGGTTCGGTCACATCGAACGCGATGTCGTTGGCACGGGCGTAATCTTCGGCGGCGTCACGGCTGTCAAAGCGCAGGTGGACCTGCGATTCCATGTCACCTGACGAAGTCCAGCCCATCAGCGGATCAACCTCACGGGCGCTGTCGGGGGCGAATTCCAGCACCCAGCCTTTGGCCTTGGCCGTGCCGGACTGCATGGCGGTCCTGGCCGGTTGATAAATCCGCGCGCGCATGGCAATCCTCCGCTTCAAGGCTAGCCGCTTTATTCCGAATTGGCGGGAAAAGCGCAAGTCCTGATGGGGTTTGGCGAAGACTGTCGGCTGTCCACTGGGAGTGTGTGGGGTGGGTGGTGCGGCCAGCCGACAGTTGAGTTTGCCGCTTGCCCTTGCACTCTGCCGCATCCTTTCGCGCCATTCAACCAAAAGATGTAGGTTTTCGAAGTGTTTTCCCTAAAATTGAATTGCTTTTGTTTACGGCCTGTCAGGCCAGGTTAACGCGCCCTCAAAGCCCCCTTCCTCGTGAACAAAAACGGAATAGATTGGGTCCCGAAGGGAATCACCATGCCGCACAACAACGCCAATGCCCTGTCCGAACGCCCCGAGGTGCTGACCCGCCCCAAGCTGGAGGGTGGTCGCCGCTTCGTGATGCAGACACCCTTCACGGCGGCGGGCGACCAGCCGGCCGCGATTGCCGAACTCAGCGCCGGGGTGCTGGCGGGTGAGCGGGATCAGGTTTTGCTGGGGGCAACCGGCACCGGCAAGACCTTCACAATGGCCAAGATCATCGAGGAAACCCAGCGGCCGGCCATCATCCTTGCCCCCAACAAGACGCTTGCCGCGCAATTATACGCCGAATTCAAGGGCTTCTTCCCGGACAACGCCGTCGAATATTTCGTCAGCTACTACGATTACTACCAACCCGAAGCCTATGTCGCCCGCACCGACACCTTCATCGAAAAAGAATCCCAGATCAACGAACAGATCGACCGGATGCGCCATTCGGCCACAAGGTCGCTGCTGGAGCGGGATGATGTGATCATTGTCGCCTCGGTGTCGTGCATCTATGGCATCGGGTCGGTTGAGACCTATTCGGCGATGACACAGGATTTGGTCACAGGGCAAAGTTATGACCAGCGCCGGGTGATGGCGGAACTGGTGGGGCAGGCTTACCGCCGCAATGACCAGGCCTTTGCGCGCGGCTCGTTCCGGGTCCGGGGCGACAGTCTTGAGGTCTGGCCCGCCCACCTGGAAGACCGGGCCTGGCGGTTTTCGTTCTTTGGCGATGATCTTGAATCCATTGTCGAATTCGATCCCCTGACCGGACACAAGACCGATACCTTCGACCAGATCCGCATCTATGCCAACAGCCATTACGTGACGCCGCGCCCAACGCTGCAACAGGCCACCAAGGCCATCAAGATCGAACTTGGCCAGCGGCTGGAGCAGTTCATCAAAGAGGGCAAGCTGCTGGAGGCACAGCGGCTGGAGCAACGCTGCAACTTCGACGTCGAGATGATCGAGGCGACCGGATCCTGCGCCGGGATCGAGAATTACTCGCGCTATCTGACGGGCCGTGCGCCGGGCGAGCCGCCGCCGACTTTGTTCGAGTTCATTCCGGACAATGCCATTGTTTTTGCAGACGAATCCCACGTTTCGGTGCCGCAGATCGGCGGTATGTACAAGGGCGACTACCGCCGGAAATTCGTGTTGGCCGAGCATGGTTTCCGCCTGCCGTCCTGCATGGACAACCGGCCCTTGAAGTTCGAGGAATGGGACGCGATGCGGCCGCAATCGGTGTTCGTCTCCGCGACGCCGGCGGCATGGGAGCTGGAACAGACCGGCGGCGTCTTCACCGAACAGGTGATCCGGCCCACGGGTCTGGTCGATCCGCAGATCGAAATTCGTCCGGTCGAGATGCAGGTCGATGACCTTCTGGACGAGGTGCGCCGGGTAGCGCTGGCGGGCTACCGGACGCTGGTGACGACGCTGACCAAGCGGATGGCGGAGGATTTGACCGAGTATATGCACGAACAGGGCATCCGCATCCGCTATATGCATTCGGACATCGACACCTTGGAACGCATTGAAATCCTGCGGGATTTGCGGCTGGGGGCGTTTGATGTTCTGGTCGGAATCAACCTGTTGCGCGAAGGCCTGGACATCCCGGAATGCGCGCTGGTCGCCATTCTGGACGCCGACAAGGAAGGCTTTCTAAGGTCGGAAACCTCGCTGATCCAGACCATCGGGCGGGCGGCGCGCAATGTCGATGGCCGGGTGATCATGTACGCCGACCGGGTCACAGGTTCGATGGAGCGGGCAATTGGCGAGACAACGCGGCGCCGCGAAAAGCAGGTGGCGTATAACCTCGCGCATGGAATCACGCCGACCACGATCCAGAAAAACGTCGATGACGTACTGCACGGGCTGTGGCAGGGCGACACCGATCAGGCGCGGATCACCACCAAGGTCGATCAGCCGATGATCGGACCCAATCTGGCCGCCCATCTGGATGCGATGCGTCTGGCCATGCGCAAAGCCGCCGGGAACCTTGAGTTCGAGGAAGCCGCGCGGTTGCGCGACGAGGTCAGGCGGCTGGAAGCAGTGGAACTGGCCATCTCGGATGATCCGTTGGCGCGGCAGTCGGATGTCGATGCGGCGGTGGAGACGGCGGTGAAAAGCGGCGGCAGGTCGACGGGTGGGCGACCGGGGCAAAGGGGTGGCAAGGCGCGGCGGGTGCGGTAACGGGTTTTCGCCTGATCCGGACTTCGCTATTAACCCCCTGCAAGACAATGATTTCTTTGAAACGACTCGATCAGAACCGGGTCATCGCCTGGCGCTTGCGCCTGCCTGAACCCATCCAAGGGTCGGACAGACACCACTGTGGTCGTGGTTTTCGCCCAGTATTTTGGGTCGTTCAAAATCTGGGGTGGCAACTGATGCCTCTGAAAGACGCGCCGGGACTGGTGACGCACCTCAACCTCGAACTGGTTGCTGCGCAGGCGGGCACCGGGGCGCAGAAAAGTGTCGCGCAGCGCCGCGGCCTCATCCTCCAGCGCACGAATTGACTGTTTCAGCCTGGCATAATGATCGACCGGGTCCATCCGCACCTCCTGAGTCGCAGCACAGCATGCCCGAGGTCCGATTAACGGGCGATTAACGGCAAAAGATGCAAACTGGGGCTGCGATTTCCTGACTGCCCAAAACGACAGTCCGAGCTCTGCGTGTAACCATTTGTTTTTCTTGGCATACTTCAAAACCAAAATCCTGCCGCACCTACAAAACTTGCCAAGCGCGGCAATTCGCATCATGCTGTATCCCACAACAATCTGACGAGGTTCGCGATGAAAAAAGCGCTGCTTTTTGGCCTTGGTCTGTTGATCTTGCCGCTGGCTGACCCGGCTTTGGCAAAAACCGCAGTCAATTGCGCCAAGCCGACCCTCGAATCCGTGCGCCTGCTGTGCAAGGCCAATGAGATCAAGGCGCGACGGGTGCAGACCACGGTGGGGGCCGCCGTTGTTGGCGCCGTTCTGGGCAATCTTCTGGCGCAGCAAAACGGCGGCAACCGGACCAATGCGACGGTCGCGGGGGCGGTTGCAGGTGGGCTGACCGGCTATTGGCTGAATGTCCAGAACGAGATTGCGGCCAAAAACGCCTCGCAATCCGCCCGCGCCGGTGAATTGAAGGCAAAGGCCGCTGCCGATGCCAAGGCGCAGCGCGCCAGTGCCACCAAACTGCATGCCGAACTGAAAACCGTGCTGTTACGGTCGCCGGGTGCGGGGGAAGACCCGAAACGGCGTCAGGAGCAGCTTGCCCAGATTGCGCAAGCGGCGGATGTCGGGATGCGGCAGGCGCAGGAAAGCGGGCAAGGCTACACTGCGGTGGGTCAGGGTCTGGGCACGCCGGTCAATGGCAAGGGCATGTTCGCGTCGAGCGCCAATGATTTTTACAAGACCCGGACCGACGCTTGCGCCCAGCTGAGCCGGCCAGGATCCTATTGTAGCTGATTTCAGACCCGTTTGACGAGGCGGATCAGCACCAAAAGAATCACCGCGCCAAGCGTGGCATGAATGATCGACCCAATCACGCCACCGCCAAAGCCGAGGCCGATCCGGGGGAAGATCACCCCTGCCAAAAAGGCGCCGACGACACCGACGACGATGTTACCAATCAGTCCAAACCCATAGCCTGAAACGATTTTTCCGGCAAGCCATCCCGCGATGGCCCCGATGATGAGAATGAAAAGCAGGCCCGTGACGGTCATTCTAAACTCCCTTGCCTATTGATATACCCCGGTTCCGCGCTGGAATCCGGTGTCAGAAAACGGCGGCCACCTCGTACATCACCGGCTCGAAGCCACGGCACAGTGCGGCGAATTTGCGGTTGCGTGCCCGCATTTCGGGGGTTCGCAGCATGGCGAGGAAATCCTCGCGGCGGGCCCATTGCGAATAATTGGCGATCCGGGTTTGCGCATCGTTAACGTGAAGTCCGGAGCCGATGAAACCGGGCTGGTGGCGGATGAAATCGGCATAGGCGGATTTCAGTTCATCCAGCAGGTCGGCACAGGTGCCGGGCGACATCTCGAAGGTGGTGAGCACGGTTTGGCCTTGAAATCCTTCGGAAATCTGGGTCATCGCAGCCTCCATTTGCAATGAGGATAGACTGCGGAATGGCTTGCGGCAAGGGGGGTTCGGGGGTAATATACCTGCCGCCAGAACCAGGGAAAAGGCTGCAAAATGAGGAAGTTATTGAATGCGGACGATCCGTTTTTCAGAGTGGTCTGGCGGCGGTGGGCGACGGCGCTGTTCCCTTTGGCCTGGGGGGGGTACGAGCTGTGGTCGGGCAACCCGATGTGGGCGCTTTTGTTTGGCGCAACCGGGGCTTATGCGGCCTGGGTGCTGATCATCAAGGGGCCTTCGGGCAACTGACCCTTCCGTGCATCTCGCCTGAATCGCCCGTCAGGGCAGTTTCGATGGTTTTACAATGGGTTACCTCCGGGATCAGCGCGATCATCGTGGCGCGAATGCCCGCATGTTCGCCGTTTCTGGCATAGCCGAGGCGGATCACCTCGACCAGTTTGTCGGTCCAGTAGACGCTATATTGCCGCCCGTCGCGGGTGACATCGGCCCGCTGGGCGCCGATCATCACCGGCGCGGGCTGGGCACCGCAGGCGGCCAGCAATATCAAGGGGATAACGGCTTTCATCGCGGCAGTTTGGCGGCGATTGGTTAACGAAGGATGAAGACCTACAACCGGCCTACATCCGGCCTACAATGCCTCTACACGCTGGCCTAGGGCCGCGTTAACCATTTCGCGGCAATCTGGCGCCTGAATGGAGGCCCAGATGACCAATCCGAACAAGCTGACCGCCCGGCAGAACGCCCAGTACTACTACATGATGGACGCGATGCGCCGCTTTGAATGGGACATGCACACCAAGATCGAGCAGTCGGGCCGCATCCCTGCCGAATGGCACGAGATTGCCAAGCAGCCCGCCACCCTGCCCAAGCAGCAGGTCAACATCGGGCTGGAGGCGGACGTGCTGAAATTCTTCCGCTCGATGGGGCGGGGCTACGGCGAGCGGATCAACCTGATCCTGAAAAGTTTCATGCACGCGCGGTTGGCGGGCGTGGTCGAGGGGGGCGAGACGCTGAACCTGTACAAGACCTGGGAAGCGGAGTTCGACGACCCGAAACCGGGGTTCGGCTGGTTCGCCGGGCAGCTCGGGCAGGAGTGGGAAGACGCGCCGGGGGAGGAAACGCGGCAGACGCGCAAGGAGCGCACGAGTGCCATCCTGCGGCGGGCGGCGATGCGGCGGGATGGCGAGGGTTGAAATTTGTACGAATATGGAGTATTGTAAGGTTTGTCAGGTTTGGAGGGTGCGATGATTGAGGTGACGGTTTCGGAAGCACGGGAGAGGCTGGCGGAGCTTCTGGGTCAGGTGGAACATGCCAGTGAACTGGTGACGATCACCAAGCA
>JAYUGA010000324.1:0-7923 GCA_043738565.1 Rhodobacterales bacterium
CGATCCACAGCCCCTTGGACCTTTTGGGCGCGCTGCGCATGGCCGTGCTGATCGCCGGAGTGATCGTGGCCACCGGGCTGGCGCAGCGGCAGTTCGGCGCAACAGGGCTTTACCTGGTGGCGGCAGCGTCCGGCTTGGCCGATGTCGATGCCATCACGATTTCTTCGGCCCGCATGGCCGCCGACCCGCAGGTGTCTGCCCGTGCCATCCTTATTGCCGTCGCCGCCAACTCCGGCTCGAAGGCAGCCCTTGCCGGCTGGATCGGCGGTCTCGGCGTCGGCAGCCGCATGGCGGTGCCGACCATCGGTGCCGTGCTGGCCGGGGCCACCGTTCATCTGTTGATGTGATCACTGATGGCGCAGCGCCGCGATCGGGTCCATCCTTGCCGCCCGTCGCGCCGGAAAGAAGCCGAAGACCACGCCCACCACTGCAGAAAAGACAAAGGACGCCGCGATGATGCGCAGGTCGGGCACGAAGCCGATGTTCAGGGCGTAGGATCCGGCCAGACCCAGCAACAGGCCAACCGCGATGCCGAGGATGCCGCCGATCAGCGACAGCACGATGGCCTCGACCAGAAACTGCAACAGAACTTGCCGTTCGGTGGCCCCGACGGCCATGCGGATGCCGATTTCGCGGGTGCGCTCGGTGACCGACACCAGCATGATGTTCATGATGCCGATGCCGCCAACGAGCAGGCTGATCGCCGCCACGGCGGACAGAAGCCCGGTCAGCACCCCGGTAATTCCGCTCAGCATGGACGAAATCTGCTTCATGTCGAAAATGTTGAAATTGTCGGCATCATCGCCCGCCAGCCGCCGCCGCTCGCGCATCAGGGTCTGAATTTCGGCGGTGGCCACATCGGTCGAAACCCCGTCGCGCACCGTCAGATAGATGGTCTGCACCCCCTGCTTGCCGGAAATCCGTCGCTGAAAGGCCCGCAGCGGCATGACGACCGTGTCATTCTCGTCCTGGCCGAAACTGGCGGCGGAGCGTTCGGCCAGAAGCCCGATCACCTGACAGGTGATCTTGCCGATGCGGATGGCGGAGCCGGTCGGGCCACCTGCCCCGAACAGCGCCTTGGCGGTGGTGGTGCCGATGACGCAGACCGTGGCACCGCCGCGGATCTCGCTGTCGTTGAACAGACGGCCCGCCGCCAGGGTCCAGCCGCGAATCTCGAAATAGCCATTGTCGGTGCCGGTGACTTGCACGATGTGGTTCATCTCGCCAAACACCACGGTCTGGCTTTTGGAACTGGCGGCGGCGGCGGCGACAACCGAGGGCAGTTGTTCGGGCAAGACCGTCGCATCCTGCACGGTCAACGGTGGCGCGTCATTGGCACCACCGCCGGGGCCGCGCTGGGCGGCACCGGGGCGGATCATCAGCAGGTTGCTGCCCAAGGAGGCGACATCGGATTGCACCTGCGCGGTGGAGCCCTGCCCCACCGTCACCATCGCAATCACCGAAGCGACGCCGATCACGATGCCCAGTACCGTCAGGAACGAGCGCAGCTTGTTGCGCAATACCGTCAGCAGCGCCAGCCGGAACGCCTCAAACAGCATGGGCCATGTCCTTGAGCCGGTCGGACTGGATGCGGCCATCGACGAAAGTGACGATGCGGTCGGCATATTCGGCCATGTCAGGCTCGTGGGTGACCATCAGGATCGAGATGCCTTCCGCGCGGTTCAAATCGCGCATCACCCCCATGATCTCGCGGCTGCGGGCGCTGTCGAGGTTGCCGGTCGGTTCATCGGCGAGGATCAGGCCGGGGTTTGTCACCATCGCCCGGGCAATCGCCACCCGCTGCTGCTGACCGCCGGAGAGTTCGGAAGGTTTGTGCCCCGCGCGGTCGGCAAGACCGACCTTGTCGAGGGCAGCCATCGCCCTTTGGTGGCGTTCGTCGGCGGAAACACCTTGATAAATCAGCGGCAGTTCGACGTTTTCCAGCGCGGTGGTGCGCGGCAGCAGGTTGAAGCCCTGAAAGATGAAGCCGAGGAAATTGCGCCGCAACAGCGCCCGCTGGTCCCGGTCGAGCCCGCTCACCTCGGTGCCGAACAGGCGGTATTCGCCTGAGGTAGGCGTATCGAGGCAGCCGAGGATGTTCATGATGGTCGATTTGCCCGAGCCGGACGGCCCCATCATCGCGAGGAATTCACCCGAGCGCACCACCATATCGACGCCGCGCAGGGCGTAAACCTCGGCCTGTGCGGTGCCATAGAGCTTGGTCAGGCCGCGCACTTCGATCATCGGGGCGTCGGGCCGGGTCATTTGGCGAGCGCGGCAGAGGTAATCACGGCGTCGCCTTCGGCCAAAGGCCCGTCCAGCACCTGCGTCATGTCGCCATCGGTGACGCCGGTCTTGACCGCAATCTGGCTGGCGGTGCCGCCTTTCAGCACCCACAGGTTGCGGTAGCCTTCTTTGCTGACGGCGTTGCTGGTGGTGGTAGCGCTCTGCCGCCCCTGCCCCGGCCCGCCCGAGGAAAACAGCATGCCGAGAAGGCCCGAACTTTGCCGCGCCGCAGCGATGACCGGTGGGGCGTAGCGGAAAGCGGCGTTGGGCACCAGCAGCGCGCCCGCTACACCGTCCACCGTGATGTCGGCAGAGGCGGTCATGCCGGGGCGCAACTGACCCGCGCGGTTGTCGATGGCGAGGATGGTGCGATAGGTCACGACACCATCGACGGTCTGCGGCGCATAGTGCAGTTCGGTGACTTTGGCCGGGAAGCTCTGGCCTTGATACGCCTCGACACTGAAGGTGGCCGCATCGCCTACCGCGACTTTGCCAATGTCGGCCTCATCGACATCGACTTGCAGCCGCATCTGGCCAAGGTCATGGGCGAGCGTGAACAAGGTCACCGCGCCGGAGGAGGCCGACACGGTCTGGCCCACCGCCACGGCAAGGTTCAGCACGACGCCATCAATCGGGGAACAGATGCAGGCCTTCTTCAGATTGGCCTGCGATACCAGCAGATCCGCCTCAGCCACCTGAACTCCGGCCTGGGCAGCGGCGCGGCCGGCATCGGCGCGGCGTTTGGCGGTTTCGGCAGTGGTCAGGCTTTCGGTGGTGGTCACGCCGCGTTCGACCATCTTTTGCGCCCGGCTCAGCGTGGCGATCGTCTCGTCCAAAGTTGCCTCAGCATCGGCGACCTGGGCCTTTTGCGCCGAGACGGTGGCGGTATTGCGCGCCAGTTCCGCCTCCAGTCCCGAGGTGTCAAGGCTGGCCAGCACCTGCCCGATCCTGACCTTGTCGTTGATCGCCACGTTGACGCGGCGCACGATGCCCGAGATTTCAGAAGAGACATTAACCTGATCAATCGGCTCGACCGTGCCCACCGCCGACACCAGCACGGTGATCGCGCCCTTGGCGGCGTTTTGTGTCACATAACCCGGGGTAGCAGCAACGGCGGTGCGGCTTTCGTAATACCACAGGGCAGAGCCGCCCAGGACCAGCGCCAAAAGCGGCCAGATCAGCCAGCGGCACCACCGCCCGCGTTTGCGGCGGCGCACGATGTCTTCGACCGAGACGGTGTTGATGGTCATCCAAAGGCCCTTTGCGGCACTGGCCGTGACATGAATCTGCGGGGCCAAGGTGGAATTTCAACGGCCGGGGGGTGAGATTCCGTCGCGGCCTATACGATTTCCGTCTCGCGGAACGGTTTTCCGGCCAGAACCCGGGCAAAACTCAGGTCGGACAGGTCGATGCTTTGCCAGCCGCCGGTCAGGATATATTCGGCAATCCCGCGCCCGACCGCCGGGCTTTGCTGCAGGCCGTGGCCGGAAAAACCGTTCATGAACATCAGGTTGGGCAGATCGGGGTGCGGCCCGAGGATCGCGTTCTGATCCAGAGTGTTGTAGTCGTAGTGCCCGACCCAATGGCGGATGACCTTGACCGCATCAAATCCCGGTGCGCGGGCGTAAAGCTGTTCCCAGATCACGTCCTCGAAGATGTTCAGATCGGGCTCAAAATCATCCGCCGCACAGGGACCGTCGTTCTGCGGCACCGTCGCGGTGATCCAGTGGCCCTGCTCTGGCCGCAGGTAGTAGCCCGCGTCGATCATCAGGGGCGCATCCGGGTGGCGGGCATTGGGGGCGTCGATCACAAACACCGTGCGCTTGCGCGGCTCGACCGGCAGGGTGATCCCCGCCATTCTTGCCACCACCGAAGCGCGCGTGCCGGCGGCATTGACCGCAAAGGCGCAATCGACTTGGCCGGTCTTGGCCAGAACCGCCGCCTGCACCCGGCCCCCGGTCACGTCCAGCCCCACCACCTCATCGGTCACGAACCGGACGCCCTGCGCCTTGGCGGCGGTGCGAAAGCCAGCCAGCAGGCCCATGTTGTCAAACCAGCCTTCATCCCGTGGCCCAAAACTGGCGGCGGTCAGATCGCCGACCTCCAGCCAGGGGAAATGCGCCTTGGTCTGCGCGGGCGTCCAGACTTGGGTCGCAGCCCCGAGGGCGCATTGCATGGCGGCCAGATCGCGCATCAAAGCGGGCGCTTCGGGTGATTGGCCAAGGAACAGATAGCCGTTTTCCTTGAGGCCCAGCGAGGCCACGCCGACATCATGGCCCAAAGACCCTTGGAAATCGCGCAGGAACCCGATGCCAAAGCGCGAGATGGCAACATTGACGGCGGTGGAAAACTGCTGGCGGACCGAGGCGACCGACAGCGCGGTGGCGGCATGGGCAAAGCTGGGGTCGCGTTCGACCACCAGCACGTCCAGACCGGGGTGCAGCCTCGTCAGCCAATAGCCGACCGAGGCCCCCATCACCGCACCACCCACCACGACCACATCCGCCCGCATAGCGCTATCCCTGCCCTCAAGCGGCTCGACAGGCCGCAGGTTGCAGGATTAGTCTTGCGGCGGAAAGAGGACAACCCGGCTTGGCTACGGCGGGTCGGGGTAAAGGTGGCGCAAGTGGTCGATATTCTGCCGCTGCTGATGCGGATTGCCAATGCTGACCGGGCCGACAAGGTCTGGGCTTTGGCGGTGGCGCATTTCCGGCTGTTCGGCTTTGCCCGCGCCAACTACGGCTTCACAAGGTTCCGGTCGGAACGCACGATGGGCGACCCGGATGACGCGCTGTTCCTGACCTCTTGCGATTCCGTCTTTGTCGCGCATTATTTCCGCGACAATTTCTACGCCCGCACCCCGATTTTCAAATGGTGCGCCCGCAACACCGGGGCCTGCACCTGGAGCTGGGTCAAGGCGGCGATGGAGGCCGGGCGGCTGAGTGAGGACGAACTGGCGACGCTGCGGCAGAACGTGATCATCGGGGTGACTTCAGGTATTTCGATCAGTTTTCCCGACAATTCGGCGCGGGCCAAGGGGGCGCTTGGGCTGATCGCGGACGCCGGGCTGGACAATGTGGCGGTGGAACGGATCTGGGCGGCGCACCGGCCCGAGATCGAGGTGGTGGCGCAGATGATGCATCTGAAGCTGATCCAGTTCCCGGTCGCCTCGCGCCGCCGGGCGCTGACGCAGCGGCAGCGCGAGGTGCTGGAATGGGTGGCGGATGGCAAGACCACGCTGGATGTGGCACAGATCATGGACCTGTCGGCGGCGATGGTGGAGAAACATCTGCGGCTGGCACGCGAGGCGCTGGCCGTCGATACCACGGCGCAGGCAGTGGCCAAGGCGACGCTGTTGAACCTGATCTATCAGTGCCAGCCTGATCCTGTCGGCGTGTCAGTTGCCGCTAGGTAAGGAATCCCTGACTTTTGCTGCGCTGGTTGTGCTGGCATGGTGATCTGGTTCCACGAAGCAAGGGCTTGCGCCCTGGAACGGCAAGGGCCGCCCGGATGTATTTTCGCCGGAACGCCTGAGCAAGTGCCGCGGCCTTTCCGGGGGCAACGGCATTTTCCTGCGGGGTGTTTTGGCCATTTCGGCTGCAAGCAAACCGGTCTACTGATTGCGCCTGTCCTGTTCCCCAAGGTGCGTGCGCAAGAAACGGTGTGGCCGCAAGGCTGCACCGTTTTGTTTTGGGGTTTGGGGTCGGAAACTTGGTTAACAGACTCTTACCAAAAAATCACGAACCCATATATTTCAATGCCTTGTCAAAGTGTCCACATGCGGACACCCCAAAACAATCGGGCCGGGGTTTCCCCCGGCCCGATTGTCAAACTTGCGGAAGGATCAGCCCTGAACCATCTTGGCGACTTCGGCGGCGAAGTCCTCGACTTCTTTCTCGATCCCCTCGCCCACCGCCATGCGGACAAAGGCCACCACTTCGACGCCAGCATCCTTGGCGGCCTGACCGACGGTGATTTCCGAATTCATCGCAAACTTCTGACCCAGAAGTGTCACTTCCTCGAAATACTTGGCCATCCGGCCCGCGATCATCTTTTCGATCACCGCATCGGGTTTCGGCTTGGCCGAGGCGGCATTGTCTTCCCGCGCCTTGGTGATCTGCACGTTGCGCTCGCGCTCGACCACGCCTGCGTCAAGGTCGGCTTCCGACAGCGACAACGGGCTGAAGGCCGCGATGTGCATGGCGATCTGCTTGGCGATGCCATTGTCGGTGCCTTTGACCGCCACCAGCACCCCGATGCGACCCATGCCGTCAGCGGCGGAGTTGTGGACGTAAGCCGCGACATGGTCGCCCTCGACCGCCGCCATGCGGCGCAGCGACAGATTCTCGCCGATGGTCGAGATGGCCTCGCCAATCACGATGTCAACCGGCTGGCCGTTGAGGTCGGCCTTTTTCAGCACGTCAATGTCGGTGCAGCGTGTAGCGGTGCGGGTGATGTCATGGACCAGACGCTGAAAATCGGCGTTGCGGGCGACGAAGTCGGTTTCCGAGTTCACCTCCACCGCCACGCCGCGACTGCCCGAAACGGCGACGCCAACCAGACCTTCGGCGGCCAGACGGCCGGCCTTCTTGGCGGCTTTGGCCAGACCCTTGGTGCGCAGCCAATCGACCGCCGCTTCCATGTCGCCACCCGTTTCAACCAAGGCTTTCTTCGCGTCCATCATGCCTGCGCCGGTGCTGTCGCGCAGCTCTTTCACCATTTGTGCGGTGACTGTCATTGTCGCCTCCTAACTTCAAAATGGGTGCGGCGGGGGGTTAACCCCGCCGGAATTCGCAAATCGGCCTGATCAGGCTTCGGCAACCGCTTCTTCGACCGGCGCCACTTCCAACGAGCCCAGGTCAATGCCAGCGGCACCCATCTGGGCGCTCATCCCTTCGAGCGCCGCGCGGCTGATCAGATCGCAATAAAGCGCAATCGCCCGCGCCGCGTCGTCATTGCCGGGGATCACGTGATCCACGCCCTTGGGGCTGCAATTGGTGTCGACAATGCCAATCACTGGGATTCCGAGCTTTTGCGCCTCGAGGATCGCCAGCGATTCCTTGCCGACGTCGATGACGAACAAGAGATCCGGCGTGCCACCCATCTCGCGGATACCACCCAGCGAGGCTTGCAGCTTGCCCTGCTCGCGTTCCATATTCAGGCGTTCTTTCTTGGTCAGACCTTCTGCGCCACCGGCCAAAATCTCATCCAGCGCCTTGAGCCGCTGGATCGAGTTGGAAATGGTCTTCCAATTGGTCAACGTGCCACCGAGCCAGCGGTGATTCATATAGTATTGCGCGCATTTCTCGGCACCCTCGGCAATCGACTTTTGCGCCTGACGTTTGGTGCCGACGAACAGGATGCGGCCGCCTTTGGCGACGGTGTCGCGCACCAGTTTCAGCGCGGCGTCCAACAGGGGCACCGTCTGGGTCAGGTCAAGAATGTGAATGCCGTTGCGGTCGCCGTAGATGTACTCGCCCATCTTGGGGTTCCAGCGGGCGGTCTGGTGACCGTAGTGAACGCCAGCTTCCAGCAACTGACGCATGGTGAACTCGGGAAGAGCCATGCCTTATCCTTTTCCGGTTTGATCCGCGGTGCAGCCATCTTCAGACCTTGCGGCCCAACCGGCGGAGTTTA
>JAYUGA010000325.1:0-20110 GCA_043738565.1 Rhodobacterales bacterium
CAAAATCAACCGGATCGACGAATTGCTTCCCTGGAATTGGAAACCTATTGCAAGTCAGACCGCCGACGCCTGAATGGCGGTCCTTATCGGGCGGTTACGATGCGACGATCGTTCAGGGCCAGCAACAGCGCCACCTCGTCATTGGTTGGTGCCACGTAGCTGTTGACCTTGGTCTTGCCCTCGACCCGCACGGTGCTGAACGGGTTGGCTGCCACCTCTCCGTTGTACATTGCCCAGTCCACGAAAGCCGCAACTTGCGTGACGATGCGCTTCTGGGTCTGCGGCAGGATGGTCTCGCCGTCGCTGACCTTGACCAGTTGATCGAGCCCATAGCCGTGGACCTTCTCTGACTTGCCAGCGTGCTTGGGCAACGCAGCGACCTTGCGAACGAAGGTAGCGGCGTCCTCCCGACCTAACTGGCCGATTGGCCTGTCTCCCACCGCCGAAACGAACAGACCCATTGCGTAGCGCACCGACTTGTACCCACCGGGCTTCATGTCGTTCGACCGCTTGTTCAGGTAGTCCTTGGCGAGGCTGCGTACCGTCGTGCGACCTATGACCACCACCGGAGCGAACACCGTCGGCACCACCCGCACCGGCTCCGGCCTGCTGGTCACCACCCCCGCCCGTGCCTTGGTCACGATCTCCTCGTACTTGGCATTGACCTCAGCGGCACGAGCCTTGGCCAACCGGGCATCCCCCGTCTTCAACGACTGCTTGAACGCTGACCCCAACATGGGCTGCAGGTCAGCAGGGTAGTTCCTTCGATAAAGGTAAGTTTGCTGTTTCAGATAAGCATACTGGATACGAATAGACATGCGTTCTCCTTGGGGCAACCGCCCCTGTTTGTGTTGTTTCTCGAGATTTCTGATTGTTTTCTTAGTCCTGCTGGGACTCTGGTCGACCCTGCGGACCCAAAACTCGAACGACGGCTGACCGTTCTGGCTCGCCGTGCTCCCCTGCCAGCGGCCCCGTCAGGGCCACTCCCGTCACGCAGTCTTCGAACACCTCATCGACCCTGAACTCCTGTTCTGGCACGTCGTCGAAGGCACCAATGACCACCACGTCGCCCGGTTGAACGGCGATCATCGCGCCACCCAAAGGCGTAGCGCCTCGCGCAATACAGCAACCGCTGACTTTGGATTGAACTTGGCGGGCAACCAAAGTGCCAGCAGGATCAGTCCCCGACCCTTCGGCACCAAAAGAAAAGCCCCGGCGAGACCGCCGAGGCCGGATAAGACTTTCATAGCGTAAGCTCCTGTACTTGCTTCTATTTTAGATACAGGCGGCTTCTCAGATTTTCTTGTTGCTCGCTTGATGGTGAACCAATAGGCTGAATTGGGAGATCAAACGACAAGGACTAGAACATAAACTGGATTTGGGTGATCCTTGGAATTTTTGCCGTCGCCGGTATGATTGCCAAGGGCAAAGAACAGAATGATATTTCTGCAAAGAAGAAAGCGGCTGAAGATGAACTGGCCCTCCGAAAGCAACGCGCGGAAGAGGCGCGGGCAGCGATTCATGCTTCTGGAGATTCAGAGCTGATTGCGAAACTACGCCTGATGGATGCAACTTCATCATCGCTGCCGCCTTCTGTAACGATGGGTCAATCTGCAAATGTTGGCAACGGCTCTTCCATTCTCGGAACAGCCGCAGCGGTTGCAGGCGGAATGGTCGTTGGCAACGCGATTTCCAGCGCTATCGCAGCAGAGCAATTCCAGTCAGCGTTCGCTGATATTCAGGCCAACATAGACGGCAACCTCGCCGAGGCTTCGGGTTCTTTAGCGGACGGCGCAAGCGATATAGACTTATCGGACCTTGATTTCGACATTTGAGTTTCTGCGAAGGCATGCAGATCACGGCGTATTTTCAGATTGTTCTGAACCAGTCGATAAGCGATATGCTTGGATGCAGGAAGACTGGTTGCCATCCTGCCCTGTAAAGCAGTCATTTTTTGCTTTTCTCGCGTAAAGTAACGCAGATTCGAAGCATTTCACAATCGCTTTGGTCCTCGCCCAACCCTTTCGTCCGCCCCACGTCTCTCGCCCGGTTTGCATAACAGTCCCCGAGCTTCCCCCTCTGCCGCCCCAACCCCTGCCCCATCCTGCAAGTCGTGGCATCTTTTCGGGTACAAGATCATGTCGGAGGTTCGATCCCTCCCGCCCCAGCCAAGTTTCGGATGATCGCAAGGAACGCTGCGCACAGGCCCGGTATGGCGCCGCGACTTGAACGAACACCACCCGGCGGGCTTACTCGACTTCCGGCGTCTCTTGTGGTGCCATCCGGTTGGCGGGGGCAGCCACGGCGCGGCGATAGAGATGCCAGCTGGCATGGCCGAGGACCGGCAGCACGAAGATCAGGCCGACGAACAGGGTGACGGCACCCAGCGCCAGCGCCACCACGACGATGGCACCCCAGGCGGCGACCGCAACGGGATCGCGCCGCGCGATGCTGACTGAAGTCGCCACCGCCCGGACGACCCCGACATGGCGATCCACCAGCAGCGGGAAGGACACCAGGCTCATCGCAAGAACCGCACAGGCAAACAGGAAGCCGATGGCGACGCCGGTGATCAGCATGACCCAGCCTGCCGTCGTGGTGAAAGTGTCACGCAGAAAAGCCAGAGCCGAAACCGGCGGTTCCGGGCCGAGCGTCAGGTTGTAGATCGAATTCGCGGTGATCAGCCAGGCCAGGAAGATGGCGAACAGATAGAAGCCCAGCGTCATGATCGGGAACAGCGACGGCGAGCCGATGATCCCGAAAGCATCGCCCCAGGTCGCCTTCAGCCCCAGTTCGCGCCGGCGGCTCATTTCGTAAAGTCCGATGGCGGCGACCGGTCCCAGCAGGGCAAAACCCGACACCATCGGGAACAGCATGGGCAGCATGCCGCGGTTCAGCGCTACCCCTATCAGCACCAGGCCGATGATCGGATAGATCACCACGATGAACATGACATCGGTCCGCAGCGCCATGAAATCGTCCAACCCCTTTTGCAGGGCGATGCGCAGATCGGCGAGTTGCAGGCCCGTGATGACAACGGGTTCCTTGTCTTCGCCGACAATTTCCGCAGTGCCATCCCCGACCCGGCGAACGCCGATACCGACCAGCCGCGCGGCCCATGTGATGGGATTACCGATTGTCTCGACCATGACGTTTCCTCCACCTGTTCCGGTGTGCCCACCGCGCGAATGCGGGTGTTTCAGGGACAACAACATGGGCCAAGTCTAGCACGTTCTGCGCGTTCAGTCGCGTCCTGCGTGCACAGTCACGCAGGCTTGTTGCCCCCAAATCCCACATCGAAATCCGTGATCGCCCGGTGCCCGCTTCTGGCCAGTGTCAGCGCCGCCCCGCCAGAGCCTCGCCCAGCAGGGTTTTCACCACATCCGGCGGCACGTCTTCGGCCACGAACGCATCCCCGATACTGCGGGCGAGGATGAAGCGCAGCTTGCCATCCACCACCTTCTTGTCCTGCCCCATCAGCCGCAGCAGGTCTTCCGGCCCCGGCAGATCGCCCGGAATATCGGTCAGATCCACCTTCATCCCCATAGCCTTCAGATGCGCCCGGACCCGGCTGGGCGCTTCTTGCGAACACAGCCCCAGCCGCTGCGACAACTCGAACGCCAGCGCGCAGCCAATCGCCACCCCTTCGCCATGCAGCAGGCGGTCGGAATAGCCGGTGGCCCTTTCCAGCGCATGACAAAAGGTGTGGCCAAGGTTCAAGAGCGCCCGCTCGCCTTCTTCCGTCTCGTCGCGCGACACGATTCCGGCTTTCATCTCGACCGACCGCGTCACGGCCTGCAACCGTGCTGCGGCATCGCCTGCGGCCATCGCCGGGCCTTTGACCTCCAGCCAGTCGTAAAAACCAGCATCGCCCAGCAGCCCGTATTTCACCACCTCGCCATAGCCCGCCAGAAAGTCGCGCGGTGTCAGCGTCTCCAGCACGCCAATATCGGCCAGCACCAGCGACGGCTGATGAAACGCGCCGACCAGGTTCTTGCCCTGCGCGGTGTTGATCCCGGTCTTGCCGCCAACCGAACTGTCAACCTGCGCCAGAAGCGTCGTCGGCACCTGCACGAACCGCACGCCGCGCCGCAGGATCGCCGCCGCAAAACCGACCAGATCGCCGACCACGCCGCCGCCAAAGGCCAGAACCACGTCGCGCCGCTCGATCTTTTGCTCCAGCAGCCATTCCACGCAGCGCGCCAGTTGCACCCAACCTTTGGTGGCCTCACCCGGTGGCAAGGCCAGTGCTGTCATCGCAATGCCCGCCTGCTCCAGCGATTTGGCCAGCCGCAGCAGATGCATCGCCGCCACGGTTTCATCGGTGACTACCGCGACCTTGCGCCGCCGCAGCAATGGCGCGATTTCGGACCCCAGCCCGTCGATCAAACCGGTGCCAATCCGCACCTCATAGCTGCGCGGCCCAAGCGCTACCGGCACCACGTTTCGCGTCATCTCAAAGCCTTTCCAGAACATCTGGCCGTTGCACCAGCGCCTCTGCCACCCGCTGCGCCATCGCCTCGACCGACAGATCGGCGCCCGAATCCACCACCAGATCGGCCTGGCTGTATAGGGGAACCCGTGCCTCGTATAGCGCACGCAGCGTCTCGCGCGGATTGGCGGTGCGCAGCAGGGGCCGCGTCGCCTTGTGCCGGACCCGCTGCCACAACAGGTCCAGATCGGCGCGCAGCCAGACCGAAATCCCCGTCTCGTGGATCAGGGCGCGGTTGGCGGCGGCCAGATAGGCCCCGCCGCCGGTTGACAGGATGCAGGGTGCACCGCGCAAAAGCCGTGCCAGCACCTCGGTTTCGCGGGCGCGAAAGAACGGCTCGCCGTCGCGTTCAAAGATCTCGGCAATCGACCGGCTGGCGGCCTTGGTGATCTCGTCATCCGAATCAAGGAACTCGACGGCAAGAATCCGGGCCAACGCCGTGCCGACGGCGGTTTTCCCGGCCCCCATCATCCCCACCATCACCACGGTCTTCTTCAGCCGCTGCATCGCCGGTCCGTCCCCCGTCGTCCCTTGCGGCAGAAAAGCAGCGCCAGCCTGCCGAGACGGCATCTTTCTATCCTGAATGGCGTGAAGTCGCGGTGAATGCCATATATATTCGGCGAAGGCTGCGCTAGGGCAGACATCACAAAGCAAGGCCGGGTCAACCGGCAGGCAGATGAAAGGGCACGCGGGCATGGGACGTTTGATCAAGTTGGTTTTCGTGTTGGTGGTGCTGGGTTTTGTGGCTTTGGTGGGATATGCCTATTATCCGGGCAATCTTGCGCCCCAGCCTGGCGAAGTGCGTTTACCGGTGACCTTGAATGCCGACTGACAGATTTTGCGGTCCTGCCATTGCGCTTTGCCTAGTCGCCGCGACCAGCGCTGCACGGGCCGAGGCTCCGTTGTCCGCCATTGACTGGCTGTCAAAATCGCTGGTTACGCCTGTGGCACAGCCCGCGCCCAGTCTGAACGAACCCGCAGTCACCAAGAACAGCGCCGTGCCAGAGGGCGTAACAACCTCGACGCTGGATCAGGCATCGCCCGACGCCGTGGGCATTCTGCCGCCGCAAGTGACCGGCCTGCCGCGCAACCTGTGGGGCATGGGTCGCGCCGCCGACATCGAAACCCTGCTGACGCTGGAGGCGTCGCAGGATCTGCCCGCATTGCAGGGCCTGCTGCTCACGCTTTTGCTGGCCGAGGCTGAGCCGCCCGCCGACGCCGGACAGTCCGGCAATCTGCTGCTGGCGCGCCTGGACAAGCTCTTGTCGATCGGGGCGCTGGATCAGGCCCGCGCCCTGCTGGATGCCGCTGGTCCCGCCACGACGCCCGAACTCTTCCGCCGCTATTTCGACGTGTCGCTGCTGATCGGCGATGAAGACAAGGCTTGCGCCCTTCTGCGCGACGCGCCCGGCCTGTCGCCCGCCTTGCCGACCCGCATCTTCTGCCTTGCCCGCGCCGGTGATTTCGACGCGGCGGGTCTGACGCTGGACACCGCCCGCGCCCTGGGCACCGTGACACCCGAGGATGCGGCGCTGCTGACCCGGTTCATGGACCCCTCGCTTGACGAAACCGGCGGCGCTCTGACGCCCCCTACGCCGCTGACACCGCTGACCCTGCGGCTGTACGAGGCGATTGGCGAACCGCTGCCCATCGCCACCCTGCCCATCGCCTTTTCCTATGCCGACCTGTCGGAAAACGCCGGCTGGAAAGCCCAGATCGAGGCGGCAGAGCGTCTGTCCCGCGCCGGGGCCATCGCCCCCAACATGCTGCTGGGGCTTTACACCCTGCAAAAACCTGCCGCCTCGGGCGGGGTCTGGGACCGGGTTGCCACTTTCCAGAAACTCGACCAGGCCATCTCGGCTGCTGATGCCAAAGCAGTTGATCTGGCCCTGCCCGCCGCCTGGGTCGAGATGACCTCGGCCGAACTGGAAGTGCCGCTGGCCGCACTTTACGCCGACAAACTGACGCGGATGACCCTGACCGGTGACGCGGCCGAGATTTCGTTTCAAATTGGCCTCTTGTCGCCGGAGTACGAAAGCGTGGCCGCCCTGCACCCGCCCAATTCACCCCGCGACGCGTTTCTGGCGGCGCTTGCCAGGGGCGACCTCAAGGGCGCGATCCCGCCCGACAGCATGGCCCGCGCCATTGCCCCGGCCTTTCTGGCCCCGACGATCCCCGATGATTTCAAGGCCCTGCTCGACCAGAACCGCATCGGCGAGACGATTCTACAGGCGATCCAGCGCATCAACCGCGGCACCGCAGGCGATCTGCGCGGCGTCACCGACGGCCTGTCGGTCCTGCGCCAGATCGGGCTGGAAGATGTCGCCCGCCGCACCGCGCTGGAACTGATGCTGTTGGACCGGCGCGGCTGACATGCCCGGCCCTGACGGTCACCGCTGGATTGCGACCTTCCTCGACGCCACCGCCGCCGAACAGGACAGCGCCCGCAACACCCAGCTTGCCTATGGCCGCGACCTGATCGCCTTTTCCAATTGGCTGGGGCACAAAGGCCAATCTTTCGCCACCGCCGACCGCGCCGCCGTCGAATCTTATCTGGTATCCTGCGAGGCCGAGGGGCTGGCCCAAGCCACCCGCGCCCGCCGCCTGTCCGCCATCCGCCAACTCTACCGGTTCGCTCATGAAGAAGGCTGGCGTGCCGACAACCCCGCCCTGCGCATCACCGGCCCCGGTGCCACCAAACACCTGCCGCAAACCCTGTCGCAGGACGAAGTCATCCGCATCCTGGACGCCGCCCGCACCTTTGGCCGCGGGACGCGGGACCGCATCCGCAACACTGCCTTGGTCGAACTCCTTTATGCCACCGGCATGCGGGTCTCGGAACTGGTCGAACTGCCGGTAGCCGCCGTTCGCGGTGATCCCCGCATGATCCTCGTCAAAGGCAAGGGCGACAAGGAACGCATGGTGCCTCTGTCCAACCCCGCAAAAGCCGCCATCACCGCCTGGCTTGCCTTGCGCGACGCCGATGACGAAGCCGCCCGCAAACAAGGCAAACCCCTGCCCCGCCATCTGTTCCCCGGCCCCGGCGCGGCTGGCCACCTCACCCGCCAGCACTTCTATCTGCTGCTCAAGGCCATTGCCGCCGCCGGTGGCGTTGACCCCGGCCGCGTCACGCCGCACACCATCCGCCACGCCTTTGCCACCCATTTGCTGGCCGGCGGGGCCGATCTGCGGGTCATCCAGACCCTGCTGGGTCATGCCGACCTCGCCACCACCGAGATTTACACCCATGTACTGGAGGATCAGTTGAAAGACCTCGTTCTCAACCACCACCCTCTGGCCCGCACGACCTGAATAGGACGCCCCGATGGAATTCCTGAATGCAACTTTCTGGCTGACAGTCGCCGCCGTGGGACTGCTGCTCTTGGTGTCAGCTTTCTTTTCGGGCTCTGAGACCGCCCTCACCGCCGCCTCTCGTGGCAAGTTGAAGGCGCAGGCCGACAAAGGTTCCAGCGGCGCTGCGGCAGCGCTGAAAATCACCGACGACAGCGAACGGATGATCGGGGCGCTGCTTCTCGGCAACAATGTCGCCAATATCCTGTCAGCCTCGCTGGTCACCGCCCTCATGACCAAGATGGTCGGCGCCAATGGCGTCGCCATCGCCACCTTTGTCGTGACCGCCCTCGTGCTGATCTTCGGCGAAGTGCTGCCCAAGACCCTCGCCATCATCAACCCCGAGCCCTTCGCCGCCCGTGTCGCCCCGGCGATCCGCATCCTGATCCTGTTGTTCTCGCCTATCGTCACCACGGTCCGCGCCCTTGTACGCGGCATCCTGCGCGTGTTTGGCGTCCGCGCCGACCCGAACCGCCAATTTTTGGCCCTGCGCGAGGAAATTCTCGGCGCAATCGCCCTTGGTCATTTCGAAGGCGCGGTGGAGCGCGAGGATCGCAACCGCATGCTGGGGGCGCTTGACCTGTCCGACCGCACCGTCGATGAAATCATGCGCCACCGCCGCGAGATGGAGATGATCGACGCCGACCTGCCACCGGATGAGATTATAAAACTCGTCCTCGCTTCCTCGCACAGCCGCCTGCCGGTTTACCGCGGCAGCGACGAGAATATCCTTGGCGTGATCCATGCCAAAGACCTGTTGCGCGACGTGGACCGGCTGGAACGGATCAGCCCCAGCCGGGCCGAGGCGCTGGCCGCTCTGGACATCGTGAAAGTGGCGATGAAGCCCTATTTCATCCCCGACACCACCAGCCTTGACGAACAGATGCAGGAATTCCTGAAACGCCGCACCCATTTCGCGCTGGTCGTCGATGAATACGGCACCCTGCAGGGCCTGATCACGCTGGAGGATATTCTGGAGGAAATCGTCGGCGACATCACCGATGAATTCGACGTGGTGGACAAGGCTCTGGCGGTGAAAAAGACCGAGGATGGCAGCTATCTGATTGAAGGCACCATGACGATCCGCGACCTGAACCGCGCCACCGACTGGTCGCTGCCCGATGACGAGGCCAACACCGTGGCCGGGCTGATCATCCACGAGGCGCAGATGATCCCGGCGGAAGGCCAGACCTTCAGCTTCCACGGCTACCGATTCGAGGTTGTCACCCGCCGCGAAAACCGCCTGACCCGGCTCAAGGTGCGCAGGCTCTGATCGGGTCGTCAGTCCAACAGCGGCGGATCCGCAACCGGAAGGATCATGGCAGGATCCTGCCGGGAGGCCGCACCATGATCGATTGCGAACCACGCCGGGCCAGGCGTTCGGTCCGGTGCCATTGCAATGGCCCCGCTTAACGTTTGCCGAACAGCGATCCCAGAATGCCCCGCACCACCGCCTGTCCGGTGCGGGTGCCAATCTGCCGCGCGAAGCTTTTCGCCAGGGTCTCGGTCAGCGAATCGCTGCGGCTGGAACTGGTGGCGCTGCGCGGTGCCGGGGCGGCCTGCCTGACGCCACCCCCAAAGCGCCGCGCGTTTTGAAACTCGCCGCCAGACGGCGCGGCTTGTCCCGGAACGGGCGCATTGGCATTGGCGCCCGCCGCCGCCGCCCTTGCCCGCAGCTTTTCGTAAGCCGAGTCGCGGTCCGCCGTCTGGTTGTATTTCGCCGCCATTGGCGAGGCCGCAATCAGGCTGGCCCGCAAAGCCGGATCAATCGGCCCCAGTTGCGAAGATGGCGGCCGCACCAGCGTGCGTTCGACAATCCCCGGCACGCCCTTGTCTTCCAGAAACGAGGTCACAGCCTCGCCGGTACCCACATCGCGGATCGCTTGTGCGGTGTCGAAACGCGGGTTGGGCCGATAGGTTTGCGCGGCCTGAGTCAGGTCTTTCTGGTCATTGGGGGTGAAAGCCCGCAGTCCGTGCTGCACCCGGTTTCCCAATTGGCCCAGAATGATCTCAGGAATATCCGCCGGATTTTGCGAGATGAAATAGACCCCGACCCCCTTGGACCGGATCAGCCGCGCCACCTGTTCCACCTTGGCAATCAATGCCTTGGGCGCATCGGTGAACAAGAGATGCGCCTCGTCAAAGAAGAACACGAGTTTGGGCTTGTCAGGATCACCGACCTCCGGCAGCGTCTCGAACAATTCGGACAGCAGCCACAGCAGGAAAGTCGCGTAAAGCTGCGGGCTTTGCATCAGCTTGTCGGCGGCCAGAATGTTGATCATCCCCGCGCCCGTGGCATCGGTCCGCATCAGGTCCGCCAGGTCCAGCGCCGGTTCGCCAAACATCGGGCTGGCCCCCTGATTCTCCAGCATCAGCAACTGGCGCTGGATCGCCGCCACAGAGGTCGGCGACACCAGCCCGTATTTCGACGAAATCTCGGCGGCATTCTCGGCGATGAAGACCAGCAGCGCCTGCAAGTCCTTCAGGTCCAACACCGGCAACTGTTCTTCATCCGCCAGCCGGAAGGCCACGTTCAAGACACCCTCCTGCGTGTCGTTCAGCGCCAGCATCCGCGCCAGCAGCAACGGTCCCATCTCGGCCACGGTGGCGCGGATCGGATGTCCGGCTTGCGCGAAGATATCCCAGTACGTTACCGGGAATGCACGATATTGCATGGAAAGGCCAATGGCAGCCGACCGTTTCTGAAAGGCGTCATTCAGCTTTTGTGATGTCGATCCCGCCGCCGCGATCCCCGACAGATCACCCTTCACATCGGCCAGAAACACCGGCACACCCGCTGCCGAAAACCCCTCGGCCAGGATTTGCAGCGTCACTGTCTTGCCAGTGCCGGTCGCCCCCGCAATCAACCCGTGGCGGTTGCCGTATTTCAACAGCAAGGACTGCGCCGCCCCATACCCTTCACCGCCGCCACCCACAAAAATGCTGTCCGCCATCTGCCAAATCCTGTCTGCCACAACGGCCAATGTCACCGGGTTTTCACCCGCCCTGACTGCAAAATACATTTTTAACCTTTTTCTGCCATCCTCATCTTGCCGGACCTGCGACCAGGTCGCTGTCCGGCGTGACTTCCTCCCTGTCAGACTGGCCGCGCCCCTCAAAAGGTGCGGCTTTTTTTCTGGCCAAGGCCAAGCATATTCCCAGTTGACGGCTTGCTGAAACCGCCGTAGCGTCCCCTTCATCAAGTCGGCCAGTCCGACAGGGAGCAAAAAAAGCAATGAAAAAGGGCCGTGCTTCGGCCCTTTTTCCATGTCTGACAGGCACTTGGGATGGCAGGTTGCAGCGGGCGGTTTTTTGCCCAAGCCCGATCTGGCGCAAACCGGCCCGCCGTTTCAGGACTGACGCGATGCCAGCCGTCATGCTAGATGCAGCAAAAATATCCGCAGACATATCCAAGGACCCGTGGAATGCCCAAGAACCTTCGTCTCCTCGCGCAAAGCCTCATTCTGGCCGCTGCCGTTGTTTCGACCCCCGCCGGCTTCGCGCAGACCACGACGACCACGCCGCCCGCCAGCGACACGACCGCCACGACCCCCGCTGCTGATGCCGCAGCCCCCGCCGACCAACTGGCCATCGGCAAGGATGCCGCCCCCGTTGGCCTGCCAACCCAGGCCGATGCCGCGGTGAACGGCCTCTATCTGGCCGCGCATTTCGACGCCTGGGAACAGCGTTGTGTCAAGACCGCCGATGGCTCTGACCCGTGCCAGCTTTACCAGCTGCTCAAGGACAAGGACGGCAATTCCGTCGCTGAAATCAGCCTGTTCGACCTGCCTGACGGTGGCGAGGCTGCGGTGGGGGCCACCGTCATCGTGCCCTTGGAAACCCTGCTGACCGCCAGCCTGCGGATCGGCGTCGATGCGGCCAACCCCAAGCTCTACCCCTTCACCTATTGCACGACCCAAGGCTGCGTCGCCCGCATCGGCTTTACTGCGGCAGAACTGGCCGTTCTGAAAAAGGGCAACGCCGCCACCGTGACCATCGTGCCTGCGGTCGCCCCTGACAAGACCGTCGCCCTCACCCTGTCACTCAAAGGCTTCACCGCAGGCTACACTGCAATCAAGGCGATTCCGGCCCCCGCAGCACCAGCCGCGCCAAAACCGTAATCCTTCAGACGGCTTTTAACGCCAGAACCGCGTTCAGACCGCCAAAGGCGAAGGCATTGCTCAGAACCGCAGTGACCTTCGCCGGCCGCGCCACGTTCGGCACCACGTCCAGCGCACAGTCAGGATCGGCCCCGATAAAACCCATCGTGGGCGCAATCACCCCCTGGTGCAGCGCCAACAGGCCGGCCAGCAACTCCACCGCGCCGGCCCCGCCAATCAGATGGCCGTGCATGGATTTGGTCGATGATACCGGCGGCCGCTCCGCCCCGAACACCTGCCAGATCGCCGCCGCTTCCGCCCGGTCGTTCAGCGTGGTGCCGGTGCCATGCGCGTTGATATAGCCGACCTCGCCAGCCCGCATCCCGGCATCGCGCAGCGCCCCCGCCATGGCCCGCGCCGCCCCCGCGACCGCTGGCTTCACGATATCCGACGCGTCCGAGTTCATCGCAAACCCCGCCACTTCCGCCAAGATCACCGCCCCCCGCGCCCGCGCATGGTCCAGCGCCTCCAGCACAAACACCGCAGCACCCTCGCCCATCACCATGCCGTCTCGGCCCCTGGAAAACGGCCTGCACCCGGTTTCCGACAGCACCCGCAACCCCTCCCACGCCTTGATCCCGCCAAAGCACAGCATCGCATCGGTGCCGCCCGCCAGCATCACCTGGGCCCCCCCCGAGCGCACCAGATGAAACGCCTGCCCGATCGCATGGTTGGACGAGGCGCAGGCCGAGGCCACCGTGTAATTCGGCCCCTGCAACCGGAACGCCATCGCCACCTGGGCCGAGGCGGCGTTGTGCATCAAGCGTGGCACCACCAGCGGATGCACCCGATTCTTGCCCCCCTGATACACCGCCCGGTAATTGTCATCCGAGGTTTGCAGGCCACCGCCCGCCGACCCCAGGATCACGCCCGTCTCTTCCGCCAGCAATCCTTCAAACCGCAGCCCCGACTGCGCCACCGCCTGCCGCGCCGCGACCACGGCATATTGCGCAAACGGGTCCAGCAACGCGATTTCACCCGGCGAGAAATGCACCTCGGCCCGCCAATTGCGGATTTGCGCCCCGATCCGCACCGACAGCCGTTCGACATCCCGAAACGCCAGCGCCCCGATCGCCGAGCGCCCCTCGCGCAGCGCCGCATAAGTCCCCGGCACATCCTGCGCCAATGGGTTCACGGTCCCCGCCCCGGTGATCACCACCCGGTTCATGCGGGTCTTGCCGCTACCAGTTCCTCGACCGCCGCGATCACCGCCGCGACGGTCGATGTATCAAACGGGCTGGCTTGCGGTGTGTTGGCATTGAACGGGATCTGGATGTCAAACGCCTCTTCTATGGCAAAGATCGCCTCGACCAGCCCCAGACTGTCCAGCCCCAGTTCCGCCAAAGACACCTCCAGCCGCACCGCCCCTGGCACCAGCCGCGCCTGCCGCGCAATGATGCCGATCACCCGTTCCGCCACCGCACTCATTCCGGCGCATCCTCTGGCTCAGGTCGTCCCTCCAGCGCTGCCACCCGCTTGGCCAGTCGCGGCAGACGGCGCAGCGCCTTCTGCATCTCGACATGCGCCGCCATGCTGACCGCAGGATAGCCCAGCAACACCCGCCCGGCCGGCGCATTGGTCAAAATCTTGGTGCCACCGCCTGCGATCACGTCATCGCCGACAAACAGGTTGTCGCCGACACCAACCTGCCCGCCCAACACCACCCGATTGCCAATCCGGCTCGACCCGGCAATGCCGACCTGGCCGCACAGCAGGCAATCCGCGCCAATCTCGACGTTGTGGCCGACATGGACCAGATTGTCCAACTTGCTGCCACGGCCGATCCTGGTATCCCGGATCGTGCCGCGGTCGATGCAGGCATTGGCCCCCACTTCGACATCGTCGCCAATCACCACCGAGCCCAGCGAGTGGATCCGAACCTGCCTCTGCTGACGAATTTCATGGCGTTTCCCTAGGCTTGCGCGAACATCTTCAACCCCGGACCGTTCCGGCGTGACAAAGGAAAACCCATCCGAGCCAATCACCGCCCCCGGCTGGCAGATGAACCGATCGCCGATCCTGACCCGCGCCCCGATCCGCACTCCCTGCAAGATCAGCGCATCCGCCCCAATCTGCACCCCTTCGGCAATCGACACATGCGACGCAATCCGCGCCCCCGGCCCAATCCGCACTCCGGCCCCGATCGTCACGAACGGCCCGATGGCCGCCCCTTCGCCGATCGCCGCCGAGCCATCGACCACCGCCAGCGCATGTATCCCCGGCGCAACCTGCGGCCCGGCATCCAAAATCCGGGTCAGCCCTGCCATCGCCAGCCGCCCGCGTGGCACGAAAATCGCGGCTTTCAGGCCCAGAGCCTGCCAATCCGCCCCCGGCCACAACAAAGCCGCCTGCGCCTGCCCTTCGGCAATCCCGCCCGCATATTTGGCATCCATCGCCAAAGCCAGATCTGACGGCCCCGCCATCGCCGGTTCCGCCGCCCGCTCGATCACCAGATCCAGCGCCCCGGCGGCCTCTGCCCCCAGCGCCTTTGCAATGTCCCCGATGCTGTGGCCCATGATCCGCCTCCGCCGCAGGCCCGCAGCCCGACCCCGGCAGACTTAGCTCTGAACGCCTTGCAGCACCACCCCGGCCTCGGTCAGGGCAGCGAAAACCTTGGCGTCGCGGCCGTAGATGTCGCGCCGGTAGCTGATCGTGCCCCGCTCATTCGGCCAGGCGGTGAAATACACCAGATGCACCGGCACCGGCGTGGCAAGCTCCAGAACACTTTCGCGCCCGCCCGCCAGATAGCTGGCAAACAGCCCCTTGGGATCATCGCTCTGCGGGGCCAGCAGCACATAGGCCAGATCAAACGGCAAGCCGACCCGGATGCAGCCGTGGCTGAAGGCGCGCACCTCTTTGGCGAACAAGGACTTGGTGGGCGTGTCGTGCAGATAGATGTTGTAGGGATTGGGCAGCATGAACTTGACCTTGCCCAGCGCGTTGCCATCCATCGGCGGCTGGCGAAGGGCGAAGGGAAAATTGTTCGGCGTGTAAGCTGCGAAGTCGATCTGGTCGCGCGGCACCACGCGGCCCGCCCGGTCGATCACCTGCAACTGCCGCTGGGCATTGGCGTTCTTCTGGAACTGCGGCAGATAATCCTTGACCGCAATCGAGCGCGGCACCGACCAGGTCGGATTTATCACCATGAATTCCATCTGGTCGGAAAATTCCGGGCTTTCGGTATCGAAGCCGATCTTGCCGATCACGACACGTGACGAAAACGTGGTCTTGCCGTCATCCACCACCTGCACCGAGAAATCGGGCTGGTTGACCCAGAGATGCCGCGCCCCCAATGGCGCCTGGCCCATCCAGCGCAACCGCTCCAGCGCGACAATAACCGACTTCAGCCGTTCGCCCGCTTCGACGTTCAGCGCAACGACCGTGCCCTCGCCCGCGACACCATCGGACTCGATGCCACTGTCGAACTGGAACCGCTGCACCGCCGCCTGAATATCGGCGTCATAGGCCGCACTCGCAGACAGCGCGAGATAGCCAAGCGCGATCAGCCGGTCGCGCAACTGGATCACCGCCGCGGCGCTTGCGTCCGGGCCGACCGCCTCTGCCGCGATCAGCGCGCCGTAACCGCCAGCCGCGATCACCGTTTCCAGCGCGAATTTCTCTTTGACCAGCCGCGCATATTCCGGCGCGACCGGGGCCAGCGTGTTCAGAAAGCCGACAAGATCGCCGCCCGCAACCCGCGTCAGGGTCAGTGCCGGATCGGGTCGCACGGCCTCGCGCTTGATGTCCGCCGAAACCGCCGACGGCAGCAAGGCCCCCGAGGACAAATCGCGCACATAGGCCAGATAGGCCCGGCTCATCGCCACTTCCAGCCGGCCCAGATCACCCTCGGTCTGCGCCGCCGCAAACAGCGCCCGAATCTGCGCCGGGGCATAACGTTCGACCGGCAAAGCATGCGCCGGGGCCATGTCAAAAGCGTCAAGCAAAACCTGCCGCCGCTCCGCATCGCCGGGGCCGGTCCACAGCGTCGCATAGTCATGGTCACGGTAGAATGTGGCAATTGCCGCGTCATCCGTGGCCGCTTCGGCCAAAGACTGGACAAAGGCCGACATCACACCGGCTGCCAAACTGGGGGTGGCCCCAAGCACCGCAGCAGCCGCCAGCGTCGAAGTCATCAGGCGCAAGGCTGTGCGCCGGTCCATTGCAAAGGTCATTTTCGGGTCAAATCCTTGTCAACCAACAGGCCGTCGGCCATTTTCCGCTGCCTTTCACAAACTAGCTACGGAATCGCGGCGATGTAAACTCACATCGCTTCGTGCAGTGCGGCTGACCTTGGGCGATTGTCGCAAATTCATCACGCAATGTCACAACCCCTGCAACCAGAGGAAATCTGCCGCCGCAATTCTTGCATTCAGCAATTTTTTGCCTATTAGCCCCAAACTGATCGTTGCCGTGGAAATTCCTTGTTGGGATGGAAACAAACCTATGTCATATGTGCCGGGCACTTGGGGATGAAGTGACAAGAAATCCGTCGGAACAGACGGTCCAAAGACTCGAACGGGACAGGCTTCAAGAATGAACAATGTGAACTCGGCGGGAATAACGCGGCGCGGCTTGTTGGGCATTTTTGCAGCCGCCACGATTGTCGCAGCGCCTTCTCTCTCAAACGCCACGGGCCTGTTGCGCGGGGCGGGCGATGTCCGCAGGGTCAAGATGTACTCGGGCAGATCGGGCGAAAGCGTCGATACGATTTACTGGGTGGACGGCGCATACATTCCAGAAGTTCTCAAGGAAATCAATCTGTTCATGCGGGATCTTCGTGCGGATGAAACCGCCCGGATGAACCCGGCCAATCTGGACATCATCGCCGCGACGCACAATCTGCTGGACGTGAAAGAACCTTATATGCTGCTGTCCGGCTATCGCACCCCGGCCACCAATGCGATGCTGCGCGAACAGTCGCGCGGGGTCGCCCGCAACTCGCTGCACATCAAGGCAATGGCTGCCGACCTGCGGCTGAAGTCGCGCAATGTCACGCAAATCGCTGCCGCAGCGCAGGCGTGCAATGCCGGCGGCGTCGGCCATTACTACCGCTCCAACTTCGTCCACATGGATTGCGGCCCGGTCCGCACCTGGGCTGGCTGATCGCGCGACTGTCACTCTGACCTGTTCCGGATGATGGGCGCCCACAGTGGCGCCCTTTCCAATCAGGCCCATTGTTCCCTATCCAGACCTAATCCAGATCAGCCTCGTCGCCCGATTCCGCCACCAGAAGCCCGCGGAACCCCTGCGCCACCACGAATTTCTCGGACGAATCCGCGCGACTCGCCGCCGGTTTCACGTTGGCCACCTTCCTGAAGTGCTTCTTCAGCAGGTTCTGCATGCCCACCTCGGCCCCACCAGCCAGAACCTTGGCGACAAAGGTGCCGCCCTCGTCCAGCACGTCGAACGCGAACGCCAGCGCCGCCTCGACCAGGGCGATGATCCGCAAATGGTCGGTGCCCTTGTGACCCGAGGCCGAGGCCGCCATGTCCGACATCACGACATCAGCGCGGCCGCCAAGCCAGCCCTTGACCAGCCCGTCCGCCTCATCCGACAGGAAATCCAGCGTGTGAATCTGCGCCCCGGCAATCGGCTCCACCTCTTGCAGATCGACCCCCAGCACCGTGCCAACCGGCTTGTTGCCGCGCTCGCCAAGCGCATTCACCCGCACCACCGCCACCTGACACCAGCCGCCCGGCGCACAGCCCAGATCCACCACCCGCGCCCCCGGCTTCAGGAAGCCATACTTGTCGTCCAGCTCGGAAATCTTGTACGCCGCCCGCCCGCGGTAGCCTTCCTTCTTGGCCTTGATGACATAGGGGTCATTCAACTGCCGCTCCAGCCACAAAGTCGAGGACAGCTTGCGCCCCTTGGCCGTCTTGACCCGCACCCGCAATTCGCGCGCGCCCCGGCCCGACGTGCCCTTTTCCGGTGTTTTCTTCTCACTCATTCGAACGGCCCGTCATCCAATACGCCATCGGCGCTCATCTGTGCATACAAGAGGCCCTCGCGCAGACCTCGGTCGGCCACGGAAAGCTGATCGGTCGGCCATACTCGCATCAGCGCCTGAAGGATAGCGGCACCTGACATGATCAGCGTATGGCGGTCGCGCCCGATGCGCGGATCGGTCCGCCGCCCCTCCGGCCCCAGCGACAGATATTCGCGGATCACAAAGTCGATCTGATCCGAAGTCATCACCAGCCCATCGACCTTGGCCCGGTCATAGCGCCTGAGGCCCAGAAACGACGCCGCCACCGTCGTCACGGTGCCGGAAGTGCCGATGATCTGAAAGCCGGCGCGGGGTTGTGCGGCGTTATAGGGGGAAAACGCCGACAGGTTTTCCTCGAAAAACCAGCTCATCAGCGCGAACCGCGCCGCATCATCGTCGACATCGCCAAACTGGTCTTTCAGCGTCGCCACGCCCAGTGGCACCGAAATCCAGTCCACCACCCGCGCATCACCCGCCCCTTGGGCGTGAAAGCCCGCATGCAGCCGCATGATCGACCTTGGCCGATCTTCCGGCACCACCGCCGACAGGTCGATCCACACCAGCTCGGTGGACCCGCCGCCGATATCCACCACCAGCAATTGTTCGGTCGCAGGCTGCACCAGCGGCGCACAGGAAATCACCGCCAGCCGCGCCTCTTCCTCGGGCGCGATGATCTCCACGATCAGCCCGGTTTCCCGCCGCACCTGCCGCATGAAATCCCGCGCATTCCGCGCCCTGCGACAGGCTTCCGTCGCCACCAGCCGCATCCGCGTGACGCCGTGTATCTCGATCTTCTTCTGGCAAATCCGCAGCGCCTGAATCGTCCGCCCCATCGAGGCCCGGCTCAACCGACCCGAGGCTTCCAGCCCGACCCCCAGTTGCACGGTCTTGGAAAACGAATCCACGACCCGAAACTGACTGCCCCGTGGCTGGGCAATCAGCATCCGACAAGAATTCGTTCCCAGGTCAAGGGCAGCATACAACTGCCCCGATCCGGTCGCTGGGGGGGGCGACGGTTCGGCTTGACGGGGGCCATCTTGCAACAGCTCAACCGTCAGCGGTATCGCGTCCTCCCCCCGGGGACGCACGGGCGCCATAATCGCCCTCCATTCGTGGTTGTCCTCAAGCTAGCCCTGATGGCGCCGCTTCACAAGGGCGCTGAATGTCCGCGATTGCGGGTCGCATTGTCGCGCCGCCATGTCGAAAAACGACTCCCCCTGTCGCGGATCGGCGCTACACAGGCCACAGCAACCCGGCGAGGAATCAGATGCCCGAAGTCACCATCGTCTACTGGCGCGACATCCCCGCACAAATCATTGTTGGCAAGGGGCGCTCCGGCTCGAGGGTCAAGCTGACCGAACGCTTCGAACAAGCCATCGACCGCTGCGCCATGAAGTCCGGTGCCAGGGACGGGGACGCTTATCTGGCCGGATTACGCAAGGCAGTGCCCTTCACCGTCGAAGGCGATCCGGCCGAAGTTGCCGCGTCTGAAGCGGCCAAAGTCGAGGTCGAATACGACGCCGACCGCCTGAAAACCCTGATCAACACCGACGGCTGGGCGACAGCTCGTTAAAGGACACCCCGATGGCCCTGTTCCATTTCCGCCGCGCAGCGGCCCCGACCCCTGCCCCGGTCAGTTTCGCGGCCTTCCTGCACGGCTACTCCATCGAAGTAATGCCGCGCACCGCCGAAAAGGTCGAAGATTTCCGCGCCCTGCTGCCGCGTGGCACCCGCGTCTACATCGCCCATATCGAAGGCACCCCGATTGACGACATGGTCGCCACCGCCAAGCGGATCGCCGGCGAAGGCTTTGATGTCATGCCGCATTTCCCGGCCCGCATCATCCATGACAAGGCCACACTGGCCAACTGGATCGCCCGCTACAAGGGCGAGGCGGGCGTCAAGCAAGCCCTGCTGCTTGGCGGCGGCGTCTCGACACCCGCAGGCGATTTCGACAGTTCCATGCAAATCCTGGAAACCGGCCTGTTCGACGGCTTCGAGCGTCTGCATGTCGCGGGCCACCCGGAAGGCAACAAGGACATCGACCGCGATGGCGGCGACCGCGTCATTTTGCAGGCGCTGAAATGGAAGCAGGATTTCGCCAACCGTTCCGATGCC
>JAYUGA010000326.1:0-20086 GCA_043738565.1 Rhodobacterales bacterium
ACCCCGCATCACAACGGGCCGACCATCGCCGGGCACTGCACCGGAAGACTGAAATCGCAGGGTGACGCTCATCTGTCTGCCTTATCCGCCGATCATCACGGTCATGCCCATACCCATCACCACGCCGCCGTGTGCCGAAGGGTCGCCCAAGCGCGCCGCCGGCAGCTTGCCCGCCAGCACGGTCGCCGACCCCATCGCAATCATATCCGGCGGCCCGACGCAGATGCACATATTCGTAACCTGAGCCTGCGGCATCTTCATGGTCAGCACCGTCATGCAGCCCAGCGCCACCGGGCCGCCAACATGCGGCACCAGCACCGTGACCAACGGACAGACATGCATGTCACCCAATCGTGCGGCAGGTGGCATCTCAGGCTCCTTCCTTGGTTTCGGCGCGGCTTGTCTGGTCGCGGGCTTTGGACACCGGCTTGGCCTGCCCCGATCCACCGCGAGCGATATCGAGTGCGCGGTCAATCAGCAAGGTCGCCGCCACCTCCAGCGTCTTGCCACTTTTGCCGATCGCCACGACATTCATCGCAAAAGCCGACACTTCCGAGCCGCCGGGCGGCGCGGGGTGCTGGGCCAGATCGCCCGGCCCCAGCGTGCCGTCATGCCACTGCACCGCCATCGCGCAATGCTTGGTGTCGTCCTTCATGCTGGCATGTTGCAGCGACTGATGGGCCACGGCGCGGTTTTCCTCGGTCGGCTTGAACACCCAGGCCTCGGCGGCGGCCAGCGGCGGCGGCAGTTTGCCGCCTTCGGCCAGCGTATCGCGGGCGGCCAGACAGGACCACCACACCCTCTCGCGCGCCGGCAGCGCCACCGACAGCAGCCGCAGCATGTCGATCAGCGCCCCCTTGGTCTCCAGCTCCTCCAGCACCACCTCGACCGAGGCGCTGGCGAGGGCGGCAAGTTCGGTTTCCAATTGAGCATTGGCATTCGACAGCAGCCGGGCTGCGGGCTGCTTCGGCAGTTTGGTCAGACCCGAGAAACGTTCGTTCATCGCAGCGCCCCTCAATTGATCATCACAAGGCCGCCCTGGACCTGCACCATTGCATATCCTGCGACCTGGACCAAAGGAGCCGACACTTCGGTCATGGCACCACCGCTTACCTTGACCTTTACCGCACCGGTGATCGTCACCCCCATCTGGTCGATCTTGATCGAACTGTCGCCCACGGTCAGGGTGATCTCCTGGCCCGCAGAAATCGCGATCTTGCCGGCAATGGCATCAATCTTGATATTGCCGGAATCAACCGTAGTCGTCTGATTACCCCCGACCACCTCGATCTTCGAGTCGCCCTGCCTGACGTTATCAATCTTGTTTCCGTCCGAAACGATCAGCGTCTGGTCGCCTTTGATCGTCACATCCTGCTTGCCATCGACAGATTCGGTGTCATTCGTTTTGATGCTGGTGATCCGGTTGCCCTCCCTGATGGTGAACGTGTAATCCCCGGTCTCCAGCGTTTCGGTCTTGTGGCGATAGATGGTCTGGGTCAGGTCGCCACTGTCTTTTGTCTCCATGCCGATGGTGATTTCGGCGTTGTTCTTGATGATCTGCTTGTAGTCCTTTTCCGACTGAAAAAAAATCGACTCCTCGCCCTTCTTGTCTTCAAACGTCAACTCGTGGAACCCGCCGCCGCCTTTGGAACTGTTGGTGCGGATGCCGGTCTTGGTCATGTCGCCGGGCAAGGCATAGGGCGGGGTGTTGACGCCGTTGTAAACCATGCCGGTGCAATAGGGCCGGTCGATGTTGCCGCGCTCGAACTGGATGATCACCTCCATCCCGATGCGCGGCACCGAGAACATGCCCCATTCCTTGCCGGCCCAGGGCACGACCGAGCGCATCCAGCAACTGGTCTTGTCGTCGTTCTTGCCCTCGCGGTCCCACGGAAACTGCACCTTGATGCGGCCATATTCGTCGGTGTAAATCTCTTCGCCGCTGGGTCCGGTGACAATTGCGGTCAGCAGGCTGGGCACCTCGGGCCAGGCAGTTTCTCGTGGTGGACGGAACTGCACGGAATCGCGCTGCACCTCGAACTCGGTCTCAAATATCCCAATCTCCGCCGGATATTTGATGCGTTCGACATGGCGGTTCAGGCTTTCCGGTGCCTCGTCTTGGTATCCCGGATCGAACTGGAGGTAATGCGTCACGCCCACCACCAGATAGGCACCACTGACCGCCGGGCGTTCGGTGTGGTCCAGCGTGAAAATCGCCCCCGTGGTGATCACCGCCGAATTGCTGACCCCGCTGTAGCGTTTGGCCTCGGCCGCATACCGTTCCACCCCGGCGCGGGCCTGCACCTCGCCCTTGTCGGCCACTTTGTAATGGCCGCGCGCCTCGTAGCGTTCGACCGCATTGTAGCTGTGGCTGCCCGAGGCCAGGGCGGAAATCACCTTCAGATCGGCACCAGGCGTCGTCATTTCATAGTCAAAGAGCGAGACTTTGCCGGTCACAACCCGGCCCACCTCGGCAAATTCAAAGATCGAATTGCTGTCGGCCTGCTTTTCCCCGACCTGATTGGCGATGGTAAAGGGCACCGTGCCGCCATTGGTATGGGCGCTGACGCTGTCGGCCAGAACCAGCTTTTCGCCCGCGCCGGAATGGTCGAAATAGTAGTAGATGCCATCCTCTTCCATCAGCCGGCAGAGAAAGTCGAAATTGCTTTCACGGTATTGCACGCAATATTCACGGGGTTCGTAGTTGCCGGACAGGCTGACGGCAACGTCGCTGAACCCGGCCTTGTCGCAGACCTCCTTGACGATATCCTCGGTCTTCATGTTCTGAAACACCCGGTTTTCCGAGCCGATGGTCAGAAGCCAGGGCCAGGGCCGGATTTCGGCGGCATACAGGTCGATGCTGCCCTGATGGCCCAGGTCTTCGACCGAAATCACGATGCCGGAGAATTTGAAGTCGTTGTCGGCCTCCAGCGTGATCCTGGTGCCCAGAACGGTTGTCGGATCAAAGTCGGTGTTCTTGGAATAAAACTCCATCCGCATCTGCGGAATGGTGCTCAGCCGATCCTTGATCCTGGCGCCAATACAGATCAGGTCCGAGGCGGCGGGGCCGCTCAGTTGCATGAACAGTTTGTCGGTCTGTCTACTGATTTTGACCATAATGCCTCAACCTCTGTTCGCGCCATAGCGTCGGGCTCATGCCCGGTGCCAGATGCGCCTCGCTTCCTGTGGGCACAACGCCCCGACCAAACCACCGGTCCTGTTGCCTTCAGAATACGCGCACTCTGCCACGATCTTCAAATCTGCGCCATCAAAGGCTTGCCAGCAATGCCGCCAGGTCGGCATCCATTTCCGCGTCGTCGCCATCGCTGCTGTCATCGTCGTCGCTGCTGGAGGAATCGTCAAATCCGGCCAGCAAGGCGTCCAGATCCGCGTCCGAAGAATCCTCGGAATCCGACGCGTCCTGCGCTGCGGAATCCTCGCTCGCCTCTTCCTCCGCCGGGGCCACCCGCTCCGGTTCCGCCCTGGGCTTGGGCGGCGGCAGATTGGTCCACGGCCCCAGCACGGTTTCGCCCGCCAGCGACTGGAACGAGGCCAGCCGCACCTCATCCCGCCCCTTGACCGACACCACCGGCATCAGACCCCGCGCGATGGCGTTCTGGGTCTTGGTCTGGGTCAGGTTGCGTTCGGTGCAGGGCAGCGCTACTTGATCCCCATAGCGGTCCTTGACATAGTGGAACGGAATCTCGCCCAGCGACATCACCTGACCCAGTCCCAGCGAAGGTCCGGTCTTGCGGAATGACCGCGCCAGCAGGATCACCACCAAAGCCACCGGATTGGCCCAGAGCATGCCTGACAGGCCCTCGTGTTCGGTGAACTCTTCAAAATCGAACTCGTAGATCGGTTCGCTTTTCGCGCCATAGGGCCGCCGCAGCAGGAAGCGCGGGCTGGCCAGCGCCACATGCCCGGCCTCCGGCATCGCGCGCAGCGCTTCCCAGGCTTGGGCCACCAAAGGATGACGGTCGTCTTTCGCCACATCCATGAAACCCGGGCTGATCGCAGCGAAGAACGGCGCGTTGACATGGGCGCAGACCTTGGCGATGCGGCCCAGCAATTCGGCATGCGGCGGGGTTTCCTCGAAGGTGTAGAACCCGCAGACCGCCGAGAACGGCCCGCGTCCGTCCGGCGTGCCTTCGACCAGCAATTCGCAAAAGCCGCTGGTGGTCAGGTCGTCCTGCGCTGCCAGGTCCGCCGCCAGCTCCTCGGCCGAGATGTCATAGAGAACGATGTCCAGCTTGGCATCGGTCTCGACCGAGCGGATGATCAGATCGAGCATCCGCCATTGCGCCTCGACCGACTGAAACTCCGGGTGGTGCAACACCAGCCGCATCGCCCCGGCCAGGCTTTCCTCCACCGCCTCCTGCATCGCGGCGGCATTGGGGTCGGGCAGCGCCTGAATATAGGGGCCAACGATGCGCGCCATCAACTCATCCGCCGGCGAGGCCGTGGCCTTGCGGGTGATATTGCCACCGATCAGCTTGGCGAAATCCGACAGTTTGCGGTCGGCGGGCACCGCATTGCCCGATGATTTGCGGGCGGGCGGATTGACCTTCTTGCCAAATTCCTTACCCCATTCGCGCAGCTCCGTCACCGCCCCCTTGGCGGTGGACCCGGTCGCCAGCCGCCGCTTCAGCGCCACCAGTTCCGCAAACATCTCGACCTTTTCGAACAGCTCGTCCGGGTGCAGATCGTCAATCGAGCCCAATTCAACCGCGATCCCCTGACCCTTCTTGCCGATCGGCAGCACCAGAGTGGTGGCAAAGCCGTGGATCACCTTGTCCAGCGAATCGACATCCAGCCTGATCGGCCGCCGCGCCGCCAGATCGGCGCCAATCTCAACCTCGCCCTTGGCGGCGCGACCGGAAAAATCACCCATCAACGCGATGCGAAAGCGGGTCGGCTTCGCCCCGTCGGGCCGCTCGCCCGTGATCGTGCCAAAGGACAGATCCAGGCTCATTTCGGCTTTCTTCGCCATCGCAGGGCTCCTTTAGAACATCATTCCGAATAGGTGCCCCGGGGTTGCAGCCCCGGGGCAATGGTTGTCAGCGCACCGGGTCCAGCCCGTAGTTCATAATCAGCTGCTTCATCACCTTGGATTCTTTTTCGGCGTTCACCGTCTTCAGCTTTTCGTTCATTTCCTTGATCTTCTTGTTCACCGCCGTCACGACCTTGGGGTCTTTCGACTTCAACTGCGGCTCCAAGTTCTGGATCGCCACCACCGGGCCGTTGAACTCTTTCTTCAGCTTGTCATATTCCTTCTGCTCGGTCGGCTTGGCCGAGGATTTGTCCCCATCGCCACTGGTGCGCGCCTGTCCGGGCATACCCGAAACCTTGCAGTTGATGCCCTTGGCCTTCAGCAGGTTCCAGACCTTGCCGGCGAAGGTGTCATAGTTGTAATCGCCTTCCGGCGCGATGCCGCCCGCCGCCGTAAAGCAGCCCGACAGCAGCACAGTGCCTTTGAACGCCTTCGACAGGTTCTTGGCCTTGTCCTTCTGTCCGGTCAGCAATTCCACGATTTGCTCTGGCGTCTTCTTGCCAAGCGCTATGCCCAGCGTCTTGCCCGAAGGCAGATCGGCGCGTGAGCCGTGGGCGGCCAGAACCACCGTCCCCGTGGTCATGTCGCCGAAATCTGCCTGATCGGTCGTCGGTTCCGTGGTCTTGAACTTCTTGGCCTGATTGGCGGCGGCCTTGTTGATCACGTCGTCGCCGTCGTTGTATTCCTTCAAAAGCGCCGTAAAAACCTTGTCGGCCTTGACTTTGTCGATATCGCCATTGCGCTTTTCGACCAGCTTGGTGATGGCCGGTCCGATGATGTTCCAGTTCTTCTTCGTCATGTTGACCACGACGTTCTTTCCCGACTGCAACTCTTTCTCCAGCTTGGTGAATTCCTTGCGGATCACCACGGTCTCCTCATAATTCACCGGTGGCTTGCCGGGCTTGGCGGGTGGCAACAGCCCGGTCACGGTGGCAGACAGATCACCCTTGGTGTCGATCCCGCCAATGATCTTCAGATCCGGGGTAAAGCCCAGATCCTTGACGTTGGAACTGCTCAGCGCCTTTTTCAACTCGCCTGCGGCTTTCGTCACCAGCTTCTGTGCGTCGCCAAGGCCGGGCAGTTTGATGCCCTGCGCCTGCATGCCATTGGCCTGCAAATAGCTGCCAACCTCTTGTGCCATGGCCGCGATGTCCGCCTTGGCCACGGTGATGCCGGTTTTGCCGCCATAGAAGATGTTCTTGTATTGCATAGCCGCGATGAATTCCCTTCCGCTGTTGCATCAAAATCCGTCCAGATCGGGCGCCGTATGGTCGCGCCCGTTCACCTGACACGCGTGCTAGTCAAAACTATAGGTGAAATTGCCATCCTTGACGTCGATTGCCACTTTCTTGACCTCCGCCCCCGCCATCATCCGGCGCAGGAACTCGCCGGAAATGTCGGGCAGCATGGTGTTGGTCACGATGGCGTCGATCATCCGGCCCCCGCTTTCCACTTCCTGACAGCGGCTGACGATCTGGTCCACCACCTCCTGCGAATATTCGAACGGCACGCCATGCGAGGCGATGACCCGCTTCTTGATCCGGTTCAGTTGCAGCTTGGTGATCTCGCCGATCATCTTCGGGCTCAGCGGGAAATAGGGGATCACCACCAGACGGCCCAGCAAGGCGGGCGGAAAAATCTTCAGCAGCGGCTCACGCAAAGCCTTGGCGATGGCCTCGGGTTCCGGGATCAGATCGGGGTCGGCACACAGGTCCATGATCATTTCTGACCCGGCATTCGACGTGAGCAAAATCATGGTGTTGCGGAAGTCGATGCTGCGGCCCTCGCCATCCTCCATGTTGCCCTTGTCGAAGACCTGGAAGAAAATCTCATGCACATCCGGATGGGCCTTTTCGACCTCGTCCAGCAGCACCACCGAATAGGGTTTTCGACGCACGGCTTCGGTCAAGACACCGCCTTCGCCATAGCCGACATAGCCGGGCGGCGCGCCTTTCAGCGAACTGACGGTATGCGCCTCCTGATATTCGCTCATGTTGATGGTGATGACGTTCTGCTCGCCGCCGTACATCACCTCCGCCAAGGCCAGCGCGGTTTCGGTCTTGCCGACGCCAGATGTGCCTGCCAGCATGAACACCCCAATCGGCTTGGACGGGTTGTCGAGACCGGCGCGAGAGGTCTGAATCCGCTTGGCGATCATCTCCATCGCGTGATCCTGCCCGATGACCCGCTTGGCCAGCAGGCTGGCGAGGTCGATCACCGTCTGCAATTCATCCTTCAGCATCCGCCCGACCGGAATCCCGGTCCAGTCGCCGACCACGGAGCCCACCGCCAGCGCATCGACAATCGGCAGGATCAGCGGAGTTTCGCCCTGCAACGCGGTCAGTTCGGCATTCTTGGCCTTCAACTCCACCATCAAAGCCGCCCGCTGCTCCTCCGTCAAAGGCGAGTTGCCAACCGGCGGCGCCGCGTCGGACGAGGCATGCTCGGCAGGCTTCGGATCGACCGGCGCGCCACCCTCGCGCAGCTTGGCGCGCAGGTCGAGGATGACCTCCACCACCGCCTTTTCCGCCTCCCACCGCGCGGTCAGCCCGGCCAGCCGGACCTCTTCCTCGGCCTTTTTCGCGGTGACCACATTGCGGCGTTCGGTCACCTCGTAGCCCGCTGTCTCGTCGCGGCCGATGATGCCCAACTCGGTATCGAGGGACTCGATGTGGCGGCGTGAATCGTCCACTTGCGCAGGCACCGCATGCTGGCTGACCGCAACCCGGGCCGAGGCCGTATCCAGAACCGACACCGATTTGTCCGGCAATTGCCGCGCCGGAATATAGCGCGCCGACAGGTTGACCGCCGCCTCGATCGCCTCGTCCAGAATCTGCACGCGGTGATGCTTTTCCAGCATCGAGGCGATGCCGCGCATCATCATAATGGCTTTGGTCGGCGAAGGTTCATCCACCACCACGGTCTGAAAGCGCCGGGTCAGCGCCGGGTCTTTCTCGATATGCTTTTTATACTCGGCCCAGGTCGTCGCCCCAATCGTGCGCAACGTCCCCCGCGCCAAAGCCGGTTTCAAGAGGTTCGCCGCATCACCGGTCCCCGCCGCCCCCCCCGCGCCCACCAAAGTATGGGTCTCGTCAATGAACATGATGATCGGCGTGGTCGATGCCTGCACCTCGTCGATCACCGATTTCAGCCGGTTCTCGAACTCGCCCTTCCTGCTGGCCCCGGCCTGCAACAGCCCGACATCCAGCGCCAATATCCGCGCCTCGCGCAGCGCGGGCGGCACGTCGCCCCGCGCGATCCGCAATGCGAACCCTTCGACCACCGCCGTCTTGCCGACGCCCGCCTCGCCGGTCAGGATCGGATTGTTCTGCCGCCGCCGCATCAGCACGTCAACGACCTGCCGGATTTCCTCATCCCGCCCGACAATCGGGTCGATCTTGCCCTCCCGCGCCTGCTGGGTCAGATCAGTGGTGAATTTCTTCAGCGCCTCCTCTTTCCCCATTGCCGCCGGCGCGATGGCACCCGTTTCCTCCCCCGGCACCCCGCTGCCGACATGGCTGCCATCGGTTGCCCCTTGGCCTTCCTCGGGCGAGCCATTGACCGCCGCGTTGAAATCCTCGGCCAGATCATCCGGCTTGATCTTTTTGAACTCGGGCGAGATGCCGAACAGGATATTGCGCAAAGCCGGGGTTTTCAGCATGCCCAAAATCAGGAAACCCGTGCGAACCTGCGACGCGTTGAACAGCAGCGACCCCCAGACCCAGGCCCGCTCCGTCGCATCCTCCAGATGTTCCGACAGGTCGGAAATCGAAGACGCCCCACGCGGCAGGGCATCCAAAGCGCGCTGCATGTCGCCGACAATGCGGCCTGGGTCCAACTGGTAATGTGCCACGATACGGTGCACATCGCTGTTCTGGTTCTGCAGGATCTGATGCAGCCAGTGCACCAGTTCGACATAGGGGTTCCCGCGCAATTTGCAGAACACCGTGGCACCTTCAACCGCCTGATACCCCAGACGGTTCAGCTTGCCAAACAAAGCCACACGGCTGATTTCGCTCATCTTTTTCTCTCCGGGGTGATGGGTTTCGACACACGCCGCTGACGGCGCAGCACATGGGGCGGGGATAGATACAGGTCGCTGGCATCGCTGGCCCCCGCCCGGCGCAACCCAATCCACGAGGTGTGGCCAAGCGCCGTGGTGCTGCCCAGAACGGCGCGCGGCACATCGGCGGCGCGCAGGATCACGTTCACATCCCAGTCCAGCGCATCGCCGACATGGTTGCGCACGATGGCTTCCAGCCGCTCCAATGATCCCTGACCGGGCAACAGGCGCTTGTAATCGGCCAAAGACAACGGCCCGACCAGAATGCGGAATTTCGACGCCCGCGACCAGACCCGCGTGCCGATGGAGGTGCTGCGCCCAAGACCCGCAGGCTTGCCCAATTGCCAGCGGTCATCGGGCTCCAGATCGAGCCAGGCCCCGATGAATTGCTGCAAATGCACCGGGGCGGCAAAGAACGCCGACAGGATCGACACCAGACCCTCGGCGGTCTTGGTGCCGGACGCCAGATGGCCCGCAAAATGGCGCTTGGCCATGTCGGGCATCTCGTCGCGGCCGCGCAGACCCTTGCCATTATAGCCCGACAACGCCGCCACCTTGCGCTCGAACGGGTCCTGATCGGGCCGGTCGAAACTCGTAGCCGGTTGCCCCGCCGCCCAGGTCCGGAAAAACAGCCCCATCAGCCGGTGGGTGAACAGGTCGGCAAAGGCGAGGAACGTGGTGTCCCGCTCGTTCCGCCGCCGGTTCCGCGCGTATTCGGTCAGATGCAGCGGCAGCGGCCCCTGCGGCCCGAACAGGCCAAAAGTCCGATTGGTCAGCCGCGTCACCCCGTTCTTGTCCGGCCCGAAATCGGCGATGGTCGAGGTCGGAAACGCCAGCTCCGCCTCCTGCCCCAGCCGCACCGGGTCTTGCGCCGCACGGCGCGAGGTGCCCAGCCGGGGCCGGTCGGCATGATGCGCCTCGATCACCCGCAGCGCCTGAAACAGATGATAGCTTTGCGGATTGGCCAGAAGCTGCGCGTAATGCGTCAGATCATCCGGCCCAGCCCGCTTTCCGGTCTCCATCGGGTGATCTCTCCGCGTTGTTGGGTGACAAGGACGGTCTCGGTAAACGAGTTGATCGTGACATATTTGCGGAAAAACCGCTCCAGCACCGAAGCCAGCACATAGACGCCGGAGCCGTCGAAGAAACTTTCATCGAAATCAAGTTTGATCTCCAAGCCTCTGACCGCCGTGGATAAAACCTCATCGGTCATCCGCCGCACGATCGGCCGCGTCGACACCCCGCGCAACGCCTCCAACTGCTTGGCAATCGCCCGGTCGCCAGAGGGCGCATAGAGCCCGATCAACTCGCGCAAGGCTTCCGCCCCGCCCCGATCACTCGCCCCGTCGGTGATCGACAGGTAATTCAGGCTCAGATGGCTGATCAGCCGCCAGGCGGTTTCGCCTTGCGCGATGGTCGGGCGCGGGCGGGTCGGCGAGACCACGGTGGCAATCCCCAGCACCGGGCCACCGTCAGGCAGATGAAAGGCATCCTTGCCAGCGGTCGACAACAGCAACGGCAGGTCGCGGTTGGTGCAAAGACCTGCCACCGAAAGCTGCGTCAAATCCGCTGCATAGGGCGCTTGGCCCGCATCGACCAGCGAGACATAGACCTCCGAGCCAAGATACGACGTTCGCACCCCGCGCAGCCGTTCCTTTTCGTTCCTTTGCCGCATCCGGCGATGGATCGTGTAATAGGCCGGATGGCTTTCGCCTGCCGCGGTGATGTCGGTCGCCGAATAGAACGGCCGGAACTCGGTTTCGTCGTTGTTCTTGCCGGAAATACCCACGACCTTGTCGATGGCGAAAACTTCGTAATCCAGCGGAGCGGTCCGGTTCGGCGTCACATATTGCTCGGTGTCGGAATTGGTCATGTGAATCCGGTCGAACTGCCGCTCGAACAGGTTCACCGCCGGCACCGCGTTCAGCACGAAAGTCTCTTTCCGCACGCAGGCCCCGTTGTCGGGCAATGTATCGGCGAGCAGCAGATACAGGTCGACATCCACCGCATCGGCGCGGCGCAATGCAGGCAGCATCCCCGACAATTCCACGAAATGGAACCGCTCCGGCATGGCGAAATATTCTTGCAACAACCGGTAGCCATCGAACGACCGCCGCGGCGTCGGCAACAAAGCCTCGTCGCGGTCAAAGCCTTTGGGGGTCGAAACGGCCCCCGGCAATGGCTGCGCCCAGTCATTGCGCCGGTCGGTCGACCGCCCGACCATGCCCGCCACCTTGGTCGCCAAGGCCTCGTGCAGCACCCAGGCTTCCGCCCCCTGCCCGGTCAGATGCAGAGTCAGCGCGTTCATCGGCAGCGCGCTCATCTTGCCGCCATCGCGCCGCTTCAGCCGCAACCGGATTCCCGCCCGCGCCGGGCTATCCCGGCTGACCCCGGCGGCGACCAGACCACCCCGGCTGTCGATATATTCCGCTTCGGCAATCTCGACCGGCCACAGCGTCAAGTCGGCGGCGGTGCGGAACAGGCAGGCGGTCTGTTCTCCATCCACCGGCCTTGACCGCAACCGGGTGCCACGCGGCATCACGAAACCTTCCTTGACCCCGGCATTGCCCAGATCCGGTTCGAACCCCACCACCATCATCGACGGCGTCGGGGCCAGAAAATGCGGATAGACGATCTCCAGAAGGTTCGAGGTGAAGGCCGGAAACTGCATCTCCAGCGCCAGTTGCACCCGGGCCGACAGAAACGCCGTGCCCTCCAGCAGCCGCTCGACATAAGGGTCGAGGACCTCCATCCCCTCCATCCCCAGCCTTGCGGCGATCTTGGGATAGGCGGCCGCAAACTCCGCCCCCATGTCGCGCAGGAAGGCGAGTTCGGTCTCGTAATGCGATAGAAGCCGGGTATCCATGATCAGCCCGCCCGTTCCAGCGCAACCTGACCCGTCGTCATATCCACCGACGAGCGCAAATACAGCTCGATCGGGATCGGTTCGGCCCACATATCGGCGCGGATGTCGAACGAGATGATCGTATCGCGCGACACATTCTCGGTCCGCATCTCGACATGGGTGGAACCTTTGCGGATGCGCGGCTCGAAATTCTCGATGGCAAGCGCGATGCTTTTGCGGATCAGATTGGCGCGGTCCTTGGCGGCGAAATCGCCCGCCACGTCCTTGACGCCATAGTTCAGCACCGACTTCGCTGCCAGCGGATGCCGCGCCGCATCAATCCAGCCGTCATTGTTGCTGGTGTTGAGCAGCCAGGACAGGTCGCGCTGCACGATCTCGCGCAGGCGGCGGATGTCGATGACCCGCGCCTCGCGGCTTTCGGTTTGCAGCGACGGCTCCTCATCGGTCAAGCGGTCCAGCAGGCTTGGCTGCAACCGCTCGGACATCATCTTGTCCGCCATGCCAGCACCTATCCCGCTGCCGCAACGTCGAACTTGATCAGCCGGGCATCCAGCAGCGCCACATCGCCGGCATCGGTCGACAGCAGCCGCTGCCCGGTTCCGACAAAGGTTTCCGCCCCGACATCGACCCAGCTTGTCGCCCTGGCCAGCTTTTCGGCAGACGTGCCGGTCTGGCCGGAACCCGGATAGCGCGTCGGCACCAGCGCCACGACCGAGCCTTCATTGGCCAGCCGGATATTCGCCGCGGTCCAGACCGCATCGCGCAGATCGGTCGGCGGGTCGAAGGTGATCGAAGATATCTGGGCAAAGGGCAGCCAGAAATAGCGGCCATTGACCACCGCCTCCAGCACCGGGCCGAACCGCATGTCGGCATCGGCAATCCAGTCGAACGGAATGCCGTCCATGTCGCCGGTGGTCGCGGGGGCGGCGTCAAACGCGCGGGCGCGCAATTCCGCCGCCGCCCCAACCTCGCCCTTGGCCAGCATCTTCTGCGCCTCGATCAGCCAGGCCAGCCATTCCTGCGGCTCGCCAAACACCAAGGGCGCCTTGTCGCCGGCAAACACCTTTTCGCGGTAGACCTCGCAGATGATCGCCTCGCGGTAGGCCTGCGCCATCTGCAAGGCACCGGGGTCCAGTTCGCCACAGACTTTCAACTGCCGGATCGCCCGGTTCCAGTCGCCCAGCACGCATAACAACTGGAACAGGAATATCCGCAGCTTCACATCGGCCGGCCTCGCCCGCACCAATGCCTGCAATGCCTCCAGCGCCCCGGCAGGGTCGCCGGATTTCAAATGGTCTTCAGGCGTCATGCATCCTGCTCCAAACGGACAATTGGTTTTCCAGCGCAGGATGAAGGCCCCGCGCTGGAAGCGCGTTTCGCAGCAATCAGCCCATACTACCCGCGCCGACGTCCCAGGAGAACTCTTTGGACTTGGTCAGCTTCATCGTCTTGGGGTCGGTTTCGCTATATTCGAACTTGACCTTCCCGTATTTTACGGACCACGTTTCCTTGGGAATATCGTCAGCCGATCCGGAAATCCTGTAAGACTGGATCATCGCGTTTTCGAGCGTCCACTTGACATAGACTTCAAGTGCCGTGTTCTCTTCCTCGCCAGCTTTGCACTGGTCGATGACGATCTTCTTGTAAACCTTGCCCGTGGCAGATGCCGTCATCAAAGGTCCTGAATGCTTGCCAACCTCAGATGAGAATTCGATCGCCTGAAACACGGTCTTACCAAAGCCGCGCGAAATCACGCCGCCTTCCTGTTCGGAATTACGGGCCAATCCAAAATCGACAGAATCCACGATAATCCACTTATCGTGGTTTTTTTCAATCGAGTCACCGGCAACACCGTCGATCTGGACAAAAAGTGTAGCAACCATTTTAGGCAATCCCCTCTGTTGTTTATGCCTCGCGGCGGTTGGTCAATCTTAGCATTCCTGGCCCCACTCGGGATCAGGCCCCTTTTTCTGACGGCAGCTTTGACACCAACCGAAGGGAAACCGAAAGTCCCTCCAATTGGTAATGTGGCCGTAGAAAGAATTTGGACGAATAGTAACCGGGGTTTCCCTCGACCTCTTCGACCACGACTTCAGCAGCCGCCAATGGTTTGCGCGCCTTTTCGGACTCGCTTGAAATATTGGCGTTGAAATCGACGTAGTTGTTGATCCAGCTCTGCAACCACGCCTGCATGTCGGTCCGGCTCTTGAACGAGCCGACCTTGTCGCGGACCATGCATTTCAGATAGTGGGCAAAGCGGCAGGTCGCGAACAGATAGGGCAGACGCGCGGCAAGGTTGGCGTTGGCCGTCGCGTCCGGGTCGTCGTATTCGGCGGGCTTGTGCAGCGATTGCGCCCCGATGAACGCCGCCACATCGGTATTCTTGCGGTGGATCAGCGGCATCATGCCGTTCTTGGCCAATTCCGCCTCGCGCCGGTCCGAGATGGCAATCTCGGTCGGGCATTTCTGGTCGATGCCACCATCGTCGGTCGGGAAGGTGTGCGAGGGCAGGTTCTGCACCGCGCCACCCGACTCGACCCCGCGAATGCGCGAACACCAGCCATATTCCTTGAAGCTGCGGTTGATGTTCACCGCCATGCCGTAAGCCGCGTTGACCCAGCCGTATTTGCTGTGATCGGAGCCGTCGGTATCCTCTTCAAAGGCAAAGGCCTCGACCGGATCGGTTTTCGAGCCATAGGGCAGACGGCCCAGAAAGCGCGGCATCGCCAGACCGATATATTTGCTGTCCTCGCTTTCGCGCAGGCTGGTCCAGGCCGCATATTCCGGGGTCTGGAAAATCTTGGTCAGGTCGCGCGGATTGGCCAGTTCCGACCACGAATCCATCTGGAACAGCGCCGGGTTGGCCCCGGTGATCAAGGGCGCATGGGCACCGGCAGCAATCTTGGACATCTCGCCCAGCAGTTCGACATCCGGCGGCGAATGATCGAAATAATAATCCGCAACCAGGGTGCCATAGGGTTGGCCGCCCAACTGGCCGAATTCCTCTTCATAGACCTTCTTGAAGATCGGCGACTGGTCCCAGGCGGTGCCCTTGAACTTGCGCAGCGTCTTGGACATCTCTTTCTTCGAGATGTTCATCACCCGGATTTTCAGCATCTCGTCGGTTTCGGTGTTGTTGACAAGGTAATGCAACCCGCGCCACGCGCTTTCCAGTTGCTGGAAATCCGGGTGGTGCAGGATCTGGTTGACCTGTTCGGTCAGCTTCTTGTCAATCTCGGCGATGATGCCCTGGATCGAGCGCAGCGCGTCATCCGAAATCAGCGCGGTATTGGCCAGCGCCTGTTCGGCCAGCGTGCGCACCGCAGTTTCGACGGCGGTTTTGGCCTGATCCGATTTCGGGCGGAATTCCTTGTTCAAGAGCGCCGAGAAATCGGAGCCTTCCTGAACCTGAACCTCAGCCTGCGCACCGACTTGTGAAGTTGCATCGCTCATCTGTCACTCCTCCGTCGCTGCTGGTTTGGGGGCGCCAGCCAGGGATTTCAACAGCGCCGGGTCTTGCATGACTTTGGAAATCAGCTCTTCCGCCCCGGTCTTGCCGTCCATATAGGTCATCAGGTTGGACAACTGGGTCCGCGCGTCCAGCAGCGCCCGCAGCGGCTCGACCTTGCGGGCGATGGCACCCGGCGAAAAATCGTCCATCGACTCGAAGGTGATATCCACCGCCATGTTGCCCTTGCCGGTCAGCGTGTTCGGAACCGCAAACGCGGCGCGCGGTTTCATCGACTTCATCCGGTCGTCGAAATTGTCGACGTCAATCTCCAGGAACTTGCGGTCGGCCACCGGCGGCAACCGCTCCTCCGACTTGCCCGACAGGTCCGACATGACCCCCATCACGAAGGGCAACTGGACTTTCTTCTGCGCACCATACAGTTCCACATCATATTCGATCTGGACCCGGGGTGCCCTGTTCCGCGCGATGAATTTCTGCGAACTGGTTGCCATGATACGCTCCTTGAACTTGTGTCAGATGTGAGAATTTGTGTCAGGTTGGGTCGGTCTAATCATCATCTTCGCTGATCCCGCCGATCATCATCACGCTGTCGACGCCGGCAGGCGCCATATCCTTCATGATCGTCATGAAATCCGCACCAACCAGCCGCTTGGCCCGTTCCAGGATGATCGGCACCGGGCTGGAGGGTTCATAGCGCTGGAAATAGTCGATCACGCGGTCCAGCGTGTTGCGGGCATCCTGGGCGCTGTCCACCGAACCCGGCATCGCGCCACTGCCACCCGTCCGCCGCGCCGCCGGGACCGGTGCGCCGCCCTTGGCATTGTCCGCCTCCTCTGCCTCGGCCTCGGCTGCCGGGGCACCTGCGACGTGTTCCGCGACATGGCGGGCAATCTGCTGCATCAGCTTTTTCAGATCGTCCAGCTCCGGCCCCTGCCCCGGCGTCCTGGCGACAAACACCGCCTCGATCGCCTTGAGATCGGCCTGGATCGCCCGGATCGCCGCCAGCATTTCCGCCAGCGCCTCGTCTCCGGTATCGACAAACGCCGCGCTCACCCCGGTCCTGTCCATCACGGACGAGGCGTTTTCCGGCGGCGGCACTTCGCCGGTGGCGATCTGGATGTCGCGCAGGTTCAGCTTGCCAAAGGTCCGGCTGTTGGTCAGCGGTGCCCGGCGCAGGCCCGACAGCACCGTGTCGGCCCCGTTCAGCCCCTGCACCGCGTTGATGCGCATCGTGGGATCATTGTCGTCATCGGCATCCAGTTGCGGATGGCAGGCGTCCCAGTGCTGTTCCAGACAGCCCTTGATATAGGCCACGGCATCGGCAAAGCCCTTGATCCCCTTGGTGTGCAGCACCGCATAGCCGTAGATCACCGCAGCCCGCAGATCGTGGCTTCGTTCCAGAACAGCCAGGGACTTGGCCACGACATCGGCAAAATCAGGGTCTTCAGCCGCCAGAATCTCGTTGCCGGCCTGACGTTCCTCGCCAGGGCTGGCCGCGATCTGCAACTGCATGAAATCGAAGTCGTATTCCAGATTTTCCCCGCTCGGATCGTCGCCATCGCGGGCGGCAAGGAGCGCGTCCAAATCCATTCAAGCCTCCCAAACCGGGGCGGAAACCCGGCGTCAAAAATGCTTTGTCCAACGCCCATGTGTCCAGAATAAGGCAAAAGGGGCGTTGTTCCTTCGCCGTTCGACAACACTTACGGACCCAAGCAAAACAAGTGCCGCAGTATGACGGCACACCCGCCCCATCTGTCAATCATCTCGTGCAGCTGTCGCTAAATTCCAATGGCATTTGCCCCTTTGCCGAACGATGGCGCCGATCGACCGTTGCAACGGAACCGTTGACAGAAAACCGGGCAGGTCGTTCTGTGGCGGCAAGGACGGTGCCAAAAGCCGTCTGGCAGCGGATCAGGGAGGTTGGGAATGGGGAACGCGGCGCTAAGGCGGTTGGCAATGCCGCTGGCAGGCATGGCCGTCGCACTATTCGGCCAGCACGGTCTGGCCCAGACGGCAGCACCGGCCGGCAAGCTGACCATCGAGATCAACAAGTTCGAGGAAATCGACGGCGGCGGCTGCCGCGCCTTCTTCCTGTTCCAGAACGCCACCGGCAAAAGTTTCGAAGGATTCGAGATGTCGCTGGCGATCTTCAACAAGGACGGCGTGATCGACCGTCTGCTGTCGATCGACGCCGCGCCGCTGCCGGTCGCCCGCACCACGCTGAAACTGTTCGAGATTCCGCAGATCACCTGCGCCAACATCTCCGAAGTGCTGTTGCATGACGTGCCGGTCTGCAAACCGCAGAACGAGGCGAACACCGACTGCTATCCGATGCTGGACCTGAAAAGCCGCACCTCTGCCCCGCTGGAGGAATGATGGGCACGAACCTGAGGGCCATGCTGGTCGCGGGCGGTCCGGTGATGTCCATCCTGCTTGCGCTCTCCGCTTTGTCGCTGACCCTGATCGTGGTCAAGATCATCCGGCTCTGGCCCGTCACCGGCGGCGGGCGGGCGCGGGATGCGGCGATTGACACCTGGGCGCGCGGCGACCGCGAGGCCGCGATGGCCAGCCTGCCGGGCCGCAGCCCCGCCGACCGGGTCTTGCTGGCGGCAATGCAGGGCCTGCAAGGCGGCATGTCGGGCGCGGTGCTGGAGGGTGAACTGGCCCGGCGCGGCAATGACGAAGTCGCGCACATGTCAGCCTGGCTGCGCCTGCTGGACCTGATCTCGATGATCTCGCCGCTCTTGGGCCTGCTGGGCACCGTGCTGGGCATGATCCAGAGCTTTCAGGATCTGGCCCAGGCCCAGGGGTCCGCCAATGCCTCGGTCCTTGCCGGCGGCATCTGGCTGGCGCTCTTGACCACCGCAGGCGGCCTGCTGGTGGCGATCCCGGCCGCCGTCGCCTCCAGCCTGCTTACCGGACGGGTCGAAACCGCGGCGCTCAGGATCGAAAGCAGCATCGGGCGGCTTCTGGCCATCGAAGCCACCACCAGCCGGGGATAGAAATGAGCGGCTTCGCCCTCCGACGCCCCGCCCGCCGCCGCAGCCTGATTTCGGTCGTGTCGATGATCGACGTGATGATGATATTGCTGTTCTTCTTCATGGTGACGTCGAGCTATCTCAACCTCGACATGGTCCCCGCCTTGCAAAAGTCGGACGACGCCCCCGACGCCCCTGCCCCCAGCCCCACCAGCAAACCCGGCGCCGCCGCCACTCTCTTGATCCGCATCGCTGCCGATGGCGCGGCCTCATTGCGCGGCCAGCCCCTGACCCAGGACACCCTGGCCACCCTGCTCAAAGACCGCCTCGCCACCGACCCACTGACCCCGGTTGTGCTGTTTCCCTCGGGCGGCGCGCAATTGCAGGCGCTGATCACCGTGATGGACACCGTCACCCGCGCCGGAGCGCTGCGGGTCAAGGTCATCCGCCTCGGGGCCGCCCCATGAAGCTGCGCCGCCCGCAAAGAATGGCCGAACGCGAAACCGTCGTCGCCCTGATCGACGTCACCTTCTTCCTGCTCATCTTCTTCATGCTGATCGGCCGCCTCGACGCCACCGCCCCCTTCGCGGTCGTCCCGCCGTTGGGCGTCACCGGCACCGATCTGCCGGCCGGGGGCATCACCCTGTCGGTCGCCCCCGATGGCACATTGGCGCTGGACGGCTCGCCGATCGACGCTGCCGCCTTGGACAAGGCCGTCACCGCCCGCATCACCAGAAACCCGCAAACCCTGATCCGCATCAACGCCGACAAGACCACCGAACTGCGCATCGTGCTTGGCCTGATCACCGAATTCGAGGATCTGGGGGCCAGGGATGTCTCGCTGGTCGTCACCCCCGAGGCACCATGACCGCCGTGGCCGCGCCCCTGCCGCAAAACGCCGGCCTGACCTGGAGCCTTGGGCTGACAGCTTCAATCGCCACCCATCTGGGGGCGGCGGCGCTGCTGCTGTTCATGCTGCAACCTGACCCGGTGCTCGATCAGCCCTCGCCGAAATCACAACTGCGGATCGAGACCGAGCAGGTCGCCCGGTCGCAGGCCACCGAACAGGCCCCGCAACAAACCGCTGCCATCGCCGTCTCGGCCAAAGGGTCGCAGGTGGCGCAGGGCTCGGTGCCGCAAAGTCAGGCCAAAGCGGTGGCGCCAGCAGAAGCCAAGGTCATCGCCAGTGTGCCGCCCGCACTGTCGCTAAAACCGCAAGCCGCCGCCGCCGAAAAACCGAGGCAAACCGCAGCGCCAAAGGTGATGAAACCCTTGTCCGCCCCCACCGAAACCCTCGCCCCCGTAGCACCCGCCGTGGCAGCCGTCAAACCCATCGCCACCCCGACCGCCAGCAAGGCGCTGGACCCCGGCGGCGTCGCGGCTCCCGTGCAATCCGCCACCGGCGACACCTTGCCGCAAGCCCAGCCCGATGCACAGCCCGTCGCCGCCGCATCCGCCACCGGCGACCGTATGGTCGCGGCTTTGGCATGGTCCGGCGAGGCTTCCCAGATCGACCCGCAAAGCCTGAAGGCGATCCAGTCCTTCCTGCGGCCCGGCGACACCGCCGCCGGGTCCGACGCTGTGCATGATGCGCTGTCGTCCGTGCTGTCCTCGGTGCCCTGTTCGCGCCTGCAAGCCGAATTCAACCCCGCCA
>JAYUGA010000327.1:0-2819 GCA_043738565.1 Rhodobacterales bacterium
TCATTGCGAGTCAGCCGTCCATCGATTGGGCGCCCGCCACCAGCCAGAGCCAGGATGCCTTGAATTTGAAGCGCAAGGACATCGCCGAGATCCAAGCGCGCCTCATTGCCATAAGCTACGATCCCAAAGGAATTGACGGCTCGACCGGTGCCGGGCTTCGTGCCGCGGTGGGGCTTTGGCAGACATCCGCGGGTATCCCAAGCACCGGCTATCTGGATGGCCCGCAGCTTGATCGACTCAAGGTGGATTCTCAGTCTGCGTTTGACGTCTGGAAGGCGAATGCAGACAATTCCAAGCTTCTTGCCAAGTCGTCGGGGGCGCCCAAGACGGGCGTTCGCAGAGGCCACAATGGCTGGTATCGCGCCGCTGGCGGAAATTATTGCCGGATGGGAATGTTTGGTCTGTGGTGTCAGACTTGGAAACCAGTCGCCTGGTGAATATACTCTGTGGAACGCAATAGATTTATTCACGAGCTATGCCCGAAAGGCGGCTTAGTTCGGATGGCGTCCTGTGGTCCAGTCCGAAGGGTTTACTCCAACGCGGGGTCAGTTTTGCGAGCCGATTGACACGAAGGCCATGATGCCGTCGGTCAGGTTGCTGGCTTCCGGCATGACGACGGCGAGGAAGTGGACGCCGGTGTCGCGCAGGCCGGGTAGCTGAGGAAAGTCAGCCTCCGGCAGACCCAGCGCGGTTCAGGAGGCTCAAAGTTCCTGATCCAGTACGGATGCCATCTCGGCATCGTGCGGGAAAGGCCGAGGTCCCTTAATCCTTCGTTAACAAGTTCGCATAAGACTCTGCCACGGTGATGTATTGAAGGGCGACGGGGGAAAACATGGGCCGTATGGGTTTTGCAAGAATACGTTTGGGCGCATTCATCCTTGTGACTACCGCCTGCCTGGTCTTGGCTTGGGGCTTCGGGCCCGAATCTGTCGCGATCCACCTTTCCCAGCAGGCGGCCCGGGTGGAGGGCCAGAACTATGTACACCGTCTGGTTGCCGGCTTCCAGAACGGGGCCAGAAGCTTCATCAATAGTCAGATCACAGATGACGACGTCAGGACGTTGCTGACGATTACAAACTCCGAAAAGATATATCGTCTTGATCTGATTGATGAAAGTGGCCGTGTGTTCTGGTCCAGCATTCCAGACGGGATCGGCCAGACCAACACGCCCTCCGATCTGCACGCTGCGTTGCAGACCGGACAGAGCTTTTTCGAGCGCATCCGCACCAGTGAGGCCGAAGTGTCGGGCAATCCTGCCGCCGCCCACCAATCCGATCATGGTGATGATCGGCTGGACCGTGAGGTCAACCATGAGATTTTGCCTCTGACCCTGGACGGCAAGATTGTTGGCGCCATTGAACGCTATCAGGACGTGACCAGGATCAACACCGCCTGGATCGACACGATCCGCTGGACTTTCGCGGTTATCGGCGGGCTAGTCAGTGTCGCGGCCCTGTTTGGCCTCCTGCGGATTCACCGGGCCTCGAAGGAACAGATGGCCACGCTGAAGTCGCATGCCGAGACGGAAAGCGCTTATCTGGCCGAGCAGTTGCGGGTTGGCCGCGAGGTGCGGCTGTTGGGCGAACTTAACGAATGGCTGCAATCCTCGAAATCGCTGGAGGAGTTGTATGCCATGGTCACCCGCTTCATGGGCCATCTGCTGCCGAATGTAGCAGGCTCGATCTACGTCTACTCCAACGCGCGCGACGTGCTGGATGGTGGGTGCAGTTGGAACGGTGGCGCACTTCAGCCACACATCCACCCTGAAGATTGCTGGGGCCTGCGCCGGGGCCGGACCTATGTTTATGCCGAGGGCGAGATGACATTCAAATGCACCCATGCCCATGGGGAGGCGGCCACGGATTCCATCTGTATTCCGTTTCTCGCTCATGGCGAAACAGTTGGGATGATGCACCTTTGCCTGCCGGACGGGCTTGGAGCCGAAGCCTTCACCAACCAGCGCAAACTGGCCCAGATGTGCGCCGAACAGATCAGCCTCGCCATCGCCAATGTGCGGATGCGCGACGAACTCCACCATCAGGCGACGCGCGACGTGCTGACCGGAATGTTCAACCGCCGTTACCTGATGGACCGGCTGCGCCGCCGCGCCGAACGGCAGACCGATGAGCCGTTCGCCATCATCTCCATCGACGTGGATCATTTCAAGGCGTTCAACGACGCTTACGGCCATGAGGCTGGCGATGAAGTCCTGCGCGGCTTGGGCGAGATGTTGTCAGCCTCGTGCAATGCCCCCGAAATCGCCTGTCGCATGGGCGGGGAGGAGTTCATGCTGGTCTTGCCCAACTTTACGCAGGATCAGGCCGTCGACCGGGCAGAGGCGGTGCGGATCGCGGTCAACCAATTATGTGTGCGGCATGCGGGCAAGACCTTGCCACAGATCTCGGTCTCTGTCGGTGTCGCGCTGTATTCGGGCAATGGCGATGCATCTCTCGACGTGCTGCGTCGGGCAGATGATGCCCTTTATGCGGCCAAGTCTGCGGGCAGAAACCAAGTCGCGGCGGCTGAGTTAACGCCAGTTGCCCTGAAGGCAGGCGTCGGACCGTCAAGCAATATTGTCACCCCGAAACACGACCGCCGTCCGATTGCGGCTGAATAGATATGTGCGGCTGTCACGCAGTGTGCTCGTCCTTGTGATGAAGGCGCTGTCTGTGATCTCGCGCAGCTTGGCGCAGTAGTGGTCCAAGGTGCCGACATGGCCCCAGGGCACCTCGATTTTTTCAAGTTTTCAGCGCCGTTCCTCGGCGCGACCGGTTTGAAGTTGGCCGGAGACCGCTGACTGGCGGGCTGTTAGGTGGTTT
>JAYUGA010000328.1:0-7864 GCA_043738565.1 Rhodobacterales bacterium
GAAACAGCCGCTTCCCGATGCGCTAAAGGCCACCGTCGGGCTGATCGCGGAAAACTGTGAACCTTCACTGTGTACCGTGCTGTTCATGGGCGGTGCCGGTGGGTCGCTGCGGGCGGGTGTCACCCAAAACCCGGTGCGGCTGACCCGGCCGGTGCAAAATGGCAAGACAAGGCTGACCGCTGGCGGGGCAGAGTGCTTTATCTGGCCGGGCGGTGGCATCACTTTCATGGTCGATGTTTTGCGCCTGCCGCCGGGGGCGTTTGGCTATGTGCCCACCCCCGCACTGGTTGCGCCGCTGGAATTTACCCTGCCTCGCGCCGACTATCTGGCCCTCGGCGGCCATGCTGACCGGATCACGCCGCTTGCAACCGCCCTGCTCCAGGGTGGCGAATACCCGACCGAGGCGCATGTGCAATCCTGGCCCGAGGGTCGGGGATGAACCGCCCGCAAATCCAGCGGCTGCCAGACGGTCGGTTGCATCTGCACCACGGCCCGATCGACCTGATCTGTCAGGCTTGGGGACCGAATGCTGCCGTTCAGGCCGCCTGCCGTCGCGCTGCCCTGCGATTTGACGGGCTGCTGGAGGATCTGGTGGCAGAGCTTCCGGCACTGCGTTCCGAAAATGCGTCTCTAAGCGGCGCAATTGCCCAGGTCATGGCCCGCGCCGTTGCCCCGTTCCGCCCCGCCTTCATCACCCCGATGGCAGCGGTTGCAGGTGCAGTGGCCGAGGCGGTTCTGGCCGCAATGGTCAGCCCCGCGATCCCCCGCGCCTATGTCAACGACGGCGGCGACGTAGCACTGCATCTTGGCCCCGGCCAAAGCCTGACCGCCGCCATTGCCACCGGCCCGCACCGGATTGCGATCCGCGCCGAAGACCCGGTGCGCGGCATTGCCACCTCTGGCTGGCGTGGCCGCAGCTTTTCCTTTGGCATCGCCGATTCCGTCACAGTTCTGGCCAAAACCGCCAGCATGGCCGACGCCGCCGCCACCATGATCGCCAATGAAGTTACCCTGCCCGGCCATCCCGCCATCCACCGCGCCCCTGCCCGCAACCTGCAAGCCGATAGCGATCTGGGCGACCGGCTTGTGACCGTTGACGTTGGCCCGTTGACCGCTCCTGAAACCGCGCTTGCCCTTGACCGGGGTGCCGCTGCGGCAGCGGCATTTCGCCGCCGGGGCCTGATCGAAAGCGCCGCCCTTTTCCTCAATTCCGACCAGCGCATCCTGGGTGCGCTGGCCCTCAAGGAGCCGCAACATGCTTGAATTCGCCCTGCGCCGGATCACCCTGCAAATCGAGGAAATCCGGCATGACGGCGGCCCCAGCGTCAGCCCGCACCTGCGCGGCGCGATCCTCGCCGTGGCTAACAACCCGTTTTCAGGCGGTTTCGAGCCTGATTTGCAGCCCTCGATGGAAGATTTGAAGCCGCTTGGCCTGTTGCTGACCGACCGGCTGATTGCCGCGTTGGGCGGGCGTGACGGCATCGACGGCTATGGCAAGGGCGCGATGGTCGGTGCGGGCGGCGAGGCGGAACATGCTGCGCTGTGGCATGTGCCCGGCGGCTATGCGATGCGCGAACGCTTGGGCGAAAGCCGCGCCATCGTGCCCTCTGCCATGAAGGTTGCCGCGATGGGGGCCAGCCTGGATATCCCGCTGGGCCACATCAACGCCGCCTATGTCCGCAGTCATTTTGACGCCATAACAGTGACGATTCCCGACGCTCCACGCGCCGATGAAATCGTCTTTGCGTTGGCGATGTCGAAAGGCGGGCGCATCCACAGCCGGATGGGCGGGCTGGAGGTCTGGCAGGTGACGGGCGAGGATGGATTGCGCTGATGGCGGGGCTGGTTGCAGGCGTCGATTTTGGCGGCACATTCACCGATCTGATGATCCTTGACCCGGCGACGGGCGCGGTCCGCATGGCCAAAGTGCCGACCACCCTGCCCAATCAGGCGGGTGGCGTCTTGGCGGCGTTTGAGGCTGCTGGCGCCGATCTGGCCGATATCGACCTGATCATCCACGGCACCACCACCACGACCAATGCGGTGCTGGAACGTGCGCTGTGTCGCACCGGCCTGATCACCACCCAGGGCTTTCGGGACGTGCTGGAACTCGGCCGTCGCACCCGGCCGCAGGCTTATGGCATGACGGGTCAGTTTCGCCCGGTAATCCCGCGCGATCTGCGGCTGGAAGTGCCGGAACGGATGGCAGCTTCGGGCCAAATAGTGACTGAATTGGATGAACTCGCCCTGCGTATCGCGGTGCAGCAGTTGATCGACGCGGGGTGCGAAAGCCTGGTCATCCACTTCCTGCACGCCTATGCCAACCCTGCCCACGAACTGCGCGCCGCCGCGATTGCCGCCGAGGTTTGGCCCAACCCCTACATCACGATGGGCCACGCCCTGCTGTCCGAAAGCCGCGAGTTCGAACGGGGGGTTACGGCTGCTGTCAACGCCTCGGTTCAGCCGCTGCTGGAACGCTATGTGACGCGACTGGCGACGGAATTGCGGCTGCGGGGCTATCAGAACGGCCTCTTGGTGATGAACGGCAATGGCGGCATGGTCGCCGCCGACAAGGTCGCGCGCGAGGCGGTCAAGTCGGTGATGTCCGGCCCGGCCTCTGGCGTCATGGCAGCTTTGGCAGTCGGGCGACGCGCCGGGATGCCGAACCTTTTGACCTATGACATGGGCGGCACTTCGACCGATGTGGCGATGATCCGCGACGGCCGCGCCCCGGTGTCGATCGAGATCGAGATCGAATATGCCATGCCGATCCATGTGCCGATGGTCGATGTGCGCACCGTGGGCGCCGGCGGCGGCTCCATCGCGCGGCTGGATGCAGGCGGCATGCTGCGGGTCGGGCCGGCAAGCGCCGGCTCCTGCCCCGGCCCGGTCTGTTATGGCCGTGGCGGCCTGCTGGCGACGATTTCGGACGCCAATCTGATCCTCGGTCGTCTGCCCGCCAGCCGTTTTGGTGCGGCGGCGCAAGCGGCGCTGGATGCGATGGCTGACCAGATCGCCCGCCCCCTTGGTCTTTCGGTTGAACGGGCGGCCGAGGCGGTGATCCGCATCGCCAACACCCAGATGGCGGGCGCGATCCGCATGGTTTCGATCTCGATGGGGGCCGATCCGCGGGATTTCGCGCTGTTCGCCTTTGGCGGGGCCGGGCCGCTGCATGCGGTCGCTTTGGCCCGCGAACTGGCGGTGCCCCGGGTGCTGCTGCCCGCCCGTCCCGGCATCACCAACGCGCTTGGCTGCGTCGTCGCCGACCTGCGGCATGATTTTGTCCGCACGCTCAATCGCCCTTTGGACATTGCGGACATGGCGCAGATCCACGCCATTCTGGCCGGGCAAGAATCGGAGGGTCGCGCCCTGATCTCTGCCGAAAAGATCACGCTGATCGGGGTGGAGGCCGAGTTTTCCGCCGATATGCAGTTCATTGGCCAGACCCATCTGCTGCGCATCACCCTGCCGAATGCCACACCGACGCGAGAGGTGCTGCAAACCCGGTTTGAGGCCGCCTATCACGCCCGTTTCAAGGTCGACCTGCCAGAGGTCCGCGCCAATCTGGTCAATCTCAACTGCTCAGTCATCGGGCGGCGGCCAGAGCTGGACCTGGCCCGACTGATCGAGCCATCCGGCCGATCAGAGACGCTTTCTCAGCGCGAAACTCGGGATGTCTGGTTCGGTGAATGGGTGAAAACTCCGGTGTACTGGCGCGATGAACTGCCGTTGAAGCTGTCGCTCACCGGGCCAGCCGTGATCGAACAGATGGACACCACCACGCTGATCGAACCCGGTTGCCACGTCACTTCGGATGCCGATGGCAACCTGATCATCGAGGTTCCCCATGCCCGAAACCGTTGAAATCGACCCCGTCACCCTCGCCGTCATTCAGGCCGGGTTGCAGCAGGTCTGCGACGAGATGGACCTGACCTTTTCCCGCGCCGCCTTCTCGCCGGTAATTGCCGAGGCGAATGACCGCTCCGATGGCATCTACGCCGCCGAGGATGGTGCGCTGATCGCCCAGGGGTCGCAAGGCCTGCCGGTTTTCGTCGGCGTCATGCAGTTTTCGACCCGCACCATCATTGCCCGCATTGCCCGTGGCGAAACCGCTGCCCCCGAGCCCGGTGACATCTACATCGTCAACGACCCTTATCTTGGCGGCACCCATCTGATGGATGTGCGCTTTGCCATGCCGTTCTGGCGCGACGGCCGGATTTTCTGCTGGCTGTCCAATACCGGGCACTGGCCCGATACCGGCGGCGCGGTTCCGGGCGGGTTTTCAGCCAGCGCCACCAGTGCCGAACAGGAGGGTCTGCGTCTGCCGCCGGTGAAACTGTTCAAGAAAGGCGTCCTCGACCGTGAGATCTGGGACATCATCCGTTCCAATATCCGCGTCTCTGAACAGCGGATTGGTGACGTAAAGGCGCAGGCATCGGCGCTACTGATTGGGGCAGAACGGCTGGGAGCACTGCTCGACCGCTATGGCGAGGCGACGGTGCAAGCGACGATCGCCGAAATGCGCAGACTTGCCGCGCGGCAGATGCGGGCGATGATTGCGCTGATGCCAGAAGGCCCGTTCCACGCCCGCGCCCATGTCGACAGCGACGGTGTGGTGAACGCGCCGCTTACGATTGCTTTGACCGTTCAGCGCCAGGGCGATTCTTTGCATTTTGATTTTTCTGGCTCCTCGCTGCCCTGTGCTGGCCCGATGAATTCGGTCCGCGCCACCACCTTGTCCTCGGTATACCTCGCCATGCGCCATATTTTCCCCGATGTTCCCATCTCTGCAGGCGCGTTCGAGCAGCTATTGGTCGCCGGGATCGAAGGCACCTTCCTTGACGCGCACTATCCGCGCCCGGTGTCCGGTTGTGCGGCGGAGGTCAGTCAGCGCATTGCCGAGGCGGTGTTTGCGGCACTGGTGCAGGCGCTGCCCGACCGGGTGACGGCGGCGCCCGCCGGCACCAGTGGCAACTTCGGATTGGGCGGCAATGACCCTGAAAAGGGCCGGGACTACGTGATGTATCAGATTTCCGGTGGCGGCTATGGCGGCAATATCGACCATGACGGGCTATCGAATGGCTGTTCGACAATCGGCATTTCCAAAGCGCCGCCGGCTGAGATCATGGAGCAGAATTTTCCGATCCTCTACCGCCGGTATGCCCGGCACGAAGGCTCTGGCGGGGCCGGAAAGCATCGCGGTGGCTTTGGGCTGGATTATGAGATCGAACTGTTGCGTGGTCACGCCCGCGCCAGCTTCGTGATGGACCACGGCCGCAGCGGGCCCTTGGGTGCCCTGGGCGGGCGGGATGGCGCGCTGAACCGGGTCGAGGTCACGCGCGGCGGGCAGATCATGGTGCCAGAACACCTGTCCAAGGCGCAAGACATCGCCTTGCAACCCGGCGACCGGGTGCGGGTGCGCACACCAGGAGGTGGTGGCTATGGTGATCCTGCTCTGCGCGACCCCGAATTGATTGCCGAGGATGTGCGGTTGGGCCGCTATTCCGCCAATCAGAGCCGTATTCTGTTCGGAAAGCCCCGGGCGCCCTGATCTCAGGCCCCCTGATCTCAAGCCCCCTGATCTCAGGCCCCCTTGTGCCTTTGCCAGCCGATGCGGTCGAACAGCGGGCTATAATCCTGCGCCAAAGCCCGCAAGGCCGGCCCATCGGCCGCGTCATTCCTGTCCCAGGCCTTGTTTGCCAGCCCAAGGATGCGCGGGGCCAACATCGGCTCCATTTCCGCGTCTTTCGTGGTGAACTCGGACCAGAAACAGCCTTCGACGCCAACAATCTTATGCGCCACATCTTCGGCCCCTTCTGGCACCGGCTTCCAGTTCACCACCGCTTCCAGCGCCACGCAAGCGGCCCATGAAGCCCCCCAATCCTCCTGAGCGGGGGAATGCGCCATGTCGAAGTAGATGTGCTGCGCCGGACACATCACCACATCGTATCCCGCCCGTGCTGCCGCAATCCCCGGCTCCTGCCCGGTCCAGGAAAACAGCAACGCATCATGGCCCAGACCGCCATTCTTGCCTTTGGCTGCCTCTTGCCATGCCGCCGAACGGATGCCATGCGCCGCCAGATGGCCCGCCAGCCGCGCCATCAGCCAGCCCTGCACATCGTCGCGGTTCTCCAGCCCATATTCCGCCTTCAGCGCCCTGACCCCGGGCGACCCGGCCCAGGCGTCGGGCGGCAATTCATCGCACCCCAGATGCAGGATACCAAGCGGGAACAGCGCGGCCACCTCCAACGAAAGCGGCTCTAACAAGGCCCAGGTGGCAGGAACCACCGGATTGAGGATATTCAGCGGAAAACGCTGAATGCTGATTTCGCTGCCGTTGTCGCCGGGGTCGCGCATGCCCTGATGGGCCATGTTCAGGGCAAAAGCAGGGGCGGGCACCTCAATCTCCGGCATCACCTCGATGTTCAACGCCTTGGCACGGGCCAGCACCGCCGCCACATCGGTTTTGGAATAGCTGCCGCCCGATTTTATGCCGCAGCCAAACACCCCCGGCACCAGTTGCCCCTCACCACGAAACGCCGTCTGTTTCCAGATGTTCGGCGCACGATCGACTTCCAGCCGGAACGCCTCGTCATCCGAAAAATGCCAGTGAAAGCGGTTGAGCTTCAGCAGCGCCATCAGATCCAGCAGGCGCAGGATCGTCGGAACCCCGTAGAAATGCCGGGCGCAATCCAGATGCTGGCCACGCCAGCCAAAGCGCGGCGCGTCGCTGATCGTGCCGCACGGCAGGCTGCCACCATAGGTTTCGCGCAGGTTCAACAGGGTAATTGCCGCACCAACCATGCCAGAATCGCCCGATGTCGCCACCGAAATCCCTGTGCTGGCAATGGTCAACGCATAGGCCCCGTCCGCCAGAGTCCGGTCCAGCGTCAGGTCCACCGGCACGCCGGAAGCGTCTCTGAACGGCCGAAGTCCCAGCCGAGCCGCCAGGGCGGCGACGGTCAGAAAGTTGGCGTCGCCACTGGCAAAACCCGTGGCTGCAAGGCTGCCCTGCCCCGGCTGCCATGTGGTCGGCTGCGGGATCAGATTCAGGCCGCCAAACTCCGGCGCGATCCTTGGCGGCGCGGCGTTGAACCGCACCCCCGCCTCCAGCACCGCCTCCATCACCGGCAGCGGCAGCGGCAGCGGCAGCGGCAGCGGCAGCGGCAGCGGCCCGGATTTGGTGCGCAGATAGGCACCCAGCGGCAGCCTGGCCCGATTCTTCGGGATGAAACCGGCCTCAACATGGGCCAGAACCAGCGGCAGACTGCCCGCCGCCGGAAGGTCGGGCAGGGCGACTTCGGCATAGCCCGCGACCGAGCGGAGCAGCGTGCCACCAGATACCACCTTTGTCGGCACGAACAGCGAGCAGCAGAAAACCGGGGCCAAAATTGCCGTGTCAGAGCCGATATAACAGTGAATCTCGGCCCCGACAATCCGGGCGGCGAAGGTCAGTGTCATGGTTTCGGCTCCAACCGCAATTCGGCGACAAAATCGTAGATATCCGAGCGATAGAGCCCGCGCGTGAACTCGATCGGGCGACCAGAGGGCAGATAGGCGGTCCGGTCGATCCGCAACACCGCTGCCCCATCCGGCAGGTGCAACAGTTGCGCATCGGCCGCGCTCAGGTTCACCGCGGTAATCCGCTGCACCGCCCGTGTCGGCGCATTGCCGCGCGCCCGCAGCACCTCGTAAAGCGAGGTTTCGACCCGCTCCGGTTCCGCCAGAATATCCTGTGGCAGCGACGACCATTCCAGCGCCATCGGCATCCCATCGGCGCTGCGCAGCCGGTCGACCCGCGCCACCCGGTCGGCCCCGGCCAGACCCAAAGCCATCTGCTCGTCCGGATTGGGCAGAAACAGCC
>JAYUGA010000329.1:0-20017 GCA_043738565.1 Rhodobacterales bacterium
TCGCCGGAATCGGTGAGCGAGGGATGGTGGCATTTCTTCCCGGATAGGGAAATTGCGCCGGAATGGCATCGCCGGGGTTCCAGAAGGCCAGCGGCACGAACTCGGTTCCTTTCGCCAGCGCGTCACCGCGTTGCCAATCGTCGAAACCGGCAAGGAAACTGCGGTGCCAAAGGATGAACCTTACCCCGCCATGCGCCGCCGCGAAATGCGCTTGATGCTTCCCGACCGGATCTGCCGGGCTGACAATATAGGCTTTGATCTTGGTGAACAGTTTCTTTCGGGCCGTTGCGGAGAGATTCTTCAGATTCTGTCTTGACCGGGCATGAGGCATGACTTCCTCCATCAGGGCGAATGAATCACTGTCGAAATACAACCATACCACGAAAAACCGGAACCTTACAGGGTGCGCAGTGCTTTTGGCCCAAGACCCAACGTGATCGGTTCGCAGAAATGCCCTGTCAGCCGGCATCGCCGGTAGTCGGTCTTGGTGCCGCCAGTGGCCTTTACCCCCAAACCCCCTCAAACTCGCGCCACTCGCCCTTGCTCATGCCAGAGTCCGCCTGCTCCACCTCCTCCCCCGCCAACCGCCGTTTCAGCACCGCAATCGCCTTGGCGCTCAAGGTCGCCCCGCCCAGCCGATAATCCGCGAACGCCGCATAGGCCAGCGGCACCCAGTCGGCAGTGATCTTTGCAATCGCTTCCGCATAGACACGGATTTCGTATTGGGCGTGGGGATCGGCCCGCAGCCGCAGGAAATGGAACAGGTTGTGCAGGTCGACCTTCCAGTACCATTGGGTATAGATATTGGCGGGCAGGTTCATCCGGGCCAATTCGCGCGCCAGCCCCTGCTGGCCGTCTTGCGACAGCATCGCCTCATAGTGGTCATAGGCGGTATTGGCGTCGCTCTTCAGCATTTCCAGCACGCGAAGGGATTCTTCGCCCGACAGCACTTCGCCCCGGCCCTGATTGTTGACCGAGGATTGCGCGGCCAATTGTGAGGGATCGGGGATGTAGAACTCGCGGTCCAGAATCGAATAGCGGGCGGAATATTCGTTGACGTTGGCGGTGCGGTGGCGGATCCACTGGCGGGCGACGAAGACCGGCAGTTTGACATGCAGCTTGACCTCGCACATCTCGAACGGGGTCGAGTGCCAGTGCCGCATCAGATAGCGGATCAGGCCGTCGTCATTCTGGACGTGTCTGGTGCCGGCACCGTAGGACACCCGGGCGGCCTGCACGATGGCGGCATCGTCGCCCATGTAGTCGATGACGCGGACAAAGCCGTGGTCGAGCAGGGGATGGGCACGGTAGAGATGCGCCTCCATCCCCTCGGAAACCGCGCGCAGGGTCTGCCGGGGGCTGGCGCGGGCGGCCTCGATTTCGGCGATCTGGTCGGGGGAAAGCGGCATGGGCGGGCCTTTCGCGGTGGGGATGAGTCGTGCAAGACTATATATGGGGGAAAGGCCCGGTGGGAACACCATATACAAGGTGGTGCGGGGCTGCATCAGGCTTTGTGGGAAATTGGCAGGCTTGGGGACAGGTTTTGACCTTTTGCCATATTTCCGGCAAGGTTTTGGCAAAACGAGAAAAAACATCGAGAGGCATCATGTTGGCAGTCAGAACCCCTTTGATGACATTGCTGCTGTTGGCAGCCTGTGGCGGCAATCCGTTCGTGGACGGCACCAATCCCGGCTCTGGATCGGGTGGCCTGTCGGTTCCGGCGATCGTGAAGGGGGAGATGAATTCGGCCACCTACACGCCCGGCGACGCAACAATCAGGATCAACATGACTTCGCAGGATGCCTCGGCGCTGTCGGCGACCTATACGCGCGATCCGACCTACGATGTGGACGGTTATCAGGCCTATACCTATCAGCAAAGCACCTCGAACCGCTATGTCGTGGCGCTGGTCCGCCAGGTCGGCAGCGTCAAGGGGCTGGTGGCGGTCGAGGGCGGCCAGTTCGCCAATTACCACGCGGGCGGCGATTTCGTTCGGGCGGATCTGTTCACGCTCGGTTCGGGCGTGGCGGGTACGGCCAACTATTCCGGCAGCTATGTCGGTCTGATGAACATCGGCACGCCGGTGCCGGGACCGGGTGGCGATCTGGACCCGACGCGGGCCTACCGGACCACGGGGCGCGCCCTGATCACCGCCGATTTCACCGATATGAAGGTTTCGGGCGGGGTGGATGGTCGGCAGATCGTCGATCCGATGGTGGATGCCAATGGCAATGTTGACCCCTCGCTGGACCCGAGTCTGGCGACGATTTCGCTGTTCGAAACCGGGATAACCTCGTCGGGCACGTTTGCAGGCAAGGTCAGGATAGGCACCACCGTCATTGGCGATTATGCCGGGCTGTTCGCGGGGCTGAACTCCGCGCAAGTGGCGGCGCTGTTGGTGTTCACGCCCTATACCACATCTTCCGACATCAAGGAAAACGGGCTGATCGTGCTGGATAACTGCGTCGACGCGGGCGGCCCGGCCTGTCCATGATGGTGCGCGGAGGCTGAGCCTTGGCCCGGTTTTGGGCATTCTGTCTGGCCGCGCTGCTGGTCAGTGCCGGATTGCCGCTTCGGTCGCAGACGCAAGACCCGGTGACAGTCGAGGTTACACCCGCTAGCGGGCGGGCACTGGCGCGGCAAGCCTTGCAAACCGGCAACCCCGATCTGGCGGCCCGCATCGCGGCACAACTGGTGCAGGCCAACCCGAAGGATGTGGGCGCCCTGCTGCTGCTGACCGCCGGGCTGGAACGGTCGGGCCAACCGGAACAGGCGATTGCTGCAGGTCGCAAGGCCTATGGCCTGGCCACCACCGAGGCGCAGCGCTTTGAGGCAGCCTATCTGGTGGCAGAGGCGCTGTCGGTGGCGGACCGGCCAGGGCAGGCCAAGTTTTGGCTGCGGCGGGCCGACAGCCACAGCCCCGGCCCCGCGCAAAGCGCCGTGTTGCGCGATGCGTTTCAGAAGCTGGACGCGCGGACGCCACTCAAATTCAGCGTCACCTTTGCCGGTGGCCCGACCAACAATGTGAATGGCGGCAGCCTGCATGACAGTTTCGACTTCTTGGGCATTCCGATTCCCATCGCGCAGGCCCTGCCGGGCTGGGTCCTGTTGACCACCAGCCAGTTGTCTTACCGGATCATCGCCAGGCCCGACCGGGTGGCACAGCTTTACGCCATTGCCCGGCAACGCAACGTCTGGCTGTCGCCCCGTGCCCTTGATCTGCAAGCGGGGGCGACCAACGCCGACTATCTCTACAACAGTCTTGATCTGGGCGGCAGCGTCAACTGGGTGTCATCCGCCGCGCTGGCCTTCAGTCTGGATGCGCGGGCCGGGCGGCGCTGGCTGGGCGGTGAGGTGCAAAGCGATCAGCAACGGCTGGTCTTTGGCACCACCAGAGCGCAGGCAGCCGGGCGTCTGGCCCGACTGGACCTGACGGCAGAGACAACCCGGATCCCCGGCACGCCACGCGCCAATTCGCTGCGTCTGGCTGCCGATGGGTCGCTGAGCCAGCCGCTGTCGGGCGGCGTCCTGCGCTTTGATCTGGGTCTGGCCAATCTGGACGCCACCGCCCCCGGCATCGCCTATCGCGCCCTGTCTGCCGGGCTGGACTGGCAACCGGACAAGCCGGTTCTGGGGCTGAATGTCGAGTTTTTCCTGCAAGGCGAACTTCGCGACTATTGGAAAACCATTGGCTACCGGCCCGACATGCAGGTAGAGGCCGGGGCGATGGCGCGGTTTCCCAAAGCTTCGGCCTACGGCTTCGTGCCGACCGTGACCCTGTCGGCCTCGCGCACGTTTTCCGAACTTGCAGTGCGCGACACCGCCAATATCGCCGTTGCGTTCGGGGTATCGTCCAGCTTCTGACCGCTGGCCTTTCCTGTCCCGCATGCTAGGTTCGCGCCAAAGAATCAGGGAGGCTGCGCATGAAAGTCCGCTATCTGCACACGATGGTCCGGGTCAAGGATCTGGAAAAGAGCATCGCGTTCTACAAGCTGCTGGGTCTGGTCGAGACGCGGCGCATCGTCAACGACAAGGGCCGCTTCACCCTGGTATTCCTGGCCGCGCCCGGCCAGACTGAATGCCCGGTCGAGCTGACCTACAACTGGGACGGCGACGAGGGCTTGCCGGGTGACAGCCGCCATTTCGGCCATCTGGCCTATGAGTTCGAGAACATCTACGACATCTGCGACAGGCTGCAAAAGGCGGGCGTGGTGATCAACCGGCCACCGCGCGACGGGCACATGGCATTCGTGCGCTCGCCGGACAATGCGTCGATCGAGATCTTGCAGATGGGCCCGGCTTTGACCCCGCAGGAACCCTGGGCCAGCATGGGCAACACCGGGCATTGGTGAGGGGCTGAACCCGGCGTTCCTCAAGCCGAAGGGGCGTTCTTCACGCCCGCGACGAAAGCCTCCTTCAGGCTTGATGAGCGGTTGGCTAAAGAGACCACCGCGTCTCGACATCATGGCCCAGACGGCGCTGCGCCAGCAGATGCAGGCGCGGCGCTTGCGCCAGTTCGATCAGCGCCAGCGGTCCCAGCGCCGGGTGGCCCTCGTCGCCGATCAGCGCCCCGGCAGAATGCAGGATGACCTGATCCACCAATCCGGCCCGGATCAGCGCCGCCGCCAGTTGCCCGCCGCCTTCGCACAGGATGCGGGTCAGGCCACGGGCGGCAAGGCCGTGCAGCGCCCCGGTCAGGTCGGCATGGCCGTTCTGATCGGCAACTTCGATCAGTGTGGCCCCCTGCGCAGTCCAGTCGGCGCGGGCCCTGACCGGCGCGGCCGCGGTATGGACCAGCCAGACCGGGGTGGCGCGGGCGCTGTGGCCAAGGCGGCTGTGCGGCGCATGGCTCAGGCGGCTGTCGACCACGATCCGCACCGGCTGATGCGCAGCGCCGATATCCCGCGCGGACAGGTCGGGGTCATCGGCGCGTGCCGTGCCAGAGCCGATCATCACCGCATCATGGCACAGCCGCAGCGCATGAACCGCCCGCCGCGCCTCGGGTCCGGTGATCCAGCGCGACTGGCCGCCGGCAGTGGCGGTGCGGCCATCCAGCGTCGCGGCCAGTTTCAGGGTGACAAACGGCAAGCCCTGCGCCACCCGTTTCAGGAAACCGGCATTGGCAGCGCGCGCCTCGTGCGCAAGGACGCCTTCGGAAACGGCAATTCCGGCAGTCCGCAGCATCGCATGACCCTTGCCGGAAACGCGGGGGTCGGGGTCGGTCAGGGCGGTGACGACCCGCGCCACCCGCGCCGCGATCAGCGTCTCGGCGCAGGGCGGGGTCTGGCCGTGATGGGCGCAAGGCTCCAGCGTGACATAGGCGGTGGCACCCTTCGCGTCACCGGCCTGGGCCAGCGCCATCACCTCGGCATGCGGGCGGCCACCGGCTTGCGTCCAGCCGCGCCCGATCACCACGCCGTCGCGCAAGATCACGCAGCCCACCGCCGGATTGGGCCAGGTCCGACCGAGGCCCCGCGCACCCAGGCGCAGGGCATGGGCCATGTGGTCCCCATCTTGACCGGAAGCGTCGCTCACTCTTCGGTGGTGCCGGGGCGCAGCTCGGACACGAAGCCGTCGAAGTCATCCGCCGACTGGAAGTTGCGGTAAACGCTGGCAAACCGGACGTAAGCCACCGTGTCGATCCGGGCCAGGCTCTCCATGACAATCTCGCCGATCGTCTTGGACGGGATATCGGTGTCGCCCAAAGATTCCAGACGGCGCACGATGCCGGAAATCATCTGGTCGATCCGTTCAGGATCAATCGGACGCTTCTGCATCGCGATGCGGATCGAGCGTTCCAGTTTGGAGCGGTCAAAATCCTCGCGCTTGCCCGAGGATTTGATCACCACCAGATCGCGCAACTGGACCCGTTCATAGGTGGTGAAACGGCCACCGCAGGCCGGGCAAAACCGGCGGCGGCGGATCGAGACGTGATCCTCCGCAGGCCGTGAGTCTTTGACTTGCGTGTCGATATTCCCGCAGAATGGGCAGCGCATGGGCTGGCACCTCGTTGTTGTTGCTGCCGCTAGACCGGGGGTTTTCCCCCATGATTGCGGCGAAGTATAGAAGCTGTGTCCACGGTTCGGCTAGGGGGAATATATGGCCACCTTATCTAGGGGGCGATGTGTGGCGGGCGGGACTCAGAAGGGTCGGTTTTGGGCGGTGTCCTGCGCGTCGGCATGGTAGGCTTGCCAGGTGCATCAGAGAGCGAACCAGCCTCATGGACCCCATTCACACCGCCTCGCCCACTTGCCAATCGGCGGAAGACGCCGAAACCCGCCGCGACGTGCTGCGCTGGCGCCGCGCCCAGCGGTTGCAGATGATCGCACAGCGGCAGACGCTGGCCGTGGCGGACCGGCAGCGGGCCGAAGCGCGGATTTTGGCCGGGCTGGCTGCGGAAACCGGCCGGATCATCGGCCTGTACTGGCCATTCAAGGGTGAGCCTGACTTGCGTAGCTGGGCGGCAGAGCGGTGCCGGGCGGGCGCACAAATTGCCCTGCCGGTGGTGGTGGCAAAGGCGCAGCCGTTGCAGTTCAGGCTGTGGACCCCCAGGGTCGGGCTGCACCGCGGCGTCTGGGACATTCCCGTTCCACCCGCGGATGCGCCGCTGCTGCACCCCGATCTGATCCTCGCCGCCGTGGTCGGGGCCGATGCGGCGCTCTACCGGCTGGGCTATGGCGGCGGGTATTACGACCGCACTTTGGCCGCAGAACGTGCCGCAGGCCACCACGCCCGGGTGGTGGGCGTGGGCTTTGGCTTTCAGGCCCTGCCGACGATCTTTCCCTTGCCGCATGACATTCCAATGGACCGCATGATCCTGCAATGAGGCGGCGCCGGGCGACCAGGTCTCCTCGCGCCCGTCTACTCGCGCCCGAACAACCCTGCCAGCGCCCGGCTGATCGTCGCCGACACCCCCGGCCGCGGCAGCGCCACAAACGGCATCGGCCGGCAAATATCCATCGCCGCCAAGCCAACGCGCGCCGTCAAAGCCCCGTTCACCACCCCTTCGCCAAACCGTCGCGACAGTTTGGACAATATGCCGCCCCCGGCAAACGATCCGATCAGATCATCGGTCAAGGCCACCACCCCGGTTGCCACCAGCGACAAAAACACCCGCCGCAGCAACCGCCACGAGCCTAAAGACCCCGACCGACCGCCGTAAATCTCCGCCACCCGGCGGATCATCCGCAGGTTCGACACCAGCGCCGTCGCCACATCGGCCAGCGCCAGGGGGATCAGCGCCGTCACCGTCGCCACCTGCCTGGCCGCCGCCTCCACCTCGGCCCGCACCAGCGCGTCCAAGGGCGCCAGCACCTCGGCCTCCGCCAGCGCCAGCAACCCGTCGGCGTCCATGATCTCAGCCAGCCGCTCCTCCAGCCTTGACCGGCCCCACGCATTCTCCGCCCGCCGCGCATAAAGCGCCGTCAGTTGCCCAACCACCACCCGCGCCGACTTCAGATCGCCCGCCGCTGCCGCCCGCACCGCCTCGATGCGGATCACATCCAGCCGCTTCAAGCGCGCGAATGCCGACAATTCCCCCACCGCCACCACCAGCACCACGCCCAAAGCCGCCAGCAGCAGGACAAACGCCACCCAGCCCAGCAAGGGACTCGTCGCAAACAGCCCGGTGACAAAGTTCCACGCCGCCACCGACAGCACGAAACCGAACAGGGCGCCGAACACCCATTTCGCAAACCGCCCGAACGCCGACCCTTTCCAGGACGCCAGCCGCGCCACCGCCTGCATCGCCTGCCCCTGCGGCAAGTCCGGCACCAGTTCGGCCAGTGACGGGTCGGCCACATCCTCCCGCTCGATCAGCAGCGGCCCGCGCAGCCGCGGCTTGTCCTCCGGGTCAAGGCTCATGCCGGACCCCTTTCCCAGACCAGCCGCACATCCTTCAACCCTTCCACATTGCCGTCACCACCCGTCATGAATGCCTCGACAAACCCCTCGCGGGCATAGAACCGCCGTGCCCCCGCATTGGCCTGAAACGCCCACAGCGTCAGCATCTCTTCCGCCGCCTTCGCCTCATCCAGCAACGCCTTGCCAAGGCCCTTGCTCCGCGCATGGGGCGCCAGATACAGCGCGTCAATCTCGCCATCCTGCCGCGCCAGAAAGCCCAGCCCCTGGTCCTCCATCCGCACCACCCGCGTCGCAATCAACTGCCGGACGAAGATCAGATCCTGCGCCTTGGTATGCAGCTTCGGCATCCACGGCGTATCCCGGATCCAGTCGCCCAGCACCTGCGCCAACACCGGCGCATCCGCCACCGTGGCATCGCGCAGCTTCACAACCGGTCCCCCAGCAAGAACTCCGCCGCCCGGTCCAGCCGGATATGCGGCGGCCCCTCACCGGGGCGCAAAACCATCCGTGCCGGCGCAAACTCCATCAGCCCGTAATCCGCATCCAGCCACTTTTCCGCCCCCTCGCGTGCCGGCGACAGCAGCCGTGCCGGATCACTGGGCAACTGCCCCGGATACATCACCGCCTGCCGCCCGGTCGACAAAAGCCGCCCGCGCACCGCATCCAGCGCCTCACCCTCCCGCGAAATCACCGCCTCCACCGTGCAGCGCAGGCCAGCCAGCGACATGGCTTCCGTCTCCGCCCCGGCAAAATCCGCCCGTGTCCGCGCCTCGCGCAGCATCGCCACCATGATCGCGGTCAAGGTCGGGTGCTGGCTGTGGTGCAGATGGTCCGCCTTGGTGGCCGCAAACAATATCTTCTCCACCCGCTTACCCGCCAGCAAGCCACTCAGCCAGCCATTGCGCCCGGGCCTAAACGCCGCCAGCACATCCGCCATCGTCCGGCGCAAATCCTCGACCGCCTGCGGCCCCTGATGGATCGCCCCCAGCACATCCATCAGCACGATCTGCCGGTCCACTCTTGAAAAATGATCGCGAAAAAACGGCTGCACGACGCGGGACTTGTAGCCCTCGAACCGCCGCTCCATCTCGCGCCACAAAGACCCGCGCGCCGTCGACGCAGGCTTCGGCAACGGCGCGAAGGTCAGCACCGGCGACCCCGCCAACTCCCCCGGCAGCAGGAACCGCCCCGGCGTGCAATCCGCCCAGCCCGCCGCCCGTGCCGCCACCAGATATTCGGTAAACCGCGCCGCCAGCGCCTGCGCCCTTGCATCCTCGAACCGCAGCGCACCATCCTCAGCCCGCGCCACCGCCATGAACTCCCCTGCCTCCCGCCGCTTGGCGATCCGGTCCAAAGTTGCCTCGGACCATTCGGCATAGCTCTTGTCCAGTAGCCCAAGGTCCAAGAGCCACTCGCCCGGATAATCGACAATGTCGACATGCACCACGCGCGGCCCGCTCAGCCCCGCCAGAAACCCCGAGGGCCTGACCCGAAACGACAGCCGCAACTCGCTGATCGCCCGGGTAGACTCCGGCCAGCGCGGATCATCCCCCGTCAGCGCCGCCAGATGGTCCTCATAGGCAAACCGTGGCAAGGTCAGGTCCGGCTGCGGCTGCAAATACACCGCGAGGGTGCGCCCAGAAGCCTGTGCCTTGAACTGCGGCATCCGCCCCCGCTCTACAAGGTTGGCCACCAGCCCGGTGATGAACACGGTCTTGCCCGCACCGCTTAGGCCCGTCACCCCCAGCCGTAATACGGGTTCAAACAGCGGCCCCAACAACCCGCCGGAAACGCTTTCCAACCCGCGCACCAGCCCATCCGCCAAATCCGCAATGCCCACGCCCAACCCCTTTTGCTGCCAAACCAAGATAGGCAACCCAGCCGTCCAAGGGTAGTGCCGCAATTGCATTCCCCCGAAACCCGCGTTACCCCACAGAAATGCCCCGCTACGCCCTCAAGATCGAATATAATGGCGCGCCGTTTCAAGGCTGGCAACGGCAGGCCGCAGGCCAGCCCTCGGTGCAGGCCGCCGTGGAAGCCGCCCTCGCCAAGCTGGAACCCGGCCCCCACACCATCGCCGCCGCCGGCCGCACCGATACCGGCGTCCACGCGACGGGGCAAGTCGCCCACGCTGACCTCACGCAGAACTGGCCCGCCTTCCGCCTGAGCGAGGCGCTGAACCACCACCTGCGTCCCCTCCCCATCGCCATCCTGCAAGCGGCTCCGGTGCCCGACACCTTCCACGCCCGCTTCTCCGCCACCGAACGCCGCTACCGCTTCCGCCTCGTGGCCCGCCGCGCTCCCGTCACCCATGACAAGGGCCTCGTCTGGCAAGTCCGGCATCCCTTGAATCTGCAAGCCATGCAGGACGCCGCCCAACACCTGACCGGCAAGCACGACTTCACCACCTTCCGCTCGACAATGTGTCAGGCCCAAAGCCCCCTCAAAACCCTCGACGAAATCACCATCACCCAACACCCCTACCCGAACGGCGAAGAATACCGCTTCACCCTCTGCGCCCGCAGCTTCCTGCACAACCAGGTCCGCTCCATCGTAGGCTCCCTCGAACGCGTAGGTTCCGGCGCATGGCAGCCCTCCCGCATCAAGGCCGCCCTTGACGCCCGCAACCGCGCCGCCTGCGGCCCGGTCTGCCCGCCGCAGGGCCTCTGCCTGACTGCCGTCACCTACCCCGAAAGCCCGTTCCCCTGACCCATTCACTTGCTCCCAAATATCCCCGCCGGAGGCATCCCTGTCGTCAAGCGGCTCCTTCAGCCGCGCCGCCGACTGAAAAACTTCATGCGCCCTTCGCGCATTCCTTTGGGTCAACCGCCTCCCCCGCGCCGCCGTTGACAGAACCGCCCCGCAGGCGTCAGCTAAGCCATGACCGACTTCCCGCCCCACCAGCCCGAATTCCTGCCCAAGATCGTCACCGTCTGGCGCGAGGGTTATGGCCTCAAATCCCTGCGCGCCGATGCCATCGCGGGCCTGACCGTCGCCATCGTCGCCCTGCCGCTGTCGATGGCCATCGCCATCGCCTCCGGTGTCGGCCCCGAGCGCGGCCTCTACACCGCCATCGTCGGCGGCTTTCTCGTCTCGGCGCTTGGCGGCTCGCGCTATCAGATCGGTGGCCCGGCGGGTGCCTTCATCGTGCTGGTCGCCGCCTGCACCGCCGCCATCGGCGTGCCGGGCCTGATCCTCGCCACGCTGCTTTCCGGCCTCTTCCTCGCCCTCGCGGGCCTCCTGAAACTCGGCTCCTACGTCCGCTACATCCCCTACCCGGTCACATTGGGCTTCACCGCCGGCATCGCCGTCATCATCTTCGCCAGCCAGATCACCGACCTCGCGGGCCTCACCGTCGCCCAGGAACCTGCCGCCTTTCTCCCGAAACTGGACGCCCTCTGGCAAGCCCGCGCCACCCTGAACCCCGCCGCCACCGCCATCGCCCTTGTCACCATCACCCTGATCCAGGGCCTCAAAGCCATAGCCCCGCGCCTGCCCGGCATGCTGATCGCGGTGGCAACGGCCGCCGTCCTCGTCGCCCTGTTCCACCTGCCGGTCGAAACCATCCAGGACCGCTTCGGCGACCTGCCCCGCACGCCACCCCTGCCGCAACTGCCCGCGATCACCGCAGCCACGCTGCAAGCCGCTCTGCCCTGGGCGCTCAGCTTCACCCTGCTCGGCGCCATCGAGAGCCTGCTGTCCGCCGTGGTCGCCGACGGGATGAGCGGCGCACGCCACCGCTCCAACGTCGAACTGCTGGCGCAAGGTGCCGCCAACGTAGGCTCCGCGCTGTTCGGCGGTTTCTGCACCACCGGCACCATCGCCCGCACCGCGACCAACGTCCGCGCCGGATCGCGCGGCCCGGTGTCGGGCCTGCTTGCCGCCCTGTTCATCCTGCTGTTCATGCTCATCGCCGCCCCGCTCGCCGGCAAAATCCCCCTCGCCGCGCTCGCGGGACTGCTGGCCGTCGTCGCCTGGAACATGGTCGAGAAAGCCGAGATCTGGCTCCTCGCCCGCACCAGCCGCGCCGACTCGATCGTCATCGCCGTGACCTTCCTGTTCGTCGTCTTCCGTGACCTGACGACCGGCATCGTCACAGGTTTCGCGCTGGGCGGCCTCGTCTTCATCCACCGCATGTCGCACAGCGCCCGGGTCGAAACCCCGACCCCCGACATCGCCCGGCCCGACCGCGTCATCGTCCGCCTGTCCGGGCCCTATTTCTTCGGTGCCGCCGCCCAGCTCAGCGCCGCCCTTGACCAGATCGCCGACCACCCGCGCCATTTCGTCCTCGACCTCAGCGATCTGAACTACCTCGACAGCTCCGGTGCCCGCTCGCTCGAACTGCTCGCCCGCAAGACCCGGCGCAAGGGCGGCCAGTTGGTCTTCCTGGCCACCCGCCCGGCCCAGCACCGCATCCTCGAAAAAGCCGGCCTCACCCCACCCCTCGCCCGCTACCTGCCCGACCTCGCCGCACTCGACGCACTCGACGCCTAGACAGCTCGCAAATCCGCTTCCCCCTGCCGACGGCCACGCTAGACTGGCCCCAAAGCATAGACCAAGGCCGCGCCGCAATGCGACCTGATCTGGGAGGATCACATGTCAGACCGCGCCCCCACCCTGTTCACCGCCTCACCCGATTTCGTGGCCCATGCCCATATGACGCCCGAGGGCTATGCCAAAGCCTACGCGGCCTCGATCACCGACCCCGATACCTTCTGGGCCGAACAAGGCCAGCGGCTCGACTGGATCAAGCCCTACACCCGCGTCAAGAACACCTCCTTCGCGCCCGGTGCCGTCTCGATCAAATGGTTCGAAGATGGCACCCTGAACATCGCCGCCAACTGCATCGACCGCCACATGCTGACCCGCGCCAGCCAGACTGCGATCATCTGGGAGCCCGATGACCCCACATCCCCCGCCCGCCACATCACCTATGCCGAACTGCTCGACCAAACCTGCCGCCTCGCCAACGTGTTGAAATCCCACGGCGTTGCCAAAGGCGACCGCGTCGTCCTCTACCTGCCGATGATCCCCGAGGCCGCTTACGCCATGCTCGCCTGCGCCCGCATCGGAGCCATCCACTCGGTCGTCTTCGGCGGCTTCTCGCCCGATGCGCTGGCCAATCGCATCAACGATTGCGAAGCCAAAGTCGTCATCACCGCCGATTACGGCCTCCGCGCCGGCAAGAAAACGGCGATCAAGGCCAACACCGATCAGGCCCTGCGCCATTGCCGCGAAGACGTGAAATGCCTCGTCGTCAAACACACCGGCGATGCCACCCACTGGGTCGCAGGCCGCGACATCGACCTGCGCGCCGCAATGGCCGCAGCCCAGCCCTACTGCGCCTATGCCGAAATCGGGGCCGAAGACCCGCTGTTCATCCTCTACACCTCGGGCTCCACCGGCAAACCCAAGGGCGTGGTCCACACCACCGGCGGCTACCTCGTCTACGCCGCCCTCACCCATCAGATGACCTTCGACTACCACGATGGCGACATCTTCTGGTGCACCGCCGATGTCGGCTGGGTCACCGGCCACTCCTATATCGTCTACGGCCCGCTCGCCAATGGTGCCACCACCCTGATGTTCGAAGGGGTTCCGACCCACCCCGACGCCGGACGGTTCTGGCAGGTCATTGCCAAACACCGCGTCACCCAGTTCTACACCGCCCCCACCGCCATCCGCAGCCTGATGGCCCTCGGCCCCGACTGGCCGCACCAGCACGACCTGTCCTCGCTGCGCCTCCTCGGCACCGTGGGCGAACCAATCAACCCCGAGGCGTGGAACTGGTATTTCACCCATGTCGGCGCCGGCAAACTGCCCGTGGTCGACACGTTCTGGCAGACCGAAACCGGCGGCCACCTCATCACCCCCCTTCCTGGTGCCATCCCGCAAAAACCCGGCTCCGCCACCCTGCCGTTCTTCGGCGTCAAACCCGAGGTTCTCGACCCCGCCACCGGTAAAGTCTTGCCAGAGGTGCAAACCGAAGGCGTGCTCTGCATCGCCGACAGCTGGCCCGGCCAGATGCGCACCCTGTGGCGCGACCATCAGCGCTTCGAGGAGGCCTATTTCGTCCAGTATCCCGGCTATTACTTCACCGGCGACGGCTGCCGCCGCGACGCCGACGGCTATTACTGGATCACCGGCCGGGTCGATGACGTCCTGAACGTCTCCGGCCACCGCCTGGGCACCGCCGAGGTCGAATCCGCCCTCGTCGCCCATGAAAAAGTCGCCGAGGCCGCCGTGGTCGGCTATCCGCATGACATCAAGGGCCAGGGCATCTACGCCTATGTCACCCTGATGAAAGGCGAGGTGGCGTCGGACGAGTTGAAGCAGGAACTGGTCAAATGGGTCCGCACCGAAATCGGCCCCATCGCCCAACCCGACCTGATCCAATGGGCCCCCGGCCTGCCCAAAACCCGCAGCGGCAAGATCATGCGGCGGATTCTGCGCAAGATCGCCGAAAACGATTTTGCGGCACTGGGCGATACCTCGACACTGGCCGATCCGGGGGTGGTCGAGGATTTGATCGCGAACCGGGCGAATAAGGGGTGACGGATAGCAACGCGGTTTGCATTTGATGTGACCCGCCCACAACAGGCGTTCATCAAGCCCGAAGATGGGCTTTCTTCACGCCCGCAAGGAAAGCCCATCTTCGGGCTTGACCAGTGGCCGATTCACATTGGTAGCAAACTGCTTTAATTTGGCGCTCGATGTAGGATGCGGTTTTATCGCGCACCAAAGCGACCCAAGTGCCATCTTCCGTGTAGACGCAAGCAAGACGCGGGCAAGACGCGTTCAAGACACCCTCACACCCTACCTTTTCCCGTAATACAACCCGACCACATGCTCGGCCTCGGCGAAAAACAACCACCGCGCCGCCAGCGCCCCCAGCAGATGCACCACCGCCGCCAGTGCAAAAACCACCAGATGCGCGGGCAGCACCACCAGCAGCACCGCAGGCACCACTGCCGCGCAACCCACGGCAATATAACGCAATTTCACCACATGCCGCCGCGCCACGACGTAAATCATTTCGCGCAGCAGATAGTTCGGCCCGGTATGCGGCAACTCGAACACCGAAACCTCACCGATCCGGTCCAATCCGGTAGCCTTTCCAATGCTTTGAGCCACTTCCTTAAACCGCCCATCCCCGATCCGAAACCCCAGAATCAGCGCAATCGCGAGCCCCAGACACAGCGGAACAGCCACCAGATTCCCCACCAGAATCGCCCCGCCCGTGCCCATGAATCCCAAAAACAACACTGGCGTTATCCAATGATTCCAACGCGGTACGGTCTTCAACTGGGTATAGATCATCGCAGTGGCGAAAACCGTCGCCACACACAACACCGCCCCCAACACCCCCCATCCGCGCCAAATCCCCAATCCCAACCAATCCGACAACGCCACCGGCGCCAGTACCAACAGCGCAGCCACCGACGCCCAGGCCTCGCGCGAAAGCCATGAAGACCGCCACTGCAAAAACGCCATCAAAGCCCGTTGCGGATTGCCCAGATGAAAGGTCGAGGCCAGCAATCCCGTCACCGCCAACCCGTACCCCAACCCCCAAAGTAGGAACGCAAACCACCCTGACGGCGCCGGCAATCCCAGTGCCAGGAACGCCAGACAGCCAAACCCCATCCCCGATAGCACTGTAAAGGCAACAACCGAAGGTGCCGGATTCATTCAGCTTTCCCTAACACCCGGTCCAGCCATCCGGCAAACCCCACCGCCGTGATGTCCAGAAGCGGCGCCAGCAAACTCGCCTCTGATCGCAGGTCCTTCTTGCGCGGCGGCAGATATTTGTTGGTAGGTTTCGTCCGGAGATCCGGCATCAGATCATACCCGCCCCGCTCCCGCACCAGCCGACTAACCGCGCTGTCGGGATCACTGAAATCGCCAAAATGCCGCGCCCCGGTCGGACACGTCCGCACGCACGCCGGTTCCCGATCCTCCTCGGGCAGGTTTTCGTTATAGATACGGTCGACGCACAGGGTGCATTTTTTCATCACCCCCGCCTCCGCATCCATCTCCCGCGCACCGTAAGGACAGGCCCAGGCGCACAGCCCGCAGCCGATGCAGGCATCCTCGTTCACCAGCACGATCCCGTCAAAGGCGCGCTTGTAAGACGCCCCGGTCGGGCAAACCGTGACGCAGGGCGCATCCTCGCAATGGAGGCAGGATCGCGGAAAGTTGATGATTTGTGATGCACTGTCAATAGGTTGCACCTGATAGCTGTGAACTCGGTTTAAGAACGTCCCGGAAGGCTCTGCTCCATAAGGATTCTGGTCCGAAAGTGGTGCGCCATAGCCTTGATCATTCCAACCCTTGCAAGCCGTCACGCAAGCCTGACACCCCACACAGGTATCCAGATCCACCACCAGCCCGAGCTGATGCTCCGTTTGCAAAGGCAGCATCGTCATCGCTTTTCCCCCTTTGGCACAACCCTCGGAATGGGCGCAAACTGCGGCTCCGAATGGTCCCTTGGTTCGACCCGTTCAATCCTGACCCGCAGATCAAACCAAGCTGCCTGCCCCGTCACCGGATCCGAATTGGAATAGCGCAACCCGTCGGCCCGTTCCGGCAAAAGCTCCGAGATCAGATGGTTCAGCAAAAATCCCTCCGTCGCCTCCGTTGCCCCTTCATCCAGCGCCCAGGCCGCCCTGCGCTTGCCAATTGCATTCCAAGTCCAGACCGTGTTTTCATTCAACGCCGCCATGTGCGCAACCGGCACGGTAATCACCCCGTTGGGCGACGTCACCCGCGCATAATCTCCCGTGGAAAAACCTTCAGAAACCCAAATCTTCGTAGGCACATACAGAAAATTCTTGCCTCGAATCTGCCGCAGCCACGCATTCTGGCTGCCCCAGGAATGATACATATCCATCGGCCTTTGGGTCAGCGCATGGATCGGATAGGTAACCGCGGTCACCGCTTCAAACGGCGAATACCAGATTGGCATAGGGTCCATTGTCCGTTTTAGACGCTCGCGCAAATGATCCGGTGGTTGAATATAACCGTGGCCTTCAGCCGCCAATTGAAATTTCCGCATCGGCTCAGAATAGATGCTGAACAAATATGGTTGCGGCGACTCGTAGAACGAAGTTTTAACTGCCCAGTCCTGATACGCTGCATTCCACGGTTTATAAAACGCCGCCTCTCCCGGCACGTGGGCTTGATAAAACCCACCTTTGGCGATATAGGCGGCGATCTGGTTGGAATTGGCCTCCCCACGCCCCTCCTTCGTTCCGTCCACACCACGAAAGCCAATCAGCGGTCCCACACCGGGCCTGCGCATGTGGTGTTGGATATAATCGGCATAGTCCTTGAATTTTGCAGATCCATCCTCCCTGACCATCGGTTGCAACCCCAACCGTGCCCCCAAATCCAGCAACACCGATTGAAATCCCCGCACTGCGCGATCCGGCTCCAACACTGGCCAACGAATTGAATCCCCCGCGGCATCTGGTTCAGAAATCGGTCGGTCGAGCAGCGAAATGCAATCGTGCCGCTCCATATAGGTTGTGTCTGGTATAATGAGATCAGCATACGCCACCATTTCGCTGGCATAGGCATCTGAATAAATAATCCTTGGAATAACATATTCTCCCGAAACATCTTTATCCGTCAACATCCCCATCACAGAGGTCGTATTCATCGAAGAATTCCAGGCCATATTAGCCATATATAAAAATAGGGTGTCGATCTTGTAAGGATCCCCCGCATGGGCATTGGAAATTACCATATGCATCAAACCATGTGCAGAAAACGGATTTTCCCATGTAAATGCCTTGTCAATGCGCGCCGGTGTGCCATCCTCCTTCAACGCCAATTGTTCCGGCCCCCGCACGTAGCCCAGATGCGGCCCGGTCAATGGCTTGCCAGGAACGGCGGCAAAATGCGGCGTCGGATGCGCCTCCAACGGCTTTGGATAAGGCGGCTTCATCCGAAATCCACCCGGCACTTCGATTGTGCCCAGGACGATTTGCAACAAATGCATGGCGCGCGCCGTCTGAAACCCGTTGGAATGCGCCGAAATTCCCCGCATCGCGTGAAAAGAAACCGGACGACCCGGCATGGTCGGATGATAATCGCCGCGAAAGTCCGTCCACGATTGCTTGATCTCAATCGCCTCGTCAAAGGCCACCCGCGCCAATTCGGCGGCTAAAGCGTGAATCCGCAACGCCGTAATTCCGCAGCGTTCCGCCACTGCTTCCGGGGCGTAGTCAGTGCTTAAATACCGCGCCGCCATATGCTGAAACACCGTCCGATGCCCCTGCCAAACTGCGCCCAGATCGGGCTGCACACCTTTGCCATCCCAAGGCGCGGGCATACCTGTTCGCTTGTCGATCACAAACGGCTGGCTTTCGGCGTTCTTCAGTATCAGCCCTTTCTCCGGACCCTCCGCCTCGTTCACCAGCAGCGGCGCATTGGTGAATTTCTCCAGATAGTTCAGGTCAATCTTCCCTGCACCCAGCAGGCAATGAACCAGCGAAAGTATCAGCAACCCATCGGTGCCGGGGGTAATTCCAATCCAGTCATCGGCAATTGCATTATATCCGGTACGAATTGGATTGACACCAATTACCCGGACTCCACGTTGTTTCAATCGACCCAGTCCAATTTTTATCGGATTTGAATCGTGATCCTCCGCCACGCCAAATAGAATAAACAGCTTGGTTCTTTCCCAATCCGGTGCCCCAAATTCCCAGAACGACCCACCAATCGTATAGATCCCACCCGCCGCCATGTTGACGGAACAAAACCCGCCATGCGCCGCATAGTTCGGGGTACCGAATGCCTGGGCCCACCATCCCGTAAAACTCTGGCTCTGGTCCCGCCCGGTGAAAAACGCCAGCTTCTCCGGCGCCGTCTCGTGCAAGGGCATCAGCCACGACACTGCCAGCGCCAAAGCCTCGTCCCATGAAATCTCTTCAAACGCGCCGGATCCGCGCGGTCCGACCCGCTTCAACGGGGCGCGCAGCCGTGACGGCGCGTTGATCTGCATGATCCCGGCCGCACCCTTGGCGCACAAAACGCCTTTGTTCACCGGATGATCCCGGTTGCCTTCGATATAGGACACCCTGCCCGATTTCAGATGCACATTGATGCCGCAGCGGCAGGCGCACATGTAGCAGGTCGTGCGGCGGATCTCGTCAGAGACGGGCGGCGAGGTGTTCAGTGGCGGTGCGTTCATGCTTGGCCTGCCGTTCTGTCAACGTCGGAACAGAACAGCGGCAGACCCGGTCGCCGCTGGTCCATTTTCCCGCATTGGGCCGTCAAGCTGGGACATTGTCCAGCGGAAATCGCGCCCGTCACCGACCGGCCCCGATCAAGGCCAAAGCCTCCGCCGCGATTTGCCGTTCCTCCTCTGCCGGAATGACCCAGACCGGCTTGCCCTTGGCCACCCAGTCCAACCCCATCAGAATTTCGCCGCGCACCGCCGCATCATTCTCACCAATCCCGCCGCTGAAGGCCACCGCATCGAGCCCGCCCATCGCCGCGATCATCGAGCCTGCATGCCTGACCGCCCAATAGCAGAAATGCTGCACCGCAAACCGTGCCGCCGCCGTCCCTGCCCCTTGCAAAGCCCGCATGTCGCTGCTGCCGCCCAAGCCCTTCAGTCCGCTCTCCCGGTTCAAAATCCGCCCCGCTTCTGCAAGCCCGTAGACCTCCGCCAGCCGCAGGACCGCGTTGCCGTCAATTGCGCCAGTCCGGGTCCCCATCGTCAAGCCATCCAGCGGCGAATAGCCCATCGTTGTCGCCACAGACCGGCCATCCACAATGGCACACAGCGACGCGCCATTTCCCAAATGCAATGCAAGTAGCCTTCCAGATCCGTCTCCCGCCCGCATTTCTTTCACTTTTCGAACAAGTGCGGCAAAACTGATCCCGTGAAACCCATAGCGTCGCAGCCCCAGAGCCTCGGCCGCCGCGGGCAAGGCATAGCGCAAGGCCACCGCCGGATTGCTGGCGTGAAAGGCGGTGTCAAAACTGGCATATTGCGGTAAATCCGGCAGCAATGCAGCCAATGCCCGGATCGCCACCAGATTGGCCGGATTGTGGAGCGGCGCCAGCGGCACGCAAGCCTCGATCGCTGCCACCACGCTTTCCTCAATCCGGCACGCTGCGGTCAACAGCGCCCCGCCAT
>JAYUGA010000330.1:0-7839 GCA_043738565.1 Rhodobacterales bacterium
CGCCGCCGCATGCCGCTCGATGCGCAGGCCGGTGATGTAATGACGCAGGCCAGCGCCCGGGGCGGTCAGGATCAGGGTCGCCGCCGTGCTCAGCGCAGCGGTGATCGTGGCTGCGTTGGAGGACACCTCCCCGAGCAGGCGATCATCCAGAAGTCCGGTCGCCGCCAGCAGGGTCGCTGTGGCTGCGCCCGAGGTGTAGGCGGTCACCCGCGCGCGGACTTTGGCGAACCCGGCACAGGCCGCCACCCAAGCGCCCGCTGCGGTGCCCGTGACGGCCGCCAAGTAGGTTCCGCCTGAAATGGACCGGACCGCCAGCAGGGTCCAGTTGGTGCCATCGACCGATCCAGCCACCTCAACCGTCATGTTGAAAGTGCCGCGCAGGTCGAGGGCTACGGTCGATGCGCCATCGGCGTTGATCACGATCTCGGCGTTCAGCGCGCCAAGGGCACCCGAACCGGTGATATTCTCTCGCGGATGCAGGGTGCCGGAAGTCAGGTCACGGGACAGTTTGGCCATCAGTTTGCACTCCAGTTGATTTTGACCGAACCCGAGGTCGGGTCGGAAAAGGTGGCGTTGAGGGTGATCTGGTCGGTTCCCGGCTCGGCCCAGAGGGTGAGGAGGTCGAGAAGCTCAGGGCTGTTCTCGTCGGCATCAAGTGAAGGGGCGAGCGAGACGGTGATGATGGAGGTGGGGGCAACACCTGGGGCGGAAATCACGGTTGATGCCTCCAGCGCGTTGTCCGCCACGGCCAGCAGCCCGGTGCCGGTCAGCGGCCCCAGGTTGAAATCCACTCCGTCGGCCCGGGCTCTCAGGCGTTGCGCGGTGGTGTTGAGCCAGATCCAGCCATCGGCGCGTCCGGAAGGATCCGCAGCGAGACCGCCCAGAACTACACCCTGCGGCAGGGTCGGGCGACCGGTGGTGCGATCTATGGTCAGGCCCGTGTTCCAGGTCGAGCCATCCGGACTGACCTTGAAGCTGAAATCGTCACTGCCGAGCAAGCCGATCAAGGCGCGGGCCGAGAACCCGGTCTTGAAGGCAAAGGCGGCGTCATTGGCCGCTGCGGCCTTGTTGACAGTCACCTCGATCCCGGCACCCGCGTTGTTCAGGAGAACTGCGGGTGCGTTCACCGACAGACGGTTGGTGGCGTCCGCTGTCGCCCCGCCAAGGCCAAGCAGTTGGGCCGTGAGATTGGCCTGTGGCATCCCGACCTGCGTGACCGCGTTGGCGAACGTAACCGTTGGTGTGTTCACCACCGTCGTGCCGCCCGCGCCCGCCGTGGCCGAACCGATGTTGACGGTCTTGGTGACGCCGGTGGTCGTGGTACCGGTACCTGCGCAGACGCTTCTGGTAGTCGTGGGCACAATATTGCGACCCCCGGTCGGTATGGTGAATGCAGCCCGGTGGCGGCTTGCGGATCGCGATCGCCATGTTCACGGCCCGCAGAGCCAGATCCTGCTTCATGCGGTTGCTGATCGCCCAGCCGACCCCACGCCGTGAAAACAGATCAAGGATAACAGCGAGATAGACCCAGCCTTCGCGGGTCCACACGTAAGTGATGTCACTGACCCACTTCTGGTTCGGCACCGCTCGCGGTGAAGTCTTGTTGCAAAAGATTCGGCGCGATGTTGAAGGCATGGTCGCTGTCCGTGGTGCGCTTGAATTTGCGACTGCGGACGACCTGGACGCCGTTCTGGCGCATCAGACGACCAACGCGACGCAGGCCAACCCGAAGGTTCAGCGCGTTCAACTCTACCGTCAAGCGAGGTCGGCCGTAGCTTCCCAGGCTCAGACGGTGCTGATCGCGGATATGCGCCAAGAGCACCATTTCGCGGCGTTGGCGATGCGATGGCGGCCGGTGCTTTCAGGCGCGAAGCCCGCGATCCGTCACACCCATCAGGCGACACAAATGGCTGCGTATCAGACCGCCGCTATAGTCGGCAATATTCTGAAACTTCACGGTTTTTGGGCCGCGAAGACCATCGCCGCTTTTTTGGCACCTCCCTCCTTTCGCCGGGAAAACAGTCCTCCAGGGGCTGTTGAAATAAGCCCGAATTGCCGAAATTCAGTTGAAATTGGCACAAGATGTTGATTTTGCGCGAGATAGTTTCAACAGCTATACCGAGTTTTCCAGTCGCCTCGACTTTTTCAACAGCCCCCCGGACTGTTTTCTTGTCCGGCTTAAACCCGGAGAATGCGGTTCTCTTTGCGCAGTCGTTCGTTCTCACGCAGAAGCTCCGCGTCCTGTTCGGGGACCTTGGCCTCCTCGGAAATCGCCCGAACCCACTTGAGCGTCGAAAGCCCGACACCCAAATCAGACGCGACCTGACGCATTGTCAAACCACTGGTCAGCGCGAAGCGAACTGCATCCCGCTTGAACGCGTCGCTGTGTCTTGCTGCCATATCCAGTCTCATTGATGGCAAGTATTGCTCTCAAAAGACCGGAACGAAACCGGGACAGGTCCACAGTGCCAGCCGCGCGGATAATTTTGGCCATGCCATGATCCATGAAGCCCAGGCCAATAAAGCCGATCACCAGTTTGTCGTTCATCATACTGCTCCTTTTGAAGCGGCTGATCCGGCCCGGCCTTTGGCCGTCATTTGTATTTTTCAAGCCAACGCATATCGGGATTGGCGCTGCCGTCGGTCAGGTATTCGGCCCCGATCGGATGCGGCCAGCCTAAAGCTGCGATCCGGGACAGGACAAAACCGTAGTCAAGTTCACCATGATCCGGGATGCCGCGATCCGGGACCGAGGCGATCTGGATATGGCCGACCAGCGGCAACATCGCTTCCAGCCGTCGGGTCACGTCGCCTTCGATGATCTGGATGTGATAGCAATCGAACATCATCCGCAGGTTCGGCTGCGCGACTGCACGAATGATGTCGGCGGCCTACCCCGTGCTGTTCAAGAAATAGCCGGGGGCGTTGTAGGGGTTCAGGGGTTCAATTAGGATGGTGATGCCGTCCGGGGCGGCTTGCCCGCAAGCATAGGTCAGGTTGGCCAAAAAGACCGCACCAGCGCGGGGCCCGCTGGTGTTGCCCGCCATGACATGCACAGCGCGGGTATTGGTCGCGCGGGCATAGGCAAGGGCTTCGTCAATCGCGGCGCGGGCGTCGGCTTCGCGGCTAGGCAGCGCGGAAAGGCCGTTTTCGCCGATGGCGGTATTGCCGCGCCGCGTGTTCGGGCCCAGCATGGCCAGGTTGGTTTCCTGCAAAGCGGCCAAGGTTTCGGCGGTGGGCGTGTCATAAGGCCAATGGCATTCCACTGCGACATAACCAGCCGCTTTTGCCGCGCGAATGGCGTCGGGCAGCGGCCGGTCGGCCCATAGGAACCCAAGGTTGGCAGAAAATTTCATGCGTCCCACTCGACATTGAAAGTTGTGACCACATCGCGAATTTGCGCCTCGGTCAGCAGCTTTGGGTTCAGACCGTGAGTCAGCAAGGCAAGGCGCGCCGTGGCTTCCAGTTCTTCGATGGTATTGCAGGCGGCTTCAACATCTTTGGCCGCGACCACCGGACCATGGTTGGCCAACATCACGGCACTGCGCTTGCCCGCCAGGCCCCGGACGGCCTGACCCATGGCGGCATCGCCGGGGCGGAAATACGGCAACAGTTTCACCCGGCCCAGCAGCATGATGGCGTAAGGGGTGATCGGCGGCAGGAAATTGTCGGCGTCCACATCGGGGAAGGTAGACAGGGCGACGGCATGGCAGCAATGCAGATGCACGACCGCACAGGCCTGACTGCGTGTGTCATAGAACGCGGCGTGCAGGGGCATTTCCTTGGTCGGTTTGTCGCCGCTGATATGCAGGCCATTGGCGTCAAACCGGCTGAGGCGCGCGGGGTCAAGACGGCCAAAGCTGGTGCCGGTCGGCGATACCAGCAAGCCGCCGTCCGGGGTGCGGGCCGAGATGTTGTCGGTGGACCCACTCGTCAGCCACCGGTCGAACATGGATTTGGCAAGCGCGCAGATCTGTTCGCGCAAGGTGTTTTCTGTCGTCATTGGTCCAGCATCCTCAACGCTTTGGTGAAAAACGGCTCGGTGCCGAAGTTACCCGATTTCAGGGTGATCGCCACGGTCTGCCCACCGCTGTGGGCAAAACACCACGGCACGCCCGGGGCAATTTCGGGGCCGATGTTCAGCCGGTCGATGCCAAGCGCCTTAGCAACGGCCCCCGATGTTTCGCCGCCCGCCACCACGAAGCGCCGCGTTCCGCGATCGCACGCGGCAACTGCACAGGCGGCAAGGGCGTCCTCCACCAGTTTTCCGGCGCGCTCGGTGCCGAGTTTGGCTTGTGCCGCGCGCACCGCGTCAGGCTCCGCCGTAGCGTAGAGGATCGGGGCGGATTGCGGGTCTTGAACGGCCAGCCATGCCAATGCGGGTTCCGCCCCGCTATGGGCGAGGTCCAGCGGGTCGAGGCGAAATGCCGGATGCCCGCCTGTAAGATAAGCCGCCACCTGACGGTTGGTCATGGCCGAGCAACTGCCCGACAGCACGAGGGCCGGGCCATCCGGCGCGCGTGGAACTTGGGTCGCGTCGGCCTTGGACAGCAACCCCTGTTTCAGCCAAAGTTCTGGCAGGGCCATCGCCACAGCGCTGCCGCCGGCCAGCAAAGGCATGGACTGGCAGGCCTCGGCAGTCAGATAGAGGTCGTCATTGCTGACCGCATCGACAACGACATGGGCGACACTCTGCGCCATGAGGTCATCTAGGCGCTGGCGCAGCGCATTCGCCCCTTTGGCAACGGTCAGGCGGTTGGCCAGCCCGACAGCCATGGTCACTTGCGGCGCCAGCAGGCGCATCAGGTTGGAATCCCGCATCGGCGTCAGCGGGTGGTCTTTCATCGGGCTTTCCGACAGCGGCTGGTCACCGACAAAGAGATTGCCCATGAAAATGCTGCGGCCGTTCTCGGGGAAGGCAGGGCAATAGATCGTTTGGCGTGCCCCCAAATCCGCCATCAACGCCTCGGCCACCGGCCCGATATTGCCGTGCGGCGTGGAATCGAAGGTGGAACAGTATTTCCAGAAAAACCGCTGCGCCCCGGCACGGCGCAGCCAAGCGAGCGCCGCGCGGGTTTCAGCCACCGCTTCGGCCACCGGGGCGGTGCGGGATTTGAGGGCGATGATTTCCAGCGGCGCGGTATCTGACGGCGGTTCTGATGGCACGCCAATGCGGAGGGAAACGGGCACGCCCGAGCGGGCGAGCAGGCCCGCAAGATCAGTAGCCCCGGTGAAATCGTCGGCGATGGCCCCAAAGAACGTCGTCATGTTCAGCCTTGGCCCGGCAGGGTCAGCCTGGCATTGCGGGCATAGACCTTGGCCACGGCGGCGGCGTCTTCGCGGCCCAGCCCCATGTCCGCAGCCGCGATGAATTGCTGCAGCGCCGCCGCAGTCAACGGGGCCGCGAATTTTGCGGTGCGTGCGGCATCCAGGACGATACCCAGATCCTTGGGCCAGATGTCCACTGCCGAATGTGGCGTGTAGTTGCCGGCCACGATATGCGGCGCCCGGTTCTCCAGCATCCAGCTGGTTCCGGCGTAGTCGGGGATGACCTTCAGGAACGTCTCGGGTGCAATGCCTTGGGTCATGCCAAAGGTTATCGCTTCGGCCATCGCGGCGATATGGGTGCCGGCGAGCATCTGGTTCACGGCTTTCATCGCCGATCCCATGCCGACGCTGTCGCCCAGTTCAAAGACTTTTTCGGCCGTCGCATTCAGCATAGGGCGCGCGGCGTTGAAGGCTGCGGCGGTGCCAGAGGCCATGATCGCAAGCTTGCCATTTGCGGCCTTGACCGACCCACCGGAAATGGGCGCGTCAGGGACAGGTAGACGCAAAGTATCACACCGTGCGTCCATGGCGCGGGCAAAATTCGGCGCCACCATGACACCACCAATGACGACGGCCCTGCGGGGCAGCTTCGGCGCAATGCCGTCTGGCCCGCTTTGCGAATAACCTAAATGAGGACAGGCTATAACTTCTTCGATGGACGCTTCCTCCTTTGTGGTGCTTCACCACGCCCCACCTTGGCACAAAGATGGCGTCAGGGGGGGCGTCCACATCATCGCTTACCCGCCGTGATCCGCTTCATGACCAAAGGAAGGACACCGAAGCGGCGGCACCGCTTCGGCCTTTTTTTGGGAGCGGACTTAATCACCACAACACGGCAATATGACAGGCCGAGCTCTGTTGAGCTCAATTTCGGAATGTGACGTTTTCAAAGCTTTTTGATTCCGCCGAACGAGCAATTGCATCGACCGTTTCGGCAACACGGTAGCCATCCTCGAACGTCGCTCGGGGCGCGATCGTTTTGCCGCTTGCAACGGCCTCGAGCATGTGACGCGCCTGATGGGCGAAACATTCGTTCCAGCCGAGAGGATGCTGGCCCTGAATACCCATTGGCAGCCAGAAGTCGCTGTAGGGGTGGCCTGCCTGTGTCACCATCTGCACTCGTGGGCCGCGCTTTGGTTCATAGATCACCAACTCGTTTAACCGTTCCATGTGGAAAGCGATCGAGCCTTTGGTGCCATCGACTTCGATGAAGCCGCCGAGATTGTGCGCTCCAGCCACGCGTGTCGCCTCGAAGGACGCGGTGGCGCCATTCTCGAGACGTGCGGCGCAGACGAAGGCATCGTCGTTGACGTCCAGAATCTGATTGGAGGAATCCTTGCTCCATGTCCCCGTCATGGCCGCTACCGAGGCGACTTCTCCGACCAGAAAGCGCGCCTGGTCAATATGATGCGACCCAAGATCTCCGAGCGCCCCCAGACCGGCCTGAGATTTGCTAAAGCGCCAGTTCAGCGGACCGCCGGTCAGCATGTTGAGCAGAAATCGCGACCGGAAATGACGAATTTCACCAAGCTCGCCGGAACGTATCATGGCCCGCGCAAGATTAAGAGCAGGGATTGAACGATGCATGAAAGCGCACATGTTGACGACACCAGTCGCCTCAACAGCCTTCCAGAGGGCATAGGCCTCGTCGGCGGAACCGGCGAGCGGCTTTTCACAAAAGACCGCCTTACCGGCTTGAGCTGCGGCTATCGTTGGCTCGGCGTGGAGATGATTGGGACCGGCATTGATGAACAAATCGACATCAGGAGAAGTGGCGGCTTCACGCCAATCCGCGCTGGTCCGTTCATAACCATATCGGGTGCCCGTCGCGTCGGCGACTTCCTTGTTCTGTTCTGAAAGCGCAACAAGCCGAACGTCGATCTTGGGCTGCCAACTCGCCATGGCTGCCGTCGTGAATGTAAGCCCGTGCATCTGTCCGATGAAGCCCGCTCCGAGCACCCCGATCCTGATCATTTTCTTAATCCTTTTTGCGCGGCTGTCCCACTGATCACGGCCGCCGCCATTCAAAGTGCATTTCCTACAAAAAGCACGGGTGGAAAAAAGTGTCAACTAAATTATTGACAATCATGATGATAAAACATAGCGTCAGCCTACCTGCAGGAAAACCAATGTAACGGGAGAGAGAAAATGTTTGCCAAATTCACACGGCGCCGAATCGGTCTCGCTATCCTCTACGCGTCCGCCGCAATCGCCATCGGCGCAATGCCGGCGCTCGCCGAGGGCAAGAAAATAGCGATCATGCCAAAAACGCTGATCAACGACGTTTTTCAGATCAAGATCGCGGAATCGGCGGAAGCTGCCGCAGCAAAACTTGGCATCGAAACCGAACGGTTCGGATCGAGTAGCGACGTAGCCGTCGAAGACCAGATCAACATCATCGAGGCGGTCATTTCGCTAGGGTCAGGACTCACAACCAGAACATGACGGTTGCAGCCAGAGCGCAGGCTGAGAGGAACAGGATCGGGCATCTGTCGTAGCGGGTGGCGATGC
>JAYUGA010000331.1:0-2796 GCA_043738565.1 Rhodobacterales bacterium
GGTTTCGGGAAAGGGGGGCAGCGCTGGCGCTGCCCCTGCGTCAGGTCAAAGAGAGGCGCGGACCTTGTTGGCTACATCAGCGGGAACCCACTTGGTCCAGATCGCCTCGTAGTTCTTCAGGAAATAGGTCGCGACCTCATCCGTGGTGGCGCCGTTGGTGTCACCCCAGGCCAGAACGGTGCTGATGTCATCGTTCGGCACCTGCATTTTGCTCAGGAACTCGGACTCATCCGGCGCCCGCGTTTTGAGCGAGGTCACGACAGCTACCGCCATCTCGCCCTTGGCCCAGCCGCTGACCTTGGGAATGGTGCAGTTGGCATCGACAAGACACTTGTAGTTTTCGGCGTCGAACGGCGAGGTTGCCATCAGGACCATGTGGTATTTGCCGATCACATCGGTCGGACCCCAGTAGTAGCCAAGGAAGGGTTCCTTGCGAGAAACAGCCTTGGCAATCGAGGCTTTCAGCGTTTCGCCAGAGCCCGGAGGGAACATCTCGAAAGTCTCGGCCAGCCCGAGGGCTTTAAAGAGGTTGTTGGTGATCGGCTCGCAGCCCCAGCCGGGCGGGCACCCGTAAATGCGGCCTTTTTCGGGGTTGGAGGGATCGGCAAATACCTTCCAGTTTGCCTTCAGATCCTCAATCGTCTTGTTCTCGGGGTGGGCTTTGGCGATGTAATCGGGGATCCACCAGCCCTCCTCCCCGCCCGAGGCGAAGATGTCCGACGCCTTGGAGACGTTGCCTTTGGCCTGCATCTGGACCCAGATCGACTGTGCGGTGGACACCCACAGTTCGGGTGCCACATCGGGCTGGTCCTTGGTCAGCATCGAGGTCGCCGTGGGCACCGTGTCGCCCGGTATCAGCTCTGCATCGCAGCCTTAGTCCGCAGCCATGATCTTTTGCGCGACATGGGCGAGTGTCCCGGCGGACAGCCAAGTCATTTCCGCGATCGTCACCGTGCCCGCCGTGCCGCAATTGGCGGCTTGGGCGGTGGTGGCGGTTGCTAGGCCCATAGCTGCAAGCAGCGCTGCGGTCGTGAGTTTCAATATGGTTTTCATTCTGACTCCCCGTTTGATCGATTCGCCTTAGATGCGAGGCATTGACGGGAAGCTAGGTGGACGGACAACTTCAATCAAACGAATATAAATCAAGTGAATTTCAACAAAAATGAAGTCACGCCGCAATCCGCGCCAACAATGCAGCATCCACGAAAACGCCGTCGGCTTCGATGAGCGTGCGGTTGGCTTTGCGCCGCGACCCGGGAAGTCTCGCGCCGTGCTGATCGGTGATCGAGGCAGCGAGCCGCCGCAGGCTTTGGTCAAAGATCGCGCCGGAAAACCCTGCCGGGTCCAGAGCGATGAAACATTGCCCGGTGCCGGGTGACCCGCCTGCCGTACCCGAAAACGGGCTGGCGTCTTGGCTGAGGTTGGCGCCGGACAAGGCGGCGGCCAGAATTTCCACCATCAGGCCAAGGCCAAATCCCTTTTGCCCTCCGGCGGGCAGCATCGAGCCCCGCAACGCCGCATCGGCCACGATTGTGGGCCGGCCCTCGGCATCCAGCGCCCAGTTTGGCTCGATCGGTTCGCCTTTGCGGGCACGCAGCAAGATTTCCGACTTGGCAATGATGCTAGCGGATTGGTCGATCACCAGCAGCGCACCTCCCTCCCCATCGGGCACGGCAATCGCAAAGGGGTTGGTGCCGATTACCGGAACTTTGCCGCCGATTGGCGCTATAGAGGCGGGCGCGTGAGTGAAGCACAGCCCGATCAGGCCCTGTTCGGCCAACCGCTCGGCATGATGCCCCAAGACGCCGCAGTTATAGGACCGGTGCAAGGTCAGCGCTGCAATCCCGCAATGCCGGGCCGCATCGGTGAAAGTTTGCCAACCGGCGTCAATGGCGGTATGGGCAAAGCCATTGGCCGCATCGACGCGGATGCTGCCGGGTTTGGGATGCGATACGACGGGTTCGGCCAGACCCAGAACCTTGCCGCAGCGCAGATGTTCGGCATAGATTGGTAGATACAGCAGACCGTGGCTGCGGATGCCGTCCCGCTCTGCCAGACGGATCGAGCGGGCGACGGCAGAGGCAGCCGCAATAGAAGCGCCTGCCACCGTGAGCACCCGGCAAGCCAGCGTCTCGACCTCCTCCAAACTGAACTGCTTTCCGGTCATCGCGCGCTCCTGTTGCTGCGACTGGCAGTTAGCTATTTGACCTGCTTCAGCCAAACGACTATTCTTGAACTCCGTTTCAGAATTATTGAAGTCCGCCATGCTCCGCACCGAGGCCCTGCGCGTCTTTGTAACCGTTGCCGAATGCGGCAACATCCGCGATGCGGCGGATCGGTTGTTTCGCACGCAGTCGGCCATCTCTATGACTTTGAAGCAGGTCGAGGATCACCTTGCAGCACCGCTGTTTGAATCCGACCGCAAGCACAGCCTGACCGATCTGGGCGGATTTGTGCTGGGAGTGGCCAAGGTGTTGTTGCGCGATCACGACACGGCTATTGGCCTGATCGAGGAATACGCCTCAGGCGCCAGCGGCCGACTGCGCATCGCCTCGGTGCCCTCGGTGGCTGCACTTTTGATCCCTGAGATATTGGCCAAATTCCTAGCTGACAGGCCCACGGCAGAGATCGACATGGTGGATACCGATAGCGCGGATGTGCGCCGTCTGGTGGCAACCGGGCAGGCCGATCTGGGCATCGCCAGTGCGGCTCCTGCGGAAGGCGGCCTGATTAGCGTGCCTATTTTCGAAGACAGCATGCAGGTGGTCTGCCCGACACGCTCGCTCTTGGGCCAAC
>JAYUGA010000332.1:0-7809 GCA_043738565.1 Rhodobacterales bacterium
CCCGGACAGCAGGGCAAAGTTGACCCAGCCGCCCGCGCCATCGGCATCCTCGACCCGGCGCCAGTGCTCGTATTCGGCGGTCAGTTTCAGCGGCATGCCGGCGCGGGTGAACACCCAGTCGATGCGATTGGTCAGACCGGGGCCACGGCGGGCATTGCCCTCGCTGCCTTTGAGCGAGACGAAACGCGGGATCGGCAGGCTGGTCACAGCACCAATGGCGGGATCGCGCGGTTGGCGGGCACTGGGGCGCGGGCCGGCAATGCCGGGGTCGGTGCCGCCTTCGACCTGCTGCTCGATCGTGGCAGCGGCTTGCTGCGCCATGACCTTTCCGGTTGCCAGGACGGCGGCCAGCCCCAGCATCCCGATCCCGATCCAAGTCCTGTTCATGCCGGTTCCTGCCCGTTCTGCCGCCTGCTGGCGGTCTTGGCTGCGGGGTTTGTCGCGGGCCCCGCTTGGTGCCACTTTGCCATCAATGCCCGGAATTGGAAAGAGCGGGGAAAGCCCGGTTGCGAGGCGGGCGAAGTTGCGGCAAGTCTGACAGCCAGGCAGGCAGGCAGGCAGCCAGGCAGCCAGGCGGATCCAGGCCGGATCAAAGCAAAGGGGATGACATGAAAATCTGGATGATTGGCGGCGGCGTGGTGGTGGTCGTGGCGGCGGTGGCAGCGGTGTTGGTGTTGCGCGGAACTGGCCCAACCGCCGCGCCGCCGGTTGCGGCACCTGCCAGTGCCTCGATGTCGGGCGAGACGATGGATCCCGCCACGATCCTGGTGCCCGCCGCGCTGACCGATCCGCAAAAGCTGGGCGAACGGGCTTATGCGGTCAAATGTGCCGCCTGTCATGGCGTCAAGGGCGCTGGCAGTGACAAAGGGCCGCCGATGATGTCCTCGGACTATCTGCCCGGCCATCATCCCGACACCGCCTACGAACAGTCGGTCACGGACGGGGTGCCGCAGCACGACGGGACGTTCGGCGACATGCCGAAGATTGACGGTCTGACCCGGTCCGATGTGCTGAACATCATCGCCTATGTCCGCGCCTTGCAGATCGAAAACAAGATCGGCGGCTGAGGCGGTTCAGAACCGCCCCGGTCGGTAGGGGGCAATGTCGCGCTGCGGTTCGCGGCCCGCCACCAGATCCGCGACGATGAGGGCGGTGATCGGCGCGAGGGTCAGGCCGATATGGCCGTGGCCGAAGGCGTGGATGATCTCGCGGCCCTGGGTCGAAGGGCCGATGACCGGCAGGCTGTCGGGCAGCGAGGGGCGAAAGCCCATCCAGGTGCGGTCGGGCTCGGGCAGGTCGGGGAAGGTGGCCCTTGCGCCTTGGACCAGGCGGGCGATGCGGTGGGGCGAGGGCGGGGCGGTCAGGCCGCCGAGTTCCACGGTTCCGGCAACCCGCAAGCGGCCTTGCATCGGGCACAGATAGAAGCCACGGGACGTGGGGCAGGCCGGGCGGGTCAGGCGGGGTTGGGCCATGTCCCATTCGACATGATAGCCGCGTTCGGTTTCCAGGGGGATGGTGTCGCCCGCCATCGCCGCCAGATCGCGGCTGTGGGCACCGGCGGCGAGGATGACCTTTTTGGCGTGCAGACGGAACCCTTGCCCTTCGACGATGACACCGTCGAACTGGCGGGTGAGGGTTTCGGCGCGGCCGGTCAGGAAGCCTGCGTGTTCCATCGCGGCGGCGCAGAGGTGTTCGACCATCAGGCCGGGGTCGCTGAGGAAGGCGGCGTCGGGGAAAAACGCAGCGCCGCCGTCGACGGCTGGCAGGCCGGGTTCCAGGGTGGCGAGCGCATCAGGCGAGATCAGGTCAACCGTCACGCCCAAGTCGCGGCGTCGGGCCATGTCGGACTGGGCGGCACGGAAGGCGTTGGCGGTTTCGTAGAGGTAGAGGCAGCCTTTGTGTTGCAAGAGATCCGCCGCGCCGATGCGGGTGGCGAGGTCTTGCCAGAGGGGATTTGCACCTTCGAGCAGCGCCGCAATCGCATGGGCGTTGCGGGCGGCGGCGGCGGGCAGCGATTGGCGGGCGAAGCGCAGCAGCCACGGCGCGAGGCTGGGCAGGGCGGCTTGACGGACCGACAGGGGCGAGTTGCGGTTGAACAACAGCGCGGGCAGGTGGCGCAGCACGTCCGGCGTGCCGACCGGCAGCACGGCGTAATCGGCGATGGTGCCGGCATTGCCGTAGCTGGCACCGGAGCCGGGTGGGTTGGGGTCGACCAGAACGACCTCGCGGCCCTCGGCGACGAGGGCCTCGGCGATGGCCAAGCCGATGACGCCCGCGCCGAGGATGGCGATTTCGGTGTTGACGTGGCGCAGCATGGATCAACTTTCGTGGGCGGCACCCCGGGGAGCGAAAATTTTTCGGCGAAAAATTTTCTTTTGCCGGAGTGCGCTGGCTTTTACATGCAGGTGGCGAACAGGGCGCGGGTGTTTTCGCGCGTCATCTCGCGCGGGTTGCCGCCGCAGGACGGGTCTTCCAGCGCCATGTCGGTCAGCATGTCAAGGTCTTCGGGCTTGACCCCCATCGCGGTCAGATTGGCCGGGATGTTGAGAAGTGCGCGCAGTTTCATCACCTGCTCGCGGAACCCGGCAAAGCCACCCTGAATGCCCAGATAGGCGGCAGCGGCGTCGAGGCGGGTTTCAATCTCAGCGCGGTTGTAGTCCAGCACCATCGGCATCACGACGGCGTTGGTGGTGCCGTGATGGGTGCCGTAGACCGCGCCGACCGGATGGCTGAGCGAATGGATCGCCCCCAGCCCCTTCTGGAAGGCGGTGGCCCCCATTGCCGCCGCCGCCATCATATGGGCGCGGGCGTCGAGGTCGCCCGGGTTGGCGTAGACCAATGGCAGGTTCTCGAACACCAGCCGCATGCCTTCGAGTGCGATGCCTTGGGACATCGGATGGTATAACGGCGAGCAATAGGCCTCCAGACAATGCGCCAGCGCGTCCATGCCGGTGCCTGCGGTGATGAAACGCGGCATGCCGACGGTCAGGGCCGGATCGCAGATGGTGACGACCGGCATCAGTTTGGGGTGGAAGATGATCTTCTTTTTATGGGTGGTGGCATTGGTCAGAACGCCAGCGCGACCGACTTCGGAACCCGTGCCTGCGGTGGTCGGCACCGCGATGACGGGCGCGATTTTCGAGGCATCGGCACGGGTGTACCAATCATCGACATCCTCCAGATCCCAGACCGACAGGGTTTTGGGTTGGTGGGCCATCAGGGCGATCATCTTGCCAAGGTCCAAGGCCGAGCCGCCACCAAAACAGATCAGGCCGTCATGGCCACCCGCGAGATAGACCGCGATGCCATCGGCCATGTTTTTCTCGTTGGGGTTGGGATCAACTTCGGAGAATACGGCGCGACCCAAGCCAGCAGCGGCGAGGGAGTCCAGCGCCGCCGCGGTGATGGGCAGCGAGGCGAGGGCCTTGTCGGTGACCAGCAGCGGCTTTTTGATCCCTGCGGCCTTGCACTGCTCGGCCAGTTCGGCAATCCGGCCCACGCCGAATTTGATCGCGGTCGGGTAGGACCAGTTCCGGTTCGGAACAGAATGGGGATGGGTTTGCGTCATCTGGTCACACCTTCTTCATGTGATAGGATTTCGGGCGGGTCACGGCGTGGAACCCCAGATAGCTGAGCGAACCGCCGCGTCCGGTATCCTTGCAGCCGGTCCAGCACAAGGCCGGGTCAAGGTAATCGGCGCGGTTCATAAAGACGGTGCCGGTTTCGATTTGGCTGCCAAGGGCGGCGGCGGTGTCGTAATCTTCGGTCCAGACCGAGGCGGTCAGGCCATAGGGGCTGTCGTTCATCAACTTCAGCGCTTCGGCGTCGCCCTTGACCTTCATGATGCCGACCACAGGGCCGAAAGATTCCTCGGTCATCACCCGCATCTTGTGGCTGACGTTCACCAGAATCTGCGGGGCGAGATAGGTACCACCGTCATCGGCGGGGAAATTCGCGGGGTCGATCAGGGGTTTGGCACCCAGGGCGATGGCCTCGGCGATCTGGTCGCGGACGACCGATGCAAAGCGCTTGTTGGCCATCGGGCCGAGGGTGGAAGTGGCGTCGAACGGGTTGCCGAGTTTCAGGGCGTTGACCCAGGCCACCGACTTTTCCACGAAGGCATCGTAGAGGCTTTCATGGACATAAATCCGCTCGATCCCGCAGCAGCATTGCCCGGCGTTGTACATCGCGCCGTCCATCAGGGTGTCGACAGCAGCATCCAGGTTGGCGTCGGCGCGGACGTAAGCCGGGTCTTTGCCGCCCAGTTCAAGGCCGAGGCTGGTGAAGGTGCCCGCTGCCGCGCGCTCCATCGCCTGACCGCCGGTGACCGAGCCGGTGAAGTTGACGAAACCGAAGCTGCGGGCAGCGATCAGGGCTTCGGTGGTGGCGTGGTCGAGCACGACGTTCTGGAATACATCCTCGGGGATGCCTGCGGCATGGAAGGCTTCGGCGAGGCGTTCGCCAACCAGCATGGTCTGGCTCGCGTGTTTCAGCACCACGGAATTCCCGGCGATCAGGGCGGGGACCAGGGTGTTGATCGTGGTCAGATAGGGGTAATTCCACGGGGCGACGATGAAGACCACGCCCACCGGTTCGCGGGCGATGTAGCGGCGAAATTTGGCGCTGTCCTCCACCATCCTCGGCGCAAGGGTTTCCGACGCGATGTCCGACATATACTCGGTGCGGGCGTTCACCCCGCCGAATTCGCCGCCAAACCGGGTCGGGCGGCCCATTTGCCAGGCGATCTCCTCGACCACGCGGTCTGTCATGGCGTTGAGTTTGGCGACGCCCTGTTTGACCAGCGCGATGCGCTCGGCCAATGGCCGCGCCGCCCACGGCTTTTGCGCGGCCTTGGCGCGGGCAACCATCGCGGTGGCGGCCGCGGGGGTCAGGGGGGTCCGTTCGGCGTAGATGCTGCCATCGACCGGGGAAATCAGTTGAATCGGTTTCATGTTCTTCCTCAGTAGGGTGGGTTTTCAACCCGCCATTCAACAGGCCAGAGCCATCACATGGCCCTTGTCGGCATAATCCAGTATTTTGCGATCCCGCGTCACGATCTTGAGTCCAAGTTCGCGGGCGGTGGCGATTATGATTCGGTCGGCGGGGTCTTTGGGCGGTTCGCCGGGCAACCAATTCGATGCAATCAGCAAAGTCGGGGGCATCGCAGCCAGGGCCATTCCTTTCGCCGATTCGACGCCCGCAAATACAGCCTCCGGTCTTGCAGGCAGTCTTAAACGACCCCGTCGCACCAACATACCGAGTTCCCAAGCGGAAAATGGTGATACGAAAACCGTCCGTCCCTCAGCGAATTCCAGGCCGAGGATTTTGTTGATTTCCTGCGCCGTGGGGTCGGAATTCACCATCCAGATCACGGCGCAGGTGTCCAACAAAAGAGAGACCGGCCGCATCAATTTTCGTCCTCTCCCCAGGTCGGATCGGCTGGCTCGGTCAAATCATATCCCGGCTGTATCCAGACCTGTCCGGCGAAAAGCCCCCATAGCGGATGATCGCCAGTTGGCTTTGGCGCAGTTGCGGTTGGAGGTGCGTCCAGCCGGTTGAGCCTGACAAATTCAAGCCGCTCTGAATCTATATCAACATCCTGAGATTCATAACCGGCGTCTAGCCAGCCTTTTGCTTGAACATGGCCATGACCGCTATTGGCCCACCACGGGCGATAAAGGCGCGCCGAACGGGGAAGGGGGAAGCCCAGTAACTTTTCGATCTCATCAAAACGCATCGGAATGCGCACTTCCCTGCGGCTCGCCAGATGTCGTGTCAGAGGCTCGTACTTTGTCATTTTCGACTCCATAACGGTGACTTAGTACTAATAAAGTACATTCAGAAAGTTTCACCGTCAAGTACTATTTGTGTTACTACGCCCGCTCCAGCAGCCGTTGCAGTTCGAAATCCGTCACCACGCGGTCGGTTTCGGAAATCTCCCATTGGGCGTTGTGGCGGTAGTGGTCGATCACCGCGTCGCCAAAGGCTTTGCGCAGCATCTTGGAGCCGTTCAGCAAATCCGCCGCCTCACGCAGGTTGTGCGGAATTTCGCGGACATTGCCAGCATGGTACATGTCGCCCTTCATCTCGGGTTCCAGCGCCATCTTGTGCTCGATCCCCTCCAGCCCTGCCGCCAGCAAAGCGGCGCAGGTCAGGTAGGGATTGATATCAGACCCGGGAATCCGGCATTCGACCCGGACTGCCTTGCTGTGCTCGCCGCAGACCCGGAACCCGGCGGTGCGGTTGTCGGCGCTCCATACCGCTTTGGTGGGCGCGAACATGCCGACGGTGAAGCGTTTGTAGCTGTTGACGTAAGGTGCCAGAAACACGGTGATTTCCCGCGCGAAGGCCAGTTGTCCGGCCATGTAGTGGCGCATCAGGTCGGACATGCCGTGTTCGCGGTCAGGGTCGAAGAAGGCCGGTTTGCCATCCTTGGTCCACAGCGACTGGTGGACATGGGCCGAGGAACCCGCCTTGCGGTGGTCATACTTGGCCATGAAGGTGACGGAACGGCCCTTGGTCCAGGCAATCTCCTTGATGCCGTGCTTGACGATGCTGTGGTTGTCGGCGGTGTCCAAGGCGTCGGAGTATTTGTAGTTCACCTCCTCCTGCCCGGCATCGGCCTCGCCTTTGGAGTTTTCGATGGGCACGCCCGCGCCATACAACCCGTTGCGGACGGCGCGCATCACCTCTTCTTCCTTGGTGGTCTGGAAGATGTGGTAATCCTCGTTATAGGCGGAAATCGGGGTCAGGCCGCGGAAGCCGCTGTCGCGCAGGGCTTCGTAACTGTTCTCGAACAGGTAGAACTCCAGTTCCGTCGCCATCATCGGCTCCAACCCCAGTTGGCGGGCGCGGGCGACCTGACGCTTGAGGATGGCGCGGGGCGAGTGGGCAACTTCCTCGTGACTGTGGTGGTCCAGCATGTCGGCCAAGACCAGCGCGGTGCCGGGCAGCCACGGCAGCGGGCGCAGGGTGGCAAGGTCGGGCTTCATCACATAGTCGCCATACCCCGTCGCCCAGTTCGAGGCTTTGTAGCCCTGAACCGTGGTCATCTCCATATCCACCGCGAGGAGATAGTTGCAGCAATGGGTTTCCTCGTAGCCGCCGTTCACGAAGAAATGCGCCTCGAACCTTTTGCCCATCAGGCGGCCCTGCATGTCGATGCCTGCCACGATCACCGTGTCGATGCTGCCCTTGGCAACTGCGGCTTTCAACTCGTCCAAATTCATGTTTCCGGCCATGTCCGGTCTCTCCCTTGAAGATGCGCCCGTTTGCCGGGCCGGTTTGGTGCGCCGCGCGGGGCGCGGGCTAGCTGGCTTTGGCCCGGCGCTGGATTTCGACGAGGCCCATGTTCAGCACGGGGGCCAGCAGGTCGGCCATCTGATCCTCATCTTGCGTCGTGGCGATCAGGTCGTTGCGAATTTCCAGCATCGCATTGGGCAGGTCGTAGGGCGTGGCGTGGACGCGCAGCGTGTGGGTGACGTCATCGGCGGCGGAATAGGGGGCGTTGAGTTGGGCATCCAGCCGGGTGTGTTGGGCGGCGTGGTGGATGGCCTGCGCAAGGCCGGGGTCGGCGTCGTGGATCACGCCGAATTCGACGGGGCGGGGTTGGCCGAAGTAGATCGGCGTGAAGGAGTGGATGGTGATGATCACGGGTTTGAGGCCAAGGGCGATGCGGCGGGCGATCAGGCTGTGCAGTGCGTCGTGGAACGGCAGGTAGACGGCTTCGGTCCGGTGCAGGCGTTCGGCGGTGGAGAGGTTGGCGTTGCCGGGGATGTCGTGGATTTCCGAACGGGCGGGCATCGCGCC
>JAYUGA010000333.1:0-7788 GCA_043738565.1 Rhodobacterales bacterium
TTTACGTTCCGGTGAATATCCCACGTCATCGTCCTATCCCGCCCACCTGAAAAATAGAGAAAAGTAGAGCAGCGGACAACTTCCCTGACACAGGTGGGGGTTCTCTTGTCTCTGCAGGCTGCACCACGTGCTAACCCCCGGAAATGCGGGGGAATCCAAGCGCAACAGGGAAAACTGTGCAATATCAATTGGTTGGTGGCGGAGGGAATGCGACTGGCGTCGAACCGTCTCTGGGGCGTAAGCCATTGATTATAAAGGAAATGCGTTTATGAGGAGAATTTCTTCGGGATCCGGTCACTTGTCGGCTCAAATCTGCTTCACCGAAACTGGACAGTCTCGTGGCTGGTCTCGATGCCGCGCTGGTTTAGGAGGGCCAGCACGTTGCGCATGAAATGTACCCGGCAGCGTTGCCAAGTGGCGTTGAGCACCTTCGAGACCGCGGCCTTGATGCCCTCATGTGCGTCTGAGATGACCAGTTTGACGCCCCGCAGACCACGCCGGGTCAGCTTGCGCAAGAACTCCGTCCAGATGGGCTCCGCCTCGGAAGTGCCTATTTCTATTCCCAAAACTTCGCGGCGCCCGCCCGTATTCACACCTAAGGCGATGATGACGGCGACGGATACGATGCGCCCACCGCGCCGGACTTTAAGGTAGGTGGCGTCGATCCACAGATAGGGCCAATCACTTTCGATAGGCCGGTCGAGGAAAGCCTTCACCTTGTCGTCGACCTCCTCGCAAAGGCGGCTGACTTGGCTTTTGGAGATGCCGGACATGCCCATCACCTTAACCAGGTCATCGACGGGCCGTGTCGAAATGCCCTGAACATAGGCCTCCTGGATCACCGCCGTCAGCGCCTTCTCGGCCATGCGCCGAGGCTCCAGAAAGCCCGGGAAATACGATCCGGCCCGGAGCCTCGAGATGCGCAACTCGACCGTGCCAGCCCTGGTCTCCCAGTCGCGGTCGCGATAGCCGTTCCGTTGTGCCTTCCGGCCAGCGTCCTTCTCGCCGTAGGCCGCACCCGTTGCGGCACTCACCTCCAACTCCATGAGCCGTTCGGCGGCGAAGCCAATCATCTCGCGCAAAAGGTCGGCATCAGGCGTCTTCTCAACAAGCGCCCGCAGGTTCATCATGTCATCGGTCATCGGTGGCTCCTTCGGTTCCAGGTTGGCGTTAGCAACCAAACCCTAACCGAAAACCGCCGGTGACCATCTCAGCCAGCACCTACACCACGCCCGAGGACACGATCAGCGCCGACACCGTTGCCCCGCACTTCCAGCCGCTTGACCAAACGCCAAACGTGCCACCAAGCGCGCGAAGCCCTTTGTTTTGGGCCTATCCCTGGCGATTGTTCTGTTACATCATATCGGCGTGATGGGTGGTCGCATTCTAATGACCGTGAGATCGGCATCCGACCTCGGGGTTCATAAAACGGCGTGAGCGTGCTTGGATCGGTCATTCGAAAAGTTAGCGGCCCCATGGTTACAAGAACGGGTGCGGAAGGGAAACTATGACACAGCCACAATATCAGGTCGACGACACGCGGTTTCTGTTTCTGACAGTGGGCTCATCCGGTCTGGACAAGCTTTATGGCGGCTGTCGCTGGGCCGAGGGCCCGGTCTGGTTCAACGATCTGGGCTGCCTCTTGTGGAGCGACATTCCAAACCAGCGCATCCTGCGCTATTCGGCCAATCCGCTGGAAGGCCACGGTGTGTCGGTGTTCCGGACACAGTCCAACTTCGCCAACGGTCACACGCGCGATGGGCAGGGGCGGCTGGTGTCTTGCGAACACGGCACGCGCCGTGTGACGCGGACCGAGATGGACGGCTCTGTCACCGTTCTGGCCGACCGGTTTCAGGGTAAGCGGTTGAACTCGCCCAATGACGTGGTGGTGCATTCCGACGGCTCTGTCTGGTTCACCGACCCGACCTACGGCATCCTGTCGGATTACGAAGGCTACCGTGCGACGCCGGAACAGCCGGTGTGCGGCGTCTACCGGATCGACCCGTCAGGCGTGCTGACGCTGGTGGCGGATGACTTTGCCCAACCGAACGGGCTGGTCTTTTCGCCTGATGAGACGAAGCTCTACATCGCCGACAGCGCCTTCAGCCATGACCCTTCGGCACCCCGCCATATCCGGGTGTTCGATGTGGCGGGCGGAAAGCTTACCAAGGGCCGAGTCTTTGCCGAGATCGACGTGGGCCTGCCCGACGGTATCCGGATCGACGTGGAGGGCAATCTCTGGTCCAGCGCCGGAGACGGGGTGCATTGCTTTGCCCCCGACGGCGCCCGTCTGGGCAAGATCCTTGTGCCCGAGACGGTGGCGAACCTGACCTTCGGCGGCCCGATGAAGAACCGCCTGTTCATTGCGGCGACCTCGTCGCTCTATTCGATCTATGTTGCGGCCACCGGGGCGCAGAAGCCCTGAACGCTCAGGGTTTCTGCCGCCTGTCGTGAACGCTGGTGTCACCGACGAACCAGTCGCGGGCGGCTACCTCCTCGAAGACAACCCAGACGTCGGTCTTTGCGATGCCTGCGGTTTCGGCGATGGCGGCCACGATCTTCTCGGCCATGGCGGTCTTTTTGCCAACGGGGTCATCGGCGATGACCTCTTTGACGATGCGGATGTTGACGAAGGGCATTGGGTGCCTCCTTGCTTCAGCGTCCGGTCTTGTGCCCCCCGGCCGCAGTGATGACACCCACGATAATCAGCCCGGTCAGCAGCAACCGCAGCCCCGCGCTGACGCCGAAGGTGTTGAGCATGGTCAAAAGCAGAACGAGGAACAGCGAGGCGCCCCAGATGCCCGGCACATTCGCCTTGCCCCCCGCCACTGAGGTGCCACCGATCACCACGACGGCGATCGAGGACAAGAGGTATTCATTGCCGATATCAACGCTCGCGCCCCGGAAATAGCCCGCCAGAAGCGCCCCGTTGATGCCGCCAAGCGCGCCGGACAGGGTGTAGGTGAGCAGGCGCACCCGCTCCACCGGGATGCCTGCCAACTTGGCCGCGCGCATGTTCTGACCTATGGCCAAAACAGACCGGCCATAGACCATCTTCTGCAACGCCACCCAGGCGACGGCCGCCAGTGCCACGCCGAACAGGGCGAGGATGGGGAAACCCAGAATCTTCACATTGGCGAAATCGGCAAAGCCCTGCGGTGGTTTGATCTGCAACCCGCGCCCATAGTGGATGTCGGTCGACAGGATGATGAAGCTGGAGGACAGGGTCGCTATGATCGGCGGAATCCGCAGCAGGCGGATCAGGGTGTAGTTGGCAAACCCGATGACCGCGCCACAGGCCACTGCGGCCAGAAGGCCCACGGCGATCATGCTGTCACTGCCGTCCATCGTCTTCATGGCCACCGCACTGGCGAGGCCGATGTTGGCGGGCAACGACAAGTCAACGTTGCCCGGACCCAAAGTGATGACGAACATCTGGCCCAATCCCACGATCACCGTGAAGACCGCCAGCGACAGGGCCGCGCTGATCATGCCGCCTGCGCCGTAGCCACCGGTGAAGATGACAGCTGCCAGCCAGACGACCAAAGCTCCGATGAAAGACCATATCCACGGGGTTGCGAAAACTCTGGTCATCATGCTCCCTTCCGGCTGATCAGCGCACGCGCCGCCAGCACCGTGATCAGGATCACGCCATTGGCCGCCACCTGCCAATCGGGCGGGATATGCATGAACGTGAGCAGCGGAGAGGCCGCCAGCGCCAGCGTCAGCGCCCCGATCACCGCACCAATCGGAGACACTCGCCCGCCGACAAACTCGCCCCCGCCGAGGATCACTCCGGCAATCGACAAAAGCGTGTACCCGTTGCCGATGTTCGCGTCGGCCGAGGTGGTGATGCCGATCAGCGCCATGCCAGAGATCACGCCGAACGTCCCGGTCAGCGCGAACATCGCGACCTTGGTCTTCAGAAGCGACCAGCCCGCCCGGCCAATGGCTTGCTGATTGCCGCCCGCGCCGCGCAAGACGGTTCCGTAAGCGCTGCGCATCAGGCCGAAATGCACGACAAGGGCGATCACCACGGCGGCGATGATGGGAAACGGCACGAAGGGGGTCTGAAATCCCATGAACCCCTTCAGCCAATCGGGCGCCGCCCCGCCCGGCTTGGGCAGCACCATAATCGCGAGGCCCTGCCAGACGAAACTCATCCCCAAGGTCACCACGATGGACGGCAGGTTGCGCAGGTGGATCAGCGCGCCCAAGCCCGCATAGACCCCGATGGAGGCCAGCAGCACCAGCACCCCTATCAAAGGCGCATCGTGCAGCCAGGTGGCCGTGACACAGCCGACAAAGCCGACGAAGGTGCCAATCGACAGGTCCAACTCGTTGATCGTGATGACCAACATCTGCGCGACGGTGGCGAGCGCTATCGGGATCGCAAGGTTCAGCATCAGGCTGAATCCGAAATAGCTGATGGCCCGAGGGTTCAGCCAGGCAATCGCCAGCAGGATCAGCGTCATAGACAGCGCGGGCAGCATCGTGCGCAACAGGCGGCCCATGTGGAGAGAGGGGGCAAGCGGGCTCACGATGCCAACTCGGCAAAGGAGGAATGGATGATCTTCTCCTCGGTCAACTCGCTATGGTCCAGTGCGGCCACGATCTGGCCACTGCGGAAGACATAGACGCGGTCGCAGTTGTCCAGTTCATCGGTTTCGGTCGTGTACCACAGGAATGTGCGGCCAAGCTGCGCCTCGGACCGGATCAAGTCGTAGACATCCAGCTTGGTGCCGACATCGACGCCGCGCATCGGGTCATCCATCAGGATGATCTGCGCATCCGACCCCAAGGCCCGGGCGAACAGCGCCTTCTGCTGATTGCCGCCGGAAAGGGACAGAATGTTGTTATCGAGGTCCTCCGTCCGGATGCCGATCTTTTCACGCCAGCTTAAGGCCATCGCCGCCTCGGCATCCGCCGCAATGAACAGTCCGCGCCGCAGGGCACCAAGCGAGCGGATCGAGATATTCTTGGCAATCGACCACAGCGGAAAAATGCCATCCGTCTGCCGGTCACCCGCCACCAAGGCCACGGCACCGGCGACCTGCGCGGCCCCGGCTTGACGGCCCGCAGCCTCGAACACCTGCATCAGCATCCTTGTCTGACCGTGGCCTGCAAGCCCCGCCAGCCCGATGATCTCTCCCTTGCGGGCCTGCAACCCGATCGCGCCGGGAACGGACACGACCACCGGCTGCGCATTCTCCTGCACCGTCCGCGCAGTCTTGTCGCGCAATCGTGCCCCGCCCATCGCAGAGACCAGACTCTCGCGCGTCAACCCTTGGGCCGCCGCATCCGCCACCACCTTGCCATCGCGCATCACGACTACGCGGTCGCTGGTATCCAGAATTTCGCCGAGGATGTGCGAGATCAGGATGCAGCTGATCCCCTTCCCCACCGCGCGCCGCACATGCGCCAGCAACTGCCGCGCCGTTTCAGCGTCAAGCGACGAGGTCGGCTCGTCCAATATCACCAGATGCAGGGGGTCGTCGGTGACGGTGAAAGCCCGCGCCACTTCCACCATCTGGCGCTGGCCGATGGCAAGGTCGCCCACAATATCCTGCGGGCTGATGCCGTGGCCGGGGAAAATTTCGTCCAGACTGGCGCGGATCAGGTCCGCCGCGCGCCGCGCTCCGCCCCAGCCGTTCAAGGCGGCATGGCTGACGCGGGTATTCTCTGCCACGCTGAGGTTGGGGCAGAGCGACAGTTCCTGAAACACGCAGCGCACGCCAAGCGATCGGGCGCGCTGGATCGTCCAGGCGGCCTGCGCCGCCCCGTCAATGGCGATCTGGCCTTGGTCCGGGGACCCTGTGCCGGCCAGAATGCTCATCAAAGTCGACTTGCCGGCCCCGTTGTGGCCGACAAGCCCGATGCATTCGCCAGGGCGGACCGCAAGGTCCACACCGTCGAGGGCGCGGACGGCGCCATAGCTTTTCCTGACGCCGTCCAGCCTTGCAATGCTGCGCGCGGGATCAGTCATCATTACCAAGGGTGACCGATGTCGCGGGCAGGTTTCTCACTTCATGTTCGCCTTGATGGCAGCCAGCGACTCTTCCTGTGTGTACTCATGGCTGGCCACACCGCCCTCGGCAATGTTGGGCAGTTCGGCTTCGAAGTCGTCCTGGGTGAAGGCGAGATAGGGCACCAGAAGGTCATGCGGAATGTCCGTGCGGCCGTCCAGAACCTGTTGCGCAACCCAGAACGCCAGCGACGAGACGCCCGGCGCGATGGAGGCGGACCAGGTAGTGTAGCCGTCCTTTTCCTTCTGTTCCTTCCACCACTTCAGTTCATCCTGACGGTTGCCCATGATGATGGTCGGACGCGGTTTGCCCGCCGCCGCAAAGGCCTGCGCAGCACCGTAACCGTCGCCGCCCTGATCGACGACGCCCACGATATCGGGCAGCGAGGGCAGAACGGTGGCGACCGCTTTCTGCGCCGTGGTCTGGTCCCAGTCACCGGTCACCGAGTTCACGATGGTGAATTCCGGATGGGCTGCGACGCCTTCCAGAATACCGGCGTGGATCTCTTCGTCGATCGAGGTGCCAGCAAGGCCACGGATTTCCAAGAGGTTGCCGCCCTTGGGCTGAAACTTGGCCATCTCTTCGACCTGCTGCCGACCCATCGCCTTGAAGTCGACGACGACGCGGTAGGCGCAGGGCTCGGTCACGATGCCGTCGAAGGACACCACGACGATGCCCGCATCGCAGGCCTGCTTGACGGCGCCGTTCAGCGCGTCGGGCGAACCGGCATTGATGACGATGCCGTTATAGCCCTGCAGGATCAGGTTCTGGATCTGGGCAGCCTGGGTCGGCACTTCCTTGTCCGCGGTGGTGAACACGTCAGAGGCGGCGACAACCTTGTCGGCCACTGCCTTCTCGGACACTTTGCCATAACTGGTCAGCATGGCCTGACGCCACGAGTTGCCGGCATAATTGTTCGAGAAAGCGATTTTCATCGAAGACGTGTCGGCGAAGCTGCCCGTCGAGGCGACGGACAGCAGCAGCGCCGCGAGTGCGAGCTCGGTTTTCATTGGTAAATTCCTCCCTTTTTTTCACCGACATGAGTCCGCTTCTCTGGCAGACCAAGTGGTGCAGGCAACGTCACACTAGCATGCCAGTTAGTCAATTCCCAAAAGTGAACTCGGGTGTCGGCCGGGATCGGGCCCCGCTGTCGCCCCACTGCGGCTCTGTTGCACAAATCGTCTGACGGCCGGAGTGCCCCTTCTCGCGGGCGGACTTATCCCACTACCTTCGTGACGGGGATGCCGAGCGCGGTGTAGCCGTTCAGCACGGCAACACGAACCTGGAACTCCGCGACCTGACGGTCGAAGTCCCGCGCCATGAGGCGCTGACCCAACAGTTTCACACGATGCATTCATTCGCCGGGGAAAACGATCCCCCGGATCGTTTTCTGGCCCGGCTCATATCTCTGCACGGCTCCGGCGGTGGTAGCGGCTCCATCGTCGCCAGAGCGCGCGGCCGAGGTATTTCGATGCCCGCAGTGCCTCGTTGCCCGCAGTGCCTCGTTGCCCGCAACTGCACCTGCGGTGACGGCCTTCCAGGGTTTCGCATTCTTGCGGGGTGGAATGACGGCGGCAGCACCTCGTTCGGCGATGGCATCGTGGCACCTGCGCGTGTCGTAGGCGCCGTCGGCAGTGACGCTGGCGATCTCCTGATCGGACGGTATCTGGTCGAGAAGTTCCGGCAGCATCCCTCGCCGGTTCGCTTGAACCGGTGGCGCTTGCCGGCTCGACATCGCCGACGTCGCTGGTGGTGAGATCCG
>JAYUGA010000334.1:0-7778 GCA_043738565.1 Rhodobacterales bacterium
CGCTCCCCTCACCACGCCCACCAGCCCCGGATCGAACGTCACCGGGTCGAAATGCCCGACCGGCTCGATCTCACACCCCAGCCCCAACTCCGCCGCCACGCCATATGCCGCCCGCTCCACCTCGCCGCGCATCAGGTCGAGCTTGTCCTGCTCGGGCGAACGAATATCCACCGTGAACACCACCCGCCCCGGAATGACATTGCGCGAATTGGGGAACACCTTGACCTGCCCCACCGCCCCCACCGCATTCGGCTGATGGCTCATCGCGATCTGATGGACCCGCTCCACCACCCGCGCCATCCCCAGCCCGGCGTTGACCCGCATCGCCATTGGCGTGGAGCCGGTATGCGCCTCCTTGCCGGTCAGCGTGATTTCCAGCCACCACAGCCCCTGCCCGTGGGTCACAACGCCAATCTCCCGCCCCTCGGCCTCCAGGATCGGCCCCTGTTCGATGTGCAACTCGAACATCGCATGGATCTTCCGCGCCCCGACCTTCTCGTCGCCAACCCAGCCGATCCGCGCCAACTCATCGCCAAACCGCAACCCGTCGGGGTCCAAACGCCCCTTGGCGTATTCCTCGGTGTGAATGCCCGCGAAAACCCCCGACGCCAGCATCGCAGGGGCAAACCGCGCCCCCTCCTCGTTGGTCCAGTTGGTCACGACAATCGGATGGCGGGTTTTGATGCCCAGATCGTTCATCGTCCGCACCACCTCCAGCGCCCCCAGAACCCCCAGCACCCCGTCATATTTGCCGCCCGTCGGCTGCGTATCCAGATGCGAGCCCATGTAGACCGGCGCCAAATCTTCCTCCCCCGCCCGCGTCGCAAACATGTTCCCCATCGTATCGACGCCCATCGCCATGCCCGCCGCCTCACACCAGCGCGCAAACAGATGCCGCCCCGCACCATCCGCATCGGTCAGGGTCTGGCGGTTGTTGCCGCCCGCTACCCCCGGCCCGATCTGCGCCATCGCCATCAGGCTGTCCCAAAGACGCGCCGGATTGATGCGGATATTCTCACCGACAGCCATGCAAACCTCCCGGCGGCGGGGTCTTCATGCCCCTTGCCGCGACTCGTTTCCTGACCATATGGTCAGATGAAAGGCTACAGCCCCCCACCAAACCGTCAACCTGAATCTGAGGCTTTCCGTGTCCCAAGCCCCCCGTCCGCCAAGACGCCCACAAATCCGGCAGCAGAATGAAACCCAAATTTGCCGCGCCGCCGAAAAGGTCTTTGCGGAGGCCGGCTTCGGCGGGGCCACGATGCAACTGATCGCCGACATGGCGGGCCTGCCCAAAGCCAATCTGCACTACTATTTCGCCACCAAGGAAGACCTCTACCGCCGCGTCGTGCAGAACATTTTCGAAATCTGGCTCCACGCCGCCGAGGCGATGGACAACGCCGCAGGCCCCATCGAAGGCATCGGTGCCTATATCGACGCCAAGATGGAAATCTCCCGCCGCCACGCCGATGGCTCCAAGGTCTGGGCCAGTGAAGTGATGCACGGCGCGCCCGTCATCCAGGACTACCTCGAAACCACCCTGCGCGACTGGACCCAAAACCGCGCCGCCCTGATCCAAAGCTGGATCGACGAGGGCAAAATGGCCCCGGTCAACCCCGGCCACCTGCTATACATGTTGTGGGCCACCACCCAGCACTACGCCGACTTCGGCCACCAGATCGAGACGCTGAACGGCGGTAAACCCCTGAGCGACCGCCAGTGGCGCGATGCCAAGGATTCGGTCAAATCCATCATCCTGCGCGGCATCGGAGCCGCCTAACCCGGCCGCCCCGCTATATCGGCGTTCTGGTGCAGGAAATCGACGATCAGCACCGCCTCCACCGTTTCGACAAAGATCACAAAATGCTGCCCCGCCCGCGCAAACCGCAAATCCTCGCGCAGATCGTCGGCGAACATCGTGCGGCAGGATTGGTGCGGGGCTTGGCCAAGTGCAATCTCACGGCTTCGGGTCAGTAGGCTATCCATGTAGCGGATCATCTGCGACCGACCAAATCGCTCTAGCGTCCAATCCGCAATCTCGTCCAGCGATCATTCCGCCCTGTCCGAGTATTCGAGGAACTTCAATCCCACTTCCCGGTCTTGGCAATCGCCCTAGCCTTGACACGCTCAAAAATCTCTTCCCCCGCCCCCTCGGCAAACTGCCCCCGCCTGACCTGCTCCAGCCCGTCCAGCACGCCGACCTTGGCCTTTTCCCAGATCGCCTCGTCCCGCTCCAGCAGTGTCAGCCCGACCCGCAGCGCCTCGGACGCATTCTGGAACCGGCCCGAATTGACAAGCCCATCGACAAAAGCCGACTGTTGCGCCGTCAGCACGACATTCCGCGTCACCATGACAATCCCCGTTTGACTGATTGGCATAATCTGCCATAAACCGCCGCAAAACACAACGACAGGACCAACATGGACATAGCCAGCCTGGAAGCCGAAGCCGCCCGCCTGATCCTGCCCCGCTTTGACGAGGATACCGCCCTGCAACTTGGTCTGATCCTGCTGGACCTCGCCAAGGGCAAACCCGTCGTCATCAACATCCGCAACGCCCACCGCACCTTCTTCCACGCCGCCCTGCCCGGATCGCAGGCCAGCAACGATAACTGGGCGCGGCGCAAGGGCAACACCGCCCTGCTGCACGGCGCGGCGTCGATGTATGTCACCCTGCGTTACGCCGAGCGCAGCCGCACCCTGGCGACAGATGGGGTGTCAGAGGCCGACTATGCCCTCAGCGGCGGCGCAGTGCCGGTCTGCGTCACGGGCACCGGCATGGTCGGCGTTGCGACCATCTCCGGCCTGCCCGAACAGGAGGATCACGCCCTCGTCACAGCCGGGATCGAGGCGCTGATGGCCCGCTCGTCCGCTTGAGCTTCAACCGGGGCATGCAGCCAATCGGTTCGGCACGGTCTTGCCGATTGCGCTTGCCTCGGTCCGTCGGGCAATCCCGAAGGTGCAGGAAGCCGCGCGGGCAAGCTCAAGGGAGGTGCGCAATCCGCGGCCTACCCGCCCGGCAGTTCGCCGAACGCGGCGCAGTCAAGGGCGCTGACCTTTTGATAATGCGCTGCCACAATCACGGCCTTCTGCCGCCGCGCATCGGCAATCTCCAGCACCAGCTTGCGCCGCAGCGCCGCCGCAAACACCAGGGTGCGCACCGGAATGGCAAACGCCCCGACGCCGCCGATCACGCAATCCTCATAGTAGCGGTCCAGATAGGCCGGATCGGCCTGTTGATTGTTCAACGGCCCGGCGTCAGGGTCCGGCATGGCAAGCGGCAGCCCGTTGATCGACACCCCCGACGCCACCAGCACGTCGCGGACCAGGGTGTTCGGCGGACCGGCATTGTTCGGCCCATCGCTTGACACGTCGATGACCCGCCGCGCACCGGGCTGTTGCTGAAAAGCCGGGCAGCAAAGGCCAGAGCCACTGAAATCGAGGTGCCGCGCCCCCGCCCGACAGGTTGCCGCGCCAGATCGTCAGCAAATCGGGCCGCGTCTGCTGCACTGGCAACCAGGGTCCACGGCACAACCACCACTTGCTCCCGCAACCCCGCCCATTCGACATAGGTCACCATAATCCGGCCGACCGCGCCGGACTGGATTGCCTCGGTGATGCCCGGATCCCGAAACGCCGCGACATAGCCATCACGCTGCACCTGCCGCCCCGCGGCATTGACCGACCCTGACACATCGACCAGCAAGATCAGTTGCAGATCAACCTTTCCCGGACCTGCCTTGGCCAGCAGCGGTGACGGTGCCCAAAGGCCCAACATCAGGAGTGCACCCCCCCTGAGGTGCGGCACCCCGCGCCAAACCGAGCGCTGACAAACAGGCAGCATCATCAAGCCTCCTCAAACCGGAAGGACACAGCCTGCTCAAGGGATTGCGGGGCTCGCCCGGTCTCGCGCGCTTGGGCGAGCAAAACCGATGCAAAATCGGGCGCAGGCCGGTTCTTTGGCAACCGGGCCTCACATCAACCCGGTCGCCCGAGGCGGCCTCAGATCAATTATTGGCGGTCAACGGATCAATGATCTGCGGAATTTCGGTGATCCGCGATACCGGAATGCCGCTCAACTCGGCATGCTTGTGAATGATCGCCTCATCCGCCGCCAGATAGATGCAAAACGTCTTGTTTCCCGCGACATAGCTGTGCTGCCACTGAATATCGCGGCCGATCTGCTGAATGGCCTGATTGGAGGCCCGCGACGCGCCGCACAGCTCGACCACCGACATCTCGCCAATACCCTGAATTTCGCGCTCAATCATATAGCGTTTCATGTTCGACCCCCATGTTTCAGCAGCTCATTTCAATGATCTTGCGCCGATAAGGCCAATAAACAACCTAAAATTTCTTTGCCTTGCGAAAGTAAATCTTTATAATGCCTGCATGGCCCCGACCTCGCATCTCAGGGCGTTTCAGGCGCTGGAACTTGCCGTGCGCACCGGCTCGCTGACCGCTGCGGCCGAAACCCTCGGCCTCACCCCCGCCGCCGTTGGCCAGCGGATCAAGGGGCTGGAGGATTATCTGGGCCTTGACCTGATCCTGCGTGGCCGCTCCGGCATCCTGCCGACCCGCGGGCTCGAGGCGGCCCTGCCGCATCTGAACGCGGCCTTTCGGGAACTTGGCACCGTCTCGGACATCCTTGATCTGCACACAGCACAGGAGCTTCACATCACCGCCGATACCGACTGGGCCGATCTCTGGCTCGCGCCCCGTCTGGCAAAATTCAGGGCCGATCATCCCAATGTCCGGTTCTGCATTAATGGCGTGGGCGATGTACCGTTGCGGCTCGGCAAAGCCGATTGCGAGGTCTGGTTCGGCGCTGCCCGCAACCACCATGCCGAAGACCGCCTGTTCCGCGACTATCTGCTGCCGATCGGCGCCCCAGACAATACAAACCGCATCCTCGGACGCGACAGCGAACTGGAAGGCTTCCCCCTCCTGCATATCGACAGGCCAAAGGCCTATGGCGAGAGCTTTGGCTGGCCCGAATGGGTGGCAAAATTCGGCCACCGCCAGACCGCCGCCGACCGCGGCATTCGCTATCGCCAGGTCCATCGGGCGCTGGAGGCGGTCTATGCCAGCGCGGGCTTCCTGATTTGCAGCCTGGCGCTGGTTCAGGACGACCTGCTGTCAGGCAAGATCACCCTGCCGTTTCCCCCGCGCGAGGGGCAATGGACCAACCACAGCTACCACATTGCCTTTAGCGAAGGTGCCATCCGGCGCGGCCCGGTCCAGCAATTTCGCACCTGGCTGGCCGCCGAAGCGAACAAGACCGAGGCAGGGATTGAACATCTGCTCACGTCCTCTCAACCGGTGCCGGGCTGAATATCAGCCGCTCGCGGCATGATGCTGGACAGGGCCGCAGCCCCAATCCTTGCCAAATCGTAAATTTTTGAAAACTAACCCATTGTTTTTGTGCGGCTTCATTTTGTGTCCAGAACTGGACACCTCCAAAAGCCCCTCACCCCGCCACCAGCAACCCATCCGCCTTGAGCCCCGCATAGCACTCGTCAAGGCTCGTCTTCGCCCGGGCAATCAGAATATCAATCTCCTCCGGCGTGATCACCAGGGGCGGCGAGATGATCATCCGGTCGCCCACATGCCGCATGATCAGATCATTGGCAAAACAGCGCTCCCGGCAGCGATAGCCGACCGTGCCCTGCTCACCCGCAAACTTGGCCCGCTTGGCCTTGTCCGGCGTCAAGGCAATCGACCCCATCAGGCCCACCAGCTTGGCCTCGCCCACCAAAGGATGCGCCTCCAGCCCCTGCCACAGCTTCCACAAATAAGGATTGGCCACATCGCGGACATGCTCCACGATATGCTCCTCCTGCAAAATCCGCAGGTTTTCCAGCGCGACAGCGGCGGCAACCGGATGGCCCGAATAGGTGTAGCCGTGGTTGAAATCCCCCGCCGACCCCATCACTTCGGCCACCTCGTCACAGACAATCGAGCCGCCAATCGGCTGATAGCCCGACGACAACCCCTTGGCGATCGTCATGATATGCGGCCGGATCCCAAAGGTCTGCGACCCGAACCAGTTCCCGGTGCGGCCAAACCCGGTAATCACCTCATCCGCGATCAACAGAATGCCATACTTGTCGACGATCCGCTGAATCTCGGGCCAGTAACTGGCGGCAGGAATGATCACCCCGCCCGCCCCCTGCACCGGCTCGCCGATAAACGCCGCGACGTTCTCGACGCCCAACTCCAGGATCTTCGCCTCCAACTCCTGCGCTCGCAGCAACCCGAACGCATCCGGAGTCATGTCCCCGCCCTGCGCCCACCAGTTCGGCTCGCCGATATGCACGATCCCGTCGATCATCCCGCCATGCGCGTGGATCGACTTCATGCCGCCCAAAGACCCGCCACCCATCGTGGAGCCGTGATAGCCATTGCTCCGCCCGATGATCACCCGCTTGCCCGGTTGCCCCTTGATGTCCCAATAGCGCCGCACCATGCGGATATTGGTGTCGTTGGCCTCCGACCCAGACCCGGCAAAGAACACATGGTTCAGATCGCCGGGTGCCAGTTCCGCCAGCTTGGCCGCCAAAGCAATCGCCGGAATATGCGAGGTCTGGAAGAACGTGTTGTAATAGGCCAACTCGTCCATCTGCCGCCTGGCCACCTCGCCCAGCTCCTTGCGGCCATAACCGATGTTGACACACCATAGCCCCGCCATCGCGTCGATGATCCTGTGACCCTCGCTATCCTTCAGCCAGACCCCTCTGCCCGACACCATGATCCGCGCACCCTTCTTGGCCAGCGCCGAGTTGTCACTGAAAGGATGCATGTGGTGTGCGGCGTCCAGCGCCTGTAATTCAGCCGTGGGCATATGGTTGGTGATCTTGTTCATGGTAGCCTCCAAACGGCATCGAATCCGGGGTTTCCCCAAGGATATGATCAAATCACGCAGCCTTCAAGGAATTTGATCAAATTTCTCCACGCAGCAGCGCCAGCTTCACCTGCTCGACGCCCTGCGCAATATCCCGCTCCATCGCGCGGGTCAGACCGGCAGCATCGCCCGCCCGCATCGCCAGCAGCGCCTCTTCATGGCGGTCCGGCAGACCAGAGGCTGCCATGCTGGCACAAACCACCCGCAAACTGGGGCCGAACCGCAGCCACAGCGACCGCGCCATATCGACCAGCACCGCCGCCCCCGATGCATCGTATAGCGCGAAATGGAAAGCGTGATTGCTTTCCAGATATTCTGAAACCGCCCCGGCCTGAATCGCCGCATCGACCTTGGCATCCAGCGCCTCCAGCCGGTCGATCAGAGCGGGCGTCAGCGCCGCAGCGGCCAGTTCTGCCAGCTTCGGTTCAATCGTCAGCCGGGCAAACGCCACCTGATCCAGCAACAAGGGCGTCAGCCGTGGCACCGTCACCCGCCGGTTGCCCTGCGGCAGCAACGCCCCCTCCGCCGTCAGCCGCCGGATCGCCTCGCGCACCGGCGTCATGCCAACGCCCAGATCGGTGATCAGCCCCTGAATCGTCACCGGCTGGCCCGGCTGCAACACGCCAAACAGGATCATGTCGCGCATCCGCGCATAAGTGACCTCATGGGTCGGGATCTTGCGTAAATCAACGTTCATCGGGCGTCCTGTTTGATCAAACAGGTATTAGTGGGATTTGCAGCGCAATCAAGCCGATTGCAGGGGCGCATAGTCAAAGTGGCTCTGTTGCACAATTCGGCCTGAGGTCGAGTTACCCCTTCCCTTGGACAGAGCCATCCCCCGCGTTGCGTTTGCGGCGTGCCGAGCACTGTGAAGC
>JAYUGA010000335.1:0-7766 GCA_043738565.1 Rhodobacterales bacterium
GGGCAGGCATCGGCCACGATTGAGCGCCGCACGAAGGACGCGGAAACCCAAGAAAAGAAGGGAAATCAGAATGACAGGGAGTCATCTATATAATTCCCATCACATCCCCCCGCGTCCATCGGTTCTCGGACCGATGGCGCACCGATGAACGCACCCCGGGATATTTGTGGACAGAAAATGCCAAATTATGGGTAAATTGGCTGGATCCTGCGGGTCAGGCGCGGCGGAAGGTGAAGACCCTTGCCGGGGGCAGGTTCAGCCAGACATGGGCGGTTTGGGTTACGGTGAGGCCGAGGGCGGCGATCTGGTCGTCGCTGATCGGCGGGCGGGGACCGTAGGTGAACTGGACGTAGACGCCGGTGGGCGCGAGGATGTCGAAGGCGGCGCGGACAATGCTTTCGCGGACCTCCTGCGGCATCGACAGGAGGGGGAGGCCGGAGATCACGGCACCGATCCCGGTGGCGGCGTGGCTGGCGGCGGTCTGGGCACCGGCGTTGTGGACGGTGACCCCGGGGAAGGTCCGGCGCAGATGGATGGTGAAATCGGCGCTCATCTCGAACAGGGTCAGGTTTTGCGGCTGGACGCCTGCGGCGAGGATGGCTTTGGTCAGAACGCCGGTGCCGGGGCCGAATTCGACGACGCGGCCTGTCGTGGCGGACAGGTCAAGCGTCATCGCGCGGGCCAGCCGGCGCGAGGAGGGCGCGATGGCGGACACTTGTTTCGGCCGGCTGAGAAGCTGGCGGAAGAAGAGCATTGTGTCGGACATGGGCCGCCTTACTGTTTGCGGAATTTGTCGAGGCGAAGAATTTGCGCGTCCTGGGTGGGCGGCGGCGGGTCGTCTTCGGGATCGTCCTCGTCTTCGTCATCGGCCTCTTCATGGGTCTCGAACCGCAGGCCAAACTCGACCGAGGGGTCAACGAAAGTGCGGACGGCGTCGAACGGGATCACCAGCGGTTCGGGGTTGTCGCCGAAGTTCAGGGTGATCTGGAAGCCTTCGTCACTGACGGCCAGGCCCGCGAACCAGTGCTGGATCACGATCGTCATCTCTCCGGGATAACGCGAGCGCAGCCAGTCGGCCATCTCGACCCCGGTGGCGGTGGTGTCGAAGGTGATGAAGAAATGGTGGGCTCCCGGCAGGCCGTGGACCGAGACATCCTGCAATACGGTCTGGATCAGGCCGCGCATCGCCCGGTGCATCAGGTTTCCGTAATCAATCGACCGCGCCATGCCTGCTCCTGTCGCCAATGACGCCCAACATAGGCAATTTGGAGGTGAAGGAAAGGGGGGGTATCAGAGGGAGGCGGCGGCAGCTGCGGTGAGGGCGGCAAGGCCGAGGATCAGGGGCAGCGGCCAATGGCGGCGGAGAAGGAGCCAGGCGGCGGCGAGGGCCAGCAGGGTCGGGACGAGGTTCTGGGTGGCGGGGTCGGGCAGGATCGTGTGGATGGGGGGCGCATCGAATCGTGTGACGGTTGCGAAGAAGACATGCAGGGCGAACCACAGGGACAGGTTGGCGATGACGCCGACGACGGCGGCGGTGATCGCTTTCAGGGCACCGGACAGGCGAGGGGCGGCGGTCAGGCGGGCGATCCACGGCGCTCCGGCGAAGATCCACAGGAAACAGGGGGCGAACGTCATCCACAGGGTGATGATTGCACCGAACAGGCCGCCGAGAGCGCCGTTCTGGCGCCAGGCGGCGAGGTAGCCCACGAATTCGGTGACGAGGATCAGCGGGCCGGGGGTGGTCTCGGCAAGGCCGAGGCCATCCATCATCTGCGCGGTGGTCAGCCATTGTTTGTCCTGCACCACGGCCTGGGCCATCCACGCGAGGACGGCATAGGCACCGCCGAAGGTGACGACGGCGAGTTTGGCGAAGAAGATGCCGATCTCGGCATAGATGCCGGGATATCGGGTGAGGAGGAGGGCGAGGGGGGCGAGCCAGATGATGCCCCAGATCAGCGCGGCCTTCATGGTCTCGCCCCACGGGTGCGGGGTGTCGAGCGCGGCGGCGGTGCCTTGGGTGCTGAGGTAGCCGTAGAGGCCCGCGGCGATGATGACGACGGGGAAGGGCAGGGCGAACAGGAACAGGGTGGCGAAAGCCATGACGGCGATGATCCGGTGGCTGCGGGATTTGAGGGCGCGTCTGGCGACGCGCAGCAGCGCCTCGATCACCACCGCAACCACGGCGGCCTGAACGCCGGTGAAGAGGGCGGCGATCAGGGCGATCTCGCCGTAGGCGGCGTAGATCATGGAGAGGGCAAGGACGACGATTGCGCCGGGGAGGACAAAGAGGAGACCGGCGATCAGACCGCCGGGGGTGCCTTTGAGTTTCCAGCCAATCCAGGTGGCAAGCTGCATCGCCTCGGGGCCGGGGAGCAGCATGCAGAACGACAGGGCGGAGAGGTATTCTTGTTCGGTGACCCATCTTCTGTCTTCGACCAGTTCGCGGTGCATCAGGGCGATCTGGGCGGCGGGGCCACCGAAGGACAACAGGCCGATGCGCAGGAAGGTGCGGGTGAGTTCGCGGTAAGGGATCATGCGCGGGCCTCTATTGCGGGCGGCCCGCGGGCCAGTCGTGGCCCTCGTCAAAGCCGTCACGGGCCCAGCGGTAGAGGGCGTCGTAGAGAACCATTCCGGCGTCAAGCTGGGCGAGGTCGTCGCGGAACTGGCGGGAGAGGCCGACGGAAATGGCAAGCAGGCCAGCGGCTTGCGGCGCGAGGCTGTGGCGGTCGGTGTCGGCGGCGCGGATGACGACGGCCATTCTTGTGAGCGCGTCGGACTGCAGGCCGAACAGGGTCAGCATGGTGTCGAAGGTGCAGGTGTCGCCGACATGGGAGTGCGCAACACCCTCGATGTCGAAGGGGATGGCGTTGAATTTGGCGGCAACCTCGGGGACGGCGGCGGGGGCGACGAAGAGGAATTTGGCGTCCGGGTTGACGAAGCGGCGGATCAGCCAGGGGCAGGCGATGCGGTCCACCTTGGGCCGGTGGCGCGTGACCCAGAGGGTCTGGTCGCGGGCGGTGCGGTCGATCACGGGCAGGGAGGCGGTGCGCCAGGCGTGCCAGCCGCCTTCGATGACTTCGGCGCGGTGGCCCATGTTGCGCAGGAGGGCTGCGGCACCCTGGGCAAATTTGCCACCTTTGTAACAGGTTACGGCGATGGCTTTGGGATTGGCAGGCAGAGCCGTTTCGGGGGTGAGGAAATCGGCGACGGTTGCGGTGGGCATCAGGTAGGGGTCGGCATCGCGGTCCTCTTGCGGCCGCACGTCGATGATGTGGGGCTGATCGGGTGTGCCGATCAGGCGGGCGAGTTGGCTAACAGAGATTTCATCAGGACCGGGCATGGTTTGCATCCTTGGCTGAGGGGTCAGGGGGATGCGACGCTTGGGCCGAAGCCTCACGGGGTGTTCGCTGACCCCATTTGGGTTTGCTATACGGTGGGGGATTTGCGGTCAAGGGGGACTTGGGCGGGATGGGTGGCGGGCTGTCAGGTGCTTGGTCCGGGTGGGAGCCTCCGGCGGGGATATTTGGAGACAGAAAATGAGGTGAGGCGGACACGATGGGCTTGGGGGACGCGGCGGGCTGGTTTTGCGGTAGGGGCGAAGGTTCAGGAGACGGGCTTGGTCAGTTCGCGCAGCAGTTTTTCGCGGATGGCGCGGGGGAAATCGGGGACGCCCTTGGCGGTGACGACGAAGCCGCCGGGGGTGATCACCCTTTGGCGGAAATAATCGCTGAGCGCGGTTGTCAGGTCGTCGGATTCGATGGCGATGGCGTTGACGGTGATGCCGTCGGTGGCGACCTTGACCCGCGCGTCGGGCAGGCCGTTGGTGGCGTTTTCGCGGCCGTCGCCGGAGACGTCGATCACGGATTGGCGGCAGTCGGGCACCGCGGCGAACTGCTTGATTGAAAACAGGATTGCCTCGGCGATGGCGGTGTCGCTGTATTCGTTGGGACGCGGGATGGCGCGGAGCGCACCGGCAAAGGCGATGACATCGGCGCTGGTCATCATGCGTTGCCAGGGCAGGGCAAGCCTCTGGTGGCCGACCCCGGACCAATGCATCAGCGACAGGGCAACCTGACCCTCGACCAATGCGGCTGCGATTTCGGGCGACTGGATGGCATCGGCAAGGCCACCGGTTTCCAGCAGATATTCCTGCTGGTCGATGGAGCCTGACACATCGACGGCCAGCAAAAGTGCGGTGTCGCAGGCCGCGACCGGGCTGGCGAGGCAGAGCGTGGCGGTGGCGAGCAGGACGTGTAGCATGGGGCCCAGCATGAGCCTGCGACCGGCATCCGTCCAGTGGGTGTTGTTGGGTGGGGGAGAGGATGACGGGTTTGCGGCGCTGCGGCTGCGCTGCACCACCGCAGCCTTGCTGCGTTGCGGTTCGCGGGGGGGTCACCCCCCCTCGCCAGCGGTTCTGGGACCAGTGGCGAAACACGGACTCGACCGGTGGGACATTTGGCGACGATGAAGGGGCGCGCGAAGGCTTGGGTGAATTGCAACCTGTGTTGCGGCGGATTTGGCGAGACGGTCCGGCAAACTCCACCCCATCGCAAGCGGGTTGGACCTGGTTTTTGCTGAGTTTGGATGAAAGTGCAGGCTTCTGTTGCCAGGTGCCTGCGAACCCCGCCTTAAGCGGCTAAGCCTAAGGACTTAGTTTCGGCGACTCGAACTGCTTACGCAGCCAGAGCCATTGCCGGAGCACGGTTGTCATTGGCAACTGTACTTTTGCACCGATAACGGTGGTAGCTCACCGAGCGAAAGCTGGCCCCTTTAGACGTTCGTCGATCCTGTTTCGACCCCAATCGCCCGCAATGCCGGGAGGGTTGGTGGAGTCGCCGGGTACCGCCCCCGGGTCCGAGCCGTGTATTATGGGTGCGTTTATCGCCATAGTCCCGGTTGCCCGGAACAGGGGGAATATAGGCGGCGGGAGGGGGCGGCGCAAGAGTGGGGTTGTGGAGAGACCTCTCCCCTCCCCCTCTCCGAAACGGAGAGGGGGACGCCAGTTCGAAACGTTGGGGTCAGAAGCCGGATTTGATCTGTTCGAACTCGGTTACCATGCGGTCGCGCATCGTGGGGTCGATGGGCGTCTGGGCCAGGAGCGTGGTGGTCAGCGGGTCGACATCCTTGGCTTTCAGCAAGGCCGGGTCAATCGCGGCCATCGACACCATTTCGGTCGCGGCATAGCCAAAGTTGTCCAGAAGACCCTGGGCCGAGCCGTGGTCGAGCCAGGCGTTGATGAAGTCATAGGCGCGGTCTTCGGAACCGGGGCCGTCCTTCAGGTTGATATAGCCGCAGAACCACGAGGAAGCGCCTTCCTTGGCCTGACGCTGAAAGCCGACCGGGAAATTCTGGTCACGCAACAGGGCGATGGAATCGTTCCACGACCAGGCGAGCAGCACTTCGCCCGAGGCCATGAGCTGCGAAAGCTGCGACGGGTCGGACCAATAGGCGCGGACATTGGGATGGACGCGGCGCAGCCAGTCGGCGGCGGCCTTGAACTGGTCATCGCTGACATTGGTCCAGTCGGAAACGCCGGTCGCCAGCAGGGCCAAAGCCCAGACATCGTCGGCATTGTCGGGCAGCGAGATGCGGCCGGCGTATTTCGGGTTGGTGAAGACCTGAAGCGAGGCGACATCTTCGGCCGGAACCTCGGTCGTGTTATAGGCGATCGCGGTATAGGCGTAGTCGGTCGGGATATACCAGACGCCCTTGTCGTCCTTGAAGATCTTGGAATTCAGAAAGCGCGGGTCGATTTCCTTGAAATTCGGGATGCGCGAGACATCCCAGGGTTCGATGATGCCGGCATCGCGGTATTTCTGGATCATCTGCGAGCAGGGGTGGGCCACATCGGCCTTGAAGCCCGAGGTCAGTTTCTGGAACGCTTCATCATCATCGCCGAAGAGGGCGTAGGTCGGCATGCCGTATTTGGCGACATAGGGTTTGATCAGCGCCTCGTTTTCAAAGCCGGACCAGTCGAACACGGTCAGGTCTTCGCCGGCACGGGCGGTGGCTGAAAAGGACAGTGCGATGGCACTGGCGGCAAGCAGGGTGGAAAGGCGGGACATGGATGCTCCTGGCTGTTGGGTTCCGGTCTTGGTCGGTGCCGGATATTTTGATCAAACCTAAAGGCCCGTCAGGCCCCGATCAAGCGCCATTTTTCCGCCAAAGCCCGGATCACGCAAGCGTTTATTGGGGGTTTTCACGGATGCGATGGCAGGCGGATCGGCGGTTGCCCTGAAACGGGCATTGCGGCAATGCTGGCTGGGTCAGGACAGGAGAAAAGATGACCACGTTTGATCTGAGTTTCGTGCGCCGCCAGTTTCCGGCCTTTGATCAGCCACTTCTGGCGGGCCATGCGTTTTTTGAAAACGCCGGGGGGTCGTATCCCTGCCGGCAGGTGGTCGAGCGGCTGCACCGGTTTTACACCGAGCGCAAGGTGCAGCCTTACGGGCCGTATCCGGGGGCGCAGGCCGGTGGAGCGGAGATGGACGAGGCGCGGCAGCGGTTGGCGGCGCTGATGGGGGTGGCGCCGGAGGAGTTGTCGTTCGGGCCTTCGACCAGCGCCAATACCTTCGTTTTGGCGCAGGCGGTGCGGGTCTGGCTGCGTGGCGCTGACTCGGCTATTGTCGTGACAAATCAAGATCATGAGGCAAATTCCGGGGTCTGGCGGCGGCTGGCGGAGGAAGGCGTCGAGGTGCGCGAATGGCGGATTGATCCGCTGACGGGGTCGCTGGATCTGGCCGGGTTGCGGGCGCTCCTGGCGGATGGGCGGGTGCGGCTGGTGGCTTTCCCCCATTGTTCCAACGTGATTGCCGAGATCAATCCGGTGGCGGAGATCTGTGCGCTGGCGCGGGCGGCGGGGGCAAGGACGGTGGTGGACGGGGTATCCTATGCGCCGCATGGCTTGCCGGACTTTGGCGCGCTGGGTTGCGACGCGTATTTGTTTTCGGCCTACAAGACCTACGGCCCGCATCAGGGGATCATGCTGATCTCGGCCGAGTTTGGCGCGGAACTGCCGGCGCAGGGGCATTGGTTCAATGCGGGGGCTTTGTCCAAAAGGTTCACGCCGGCGGGGCCGGATCATGCGCAGATCGCGGCCTGTGCGGGGATGGCGGATTATATTGACGCGGTCTATGCGCACCATTTCGCCGGGAAGGCGGATCCGGTGGCGCGCAATCGGGCGGTGCATGATCTGATGCGGGCGGCGGAGGTGGCGGTGGTGGCGCCGCTCTTGGACTATCTGGCGGGGCGCAATGACCTGCGGCTGATCGGGCCGCGTCGGGCCGAGGCGCGGGCGCCGACGGTGGCGGTCGATCTGGGGCGGGCGGCGGAGCCGGTGTCAGAGGCGCTGGGGCGCGAGGGGATTGCCTGCTGGGCGGGGGATTTCTATGCGGTCAGGCCGATCGAGGCGATGGGGATTGACCGGGAGAACGGGGTTTTGCGGATGAGTGCCACGCATTACACCAGTGCTGCGGATGTGAAGCGGTTGGTGGCGGCACTGGACCGGGTGTTGTAGCGGACCGGCTGGGCCCCAAGCGCAGATCGTGTCCAACGGCTTGGTGGAGGTTCTGGCTGCGGCAGGGCAAACGCCAATCGCAGCAGATCTTCGCCGACCCGGTGGCGGCACTGGGACGGCTCGAGAATCTGCGACGGCCCAAGAATTCGGTCGCCGGAATCCCGAGCCATCCGATAGGCATAAGGCCCTAAAATGAAGGATAAATTTGGCTCCGGCGGTAGGGATCGAACCTACGACCAATTGATTAACA
>JAYUGA010000336.1:0-7739 GCA_043738565.1 Rhodobacterales bacterium
GCCGAACCGCTCGGCCAGGGCCGATGCAGGCTCATCGCTGGCCTGGATCGCCGCCCGCACCTTCGGCGTCGTCGTCGCCTGCTTGTGAAGATGGATCAGCATGTCCGCACCCCGCTTCGAATGTCCCGCAGAACCGATCTTGCCATGAAAAACGCAGATCGACGAGGGGATATGTGATCATCCGGGATGGGACAGATAGGCGCGGTTTCCCTTGGGCGTGAACGCCCCTCAATTCCGCGGGAATGGTCACCCCCAACGGTCCGAAATCAACAAGAATATCCCGATCAATCAATGCATTGGCAGGTACAAACTCAAATTCTCCCCTACCGCCGGATGGGCGCCAGCGAACAGAACAAGTAGTCATCCAGTTAACCTTGCGTCAACCAATCTCGCCACCTACTGATAAGGTCAACTCAAGAAGCGAATCCCGCATTTGGTTGTTGACCGTTCTGGTCTGTACTAGATAGTGATAGACACGTTTGCACTTCGTTCCAAGGAGAATTCGTCTGGCCTACTCCGTCGCCTCATTCTTCTCCGGTATCGGAGGGCTTGACCTCGGTCTGGAGCGGGCGGGGTTCACGCTTCGTTTCCATTGCGAGATCAAGCCGTTCTGCCGGGAAATCCTGGGCCAGCACTGGCCGGACCTGCCACTGCGCGATGACATAAGGAAACTCGATTACACAGATATCCCTGAAGCTGACGTTTGGGCAGCAGGGTTTCCCTGCCAAGACCTCTCGCTTGCAAGAATGGGGCCAAGGTCTGGGCTTCGAGGGAGCCAGTCTGGACTGTTTCATGAGTTTATGCGGCTCGTTCGAGGACGCTCTCCAAGAGCCATTATCCTCGAAAACGTGCACGGCCTTCTCTCTAGCCACGGAGGACGAGATTTCGCCGTCGTACTCAAGGCGCTGGACGAACTCGGGTATGGTGTCGCATGGCGTGTGCTTAACAGCAAAGACTTTGGAGTCCCCCAACAGCGTCGCCGCGTCTACATTGTTGCCATGCATCGAGACCGGCACGGTCCCGGACAAGTACTTTTTGAGCCCCAATGCAGCGACCGGAATTCTGCGAAGGGTGCATCGGATGGGGAGAAATCTACCTCCCTCTTTCAGACAATCCTTGGAGATTCTGAGCGGGGACCCCTCGTAAAGGCCCTTGCTCATTGCGTCTATGCGGAGTCTGCGCGCCACACTGGCACCGACTGGTCGCGGAACTATGTATGGTATCCTGAAGGTCGGGTGCGTCGGTTCGTACCCAATGAGGTTGAACGTGTGCAGGGCTTCCCGATCGACTGGACTCTTCCAAGCCATTTCGACGTCCGGCAATCAGAACGTATTGACAGCCTTCGCTACCATGCTATCGGCAACGCCGTCACACCTCCAGTTGCAGAATGGGTGGGAAATCGCCTAAATTCCGTTATGGCAACGCAGGATCTAGACCTGTTACGCAGTGAAAGCGTTGCTGCCGAATAGCTTCCCCCTACCCCAACCCCGCCGCCTTCCTGAGCGCCGCGTTCATCCGGCGCTGCCAGCCCTTGCCGGTGGCGCGGAAGCTGGCCAGCACGTCGGGGTCCAGTCGCAGGGTGACGGAGGTTTTGGTGACGGCGGCTTTCGGGCGGCCGCGCACTACCGCGACTTTGGCGAATTTATCAACCCAGTAGGGGGTGGAAAGATCGGGAATGGCGTCAACTGGGGCGTCGACACCGTCAAGGCAGGTGTCAGGATCGGGTTCGTTCATCGTGTTGGGCTTGTTCGCGGGCATGGCGTTTCGATTTATGGGGTGGGTAGGATGTGCATTCTTTGCGCACCATTCGACGGCGGAGCGGTGCGCTGAAGCACACCCTACATTCTGTCTCTCCGAAAATCTATCTCACACCGCCTCGAACGCAATCCTCCGGCGCAGGAACTGGGTGGCTTTGTTGGTCACCGACGCCGGATCGCCGGTGGTGAGGAACCGCGACTGCGTGCCCTGCCCCAGCATTTCGGGCCGCCTTGTCAGGTAATCGGCCAGACTTTCGGCGACCAGATTGGCCTGGGAATAGACCTTGACCTCTGGCCCCAAGGCGTCCTGAAAGGTCTTTTCCATCAAGGGGTAATGGGTGCAGCCGAGCACGGCGGCCTCGGGGTGGGGCATCCGGCGTTTCAGGGCCTCGACATGGCTGCGCACCAGCGCCTCGGCCAGAATCTCGTCGCCCTGTTCGATGGCATCGACGACGCCGCCGCAGGGCTGGGCCTCGACATCGACCCCGATGGCGCGGAACGCCAGTTCGCGCTGGAAGGCGCGGGAGGCGACGGTGGCGGGGGTGGCGAACAATGCCACATGTTTCACCGCCACCTCGCGCGGCGGCGAGTTGTCGCCCCATTGCCGTTCGGTCAGCGCCTCGATCAGCGGCACGAAGACGCCGAGCACGCGCTTGTGCGGCGGCACCCAGGTTTCCTGCATGCGTTTCAGGGCGGCGGCGGAGGCGGTGTTGCAGGCGAGGATCACCAGATCGCAACCCTCGGCCCACAGCCGTTCGGTGGCGGCACAGGTCAGGTTGAAGATGTCGTCATGGGTGCGCACGCCGTAGGGCGCATGAGCGTTGTCGCCGAAATAGACGAAGGGGACATGGGGCAGACGCTGTTGCAACGCGTCCAGCACGGTCAGCCCGCCAAGGCCGGAATCGAATACGCCAACTGCCATGATGGGCCCATTTGTCAGGGGTTCTGCCGGTATGACGGCCAGAATAGGCAAAAGCCGCAGGACTGGGAAGGCATGGGCGGTAGACAGATGCAAATCTTTGCGCCAGACCGGGCCATGTTCGTGTAGAAGCGGTTTGGGCGGGGGAGAATGGCGATGGACTGGGACAAGCTGCGGATATTTCATGCGGTGGCCGACAAGGGCAGTCTGACCCATGCCGGGGAAGTGCTGCATCTGAGCCAAAGCGCCGTCAGCCGCCAGATCCGGGCGCTGGAGGAAAGTCTGTCGGTGACGCTGTTTCATCGCCATGCCCGCGGGCTGATCCTGACCGAACAGGGCGAGTTGCTGTTTGACGCCACCAGCCAGATGGTGCGGCGGCTGGATGCGGCGGCGGCGCGGATCCGCGACAGTGAGGACGAGGTGTTCGGCGAGTTGCGCGTCACCACCACCACCGGGTTTGGCACGCTGTGGCTGGCCCCCAGGCTGGCGACTTTGTATGCCAAGTATCCGGCGCTGAAGATTGATCTGATGCTGGAAGAGCGGGTCCTGGACCTGCCGATGCGGGAGGCCGATGTGGCGATCCGGATGAAGGAGCCGACGCAATCCGACCTGATCCGCAAGCGGCTGATGCAAATTCGGATGCGGCTGTATGCGTCGCCCAAGTATCTGGCCGAACATGGCACGCCCAAGACGATGGACGACATGACCCAGCACCGGCTGATCAGCCAGCATGCGGGCACGGCGCAGGTGGCGGCGGGGGCCTTGCTTGTGGCGGAACTGATGACGCATGACATCCCGTCGACGCTGACGGTGAACAACTATTTCGGGGTGTTGCAGGCGGTGCTGAACCATCTGGGGATCGGGGTTTTGCCCGATTACATCACCGAGGATTCGCCGGAACTGGTGCGGGTGCTGCCGGATGTGGAAAGCGGCGAGGTGCCGGTGTTTCTGGCCTATCCGGAAGAATTGCGGCATTCCAAGCGGGTGGCGGCGTTCCGCGATTTCGTGCTGGAAGAGATCATGGCCTACCGCAAACGGCAGCAGGACTAGGGCGGGCGCCTGTTCTGAACCCGCCATGCAATCCGTGCATAGCAGCAATGCCGAACAAACATTGCCCGGCTGTTGCCGCTAACATGCGGCTATCCTATATCGGTTTGCGAGGCGGTGGTCGAGTTCGCTCTTGCCGTCTCATACCTCCCTGTTGGACCTGGCCGAGCGCAAGCTCGGCCTTTTTTTTGGTTTTGCGTGAAGTTTCCGGGGTTTGCCTGTCAGTTGGGCAGCTTGTCCTGGCGGCTGTGCAGATAAGCGGCGTCGGCGGAAGAGGCGGCGAGGGCGATGGCGCGGGCGTAAGCAGCGCGGGCTGCGGGATACGATTCGGCGCGGGACAGGTATTCGGCCCGGGCGGCGTGGAAGGGTTGGTAATCCTGCAAGTCGGGCGCAAGCTGGGTCAGGATGTCCAGTGCTGCCGCCAGCCGCCCGGTTTCCGCCAAAGCCACGGCATGATTCAGGCGGACCACCGGGGTCGGTTCCAGCCACAGCAGGCTGTCGTAAAGGGCGGCGATCTGCGGCCAGTCCGGCGCGTCGGCCTGGACATGGCAGGCGGCGATGGCGGCTTTGATCTGGTAGGGGCCGGGGGTCCGGTGGGTCAGGGCCTGGTCGATCAGGGCCAGGCCATCGGCGATGGCCTGGTGATCCCACAAGTCGCGGTTCTGGTCGGTGAGGGGCACCGTTGCCCCTGCCCCATCAATGCGGGCGGCACGGCGGGCATGCGTGATCAGCATCAGGGCAAGGGTGCCGTCGACCTCGGCCTCGCCGGGGCGCAGTCGGGCAATCAGGCGGGCCAGAAAGATTGCCTCGTCGCACAGGTCGCGCGGTTCGTTCGGGCCTGCGGAATAGCCAGCATTGAAGATCAGATAGACCACGGCCAGAACCGATTGCAGGCGGTCGGCCCAGTCATCGGGGCCGGGCACGGCAAAGGGGATGCCCGCCTCGGCGATGCGGGTTTTGGCGCGGGTCAGACGTTGGGCCATGGTGGGTTCGGTATCCAGAAAGGCGCGGGCGATTTCGGCGGTGGTCAGACCTGCAACGGTGTGCAGGGTCAGGGCCACCCGGGATTTGGGCCCGAGCGCCGGGTGGCAGCAGGTGAAAATCAGGCGCAGGCGGTCGTCGGCGATCATCTCGGGATCCTCTGCGGCCTCGTCACGGGCGAGGATGGCCAGGGATTGGGACTGGGCCGCATCACGGCTGGCGCGGCGCAGACGGTCGATGGCCTTGCGGAAGGCGACGCGGATCAGCCAGGCCTCGGGACGGGTCGGCAGATCGCCTTTGGACCAATGGATCAGGGCCGAGGCTGCGGCGTCGTGCAGGGCATCCTCGGCCAGTTGAAAGTCGCGCACCCGGGCGATCAGGGCGGACAGAATGCGCCCCCGGTCCGCGCGCAGGGCCTGTTCCAGCAGGCGGCCAGCGGCAGGATCGGGGGCGGATGGCATCAGTAGGTCATCACGGGGCGCAGCTCTACTGTGCCGAAGGCCGCAGACGGGATCATGGCGGCGTATTTGAGGGCGGTGTCGAGATCAGGCACCTCCATCAGGTAATAGCCGCCCAGATGCTCTTTGGTTTCGGCAAAGGGGCCGTCCATGGTTTCAACCTTGCCGCCACGGAGGCGCAGCGATGTGGCGGTGTCGGTGCTTTTCAGACCGTCGCCCGCAATGAAGGCGCCCTTGTCCTTCAACATTGCGGTGAAGGCAAAGTAGCCGTCCATCATCGCCTTGAATTCAGGGCTGCCGTAGGTGGGTTCCGAGCCGGGCCTGGCGTAGATCAGGGCCATATATTGCATGATGTGTCCTTTCAGGGTTGGGGTTTGGGGGTCAGGCGAAATACTGCTGGGCGAGGACGACAACCAGACCAAGCTGCACAAGGCTCGTCGCAACCACCGTTGCGATGCGCACGGGATGGTTGCCGCGGGTGACCGTGATGCCAAAAGGATGGAACAGCCGGGCCAGCACCAGGACCACCCCCGCAATGTTCAGCACCATGGCACTGGCACCGCCCGCTTCGGCCAACATCATCAGGATCAGCGCGATCGGCACGTTTTCGACAAAGTTCATCTGGCGGCGCGAAGCCTCAAGAAGGCGGTCATCGCCCTTGTCTCCCAATGAAATCGTGGTCTTGGCGCGCAGCCGGATGACCAGTGCGGTCAGCACGAACACGATCACCATCAGGATGGCGGCATAGGGGGCGGTTATGGCAAAGGTCATGGCTTCCTCTTTCTTCTTGGATGCGAGACAAGGACGTAAGGACGACGTCCAATTCGACAGTGCTGTGAAATTTATTTTCTGTCTTGTGGAAAAACCGGCGCGTTCGGGCCTGTGTGGCAAGGCTCCCCCTTTTGCCGGACCGCTTGGTGTCATAAAAGACGGCAAGCCATCGGAGTGCCGCCATGACCGAACCCGAGATCACCCCCGCACTGGTCGCCAAGCATGGGTTGAAGCCGGACGAATATCTGCGGCTGTTGCAGATCGTCGGGCGGGTGCCGAGCTATACCGAACTGGGGATATTCTCGGCGATGTGGAACGAGCATTGTTCCTACAAGTCGTCGAAGAAATGGCTGCGGACGTTGCCCACCACCGGGCCGCAGGTGATCTGCGGGCCGGGCGAGAATGCCGGGGTTGTCGATATCGGTGACGGGCAGGCGGTGATCTTCAAGATGGAGAGCCACAACCATCCATCCTATATCGAGCCTTATCAGGGCGCTGCGACCGGGGTTGGCGGCATTCTGCGCGATGTGTTCACCATGGGGGCAAGGCCTGTTGCCGCCATGAACTCGCTGAGTTTTGGGAGCCCGAGCCATCCCAGGACCGCACATCTGGTGAAGGGCGTGGTTGAGGGCGTTGGCGGCTATGGCAATGCCTTTGGCGTGCCGACGGTGGGCGGCGAGGTGCGGTTTCACCGCAGTTACAATGGCAATTGTCTGGTGAATGCCTTTGCTGCCGGGATCGCCGATGTCGACAAGATTTTCTACTCGGTCGCCAGCGGCGTGGGGATGCCGGTGGTCTATCTCGGGGCCAAGACCGGGCGCGATGGCGTGGGCGGGGCGACGATGGCCAGCGCCGAGTTCGATGCGTCGATCGAGGAAAAGCGCCCGACCGTGCAGGTCGGCGACCCGTTCACCGAGAAAAGGCTGTTGGAGGCCTGTCTGGAACTGATGGCCTCGGGGGCGGTGATCTCGATTCAGGATATGGGGGCTGCGGGGCTGACCTGTTCGGCGGTCGAGATGGGCGACAAGGGCGGGCTGGGGATCCGGTTGCAACTGGACGCGGTGCCGCAGCGTGAGGCGGCGATGACGGCCTATGAGATGATGCTGTCGGAAAGTCAGGAGCGGATGCTGATGGTGCTGCGGCCCGAGATGGAGGCGCAAGCGCGGGCGATTTTCGTGAAATGGGATCTGGATTTCGCGATAGTGGGTGAGACGATTGCCGAGGACCGGTTTTTGGTCTTGCAGGGCAATGAGGTGAAAGCCGATCTGGTGCTGTCGCAATTGTCGTCGAGTGCGCCGGAATATGACCGGCCTTGGGTGGAAACGCCTGCTGCGGCTCCGTTGGGGGTGGTGCCGGAGATTGGCGCGATTGCCGGGTTGTCGGTGCTGATTTCGTCGCCAAGCTATGCGCACAAGGCCTGGGTTTGGGAGCAGTATGACAGTCAGGTCGGGGCGGATACGGTGCGGCGTCCGGGGATCGGGGCGGGCGTGGTGCGGGTGCATGGCTCGGGCAAGGCGCTGGCGTTTACCAGCGACGTGACGCCGCGTTATGTCAAGGCGAACCCCTATGAGGGTGGCAAGCAGGCGGTGGCGGAGGCGTTCCGGAACCTGTGTGCGGTCGGGGCCAAGCCCTTGGCTGCGACGGACAATCTGAATTTTGGCAATCCGGAAAAGCCCGAGATCATGGGGCAATTGGTGGGCGCACTGCGCGGGATTGGCGCGGCGTGCATCGCGTTGGATATGCCGATCGTGTCGGGCAATGTCAGTCTTTACAATGAAACCGATGGCACGGGCATCCTGCCGACAC
>JAYUGA010000337.1:0-7697 GCA_043738565.1 Rhodobacterales bacterium
TCCCCGAACGAGGGTCAGGAACCGCAGCCAAAACCTCCAGCAATGACGCCATGCCCACCGCCATTGGTGCACACGACCAGAATCGATCTCAACCAATTCCGCCACTCCTATTCCCAAATGCGATGCCCCTGGTTGCCGCGCGCCAGCGTCGCTTGCCTGCGTGCCGTGAAAGAGCCGCCACTTGCATCCTCATGCCGCTCCGGCTAGCACCATCGCGCATCTTGAGGGAGGCGCGCATGGACGGGCTTGACAGGCTGAAGGCAAAATATCTGACCGCCGTGGCGCAGGCCGCCGATGAAGCGGCGCTGGAGGCTGTGCGGCTGGCGGCCCTTGGCAAGAAGGGCGAGATCAGCCTGAAAATGCGCGATCTGGGCGCCATGGAACCGACGCAACGGCAGGCCGCCGGGGCGATGCTGAACGCGCTGAAGGATGAGATCGAAGCTGCCCTGCGCGCCCGGAAATCCGCTCTGGGGGATGCCGCGCTGAACGACCGCCTGCGCACAGAATGGCTCGATGTCACCCTGCCCGCCCGCCCCCGCCGCGCAGGCTCCATCCATCCGGTTTCGCAGGTGATGGAGGAACTGACCGCCATCTTCGCCGACATGGGTTTCGCGGTGGCCGAGGGCCCGCAGGTCGAAAGCGACTGGTACAATTTCGACGCGCTGAACATCCCGCCCGAACACCCTGCAAGGCAGGAACACGACACCTTCTTCATGGCGCGGGCCGAGGGCGACATCCGCCCGCCCCACGTCCTGCGCACCCACACCTCGCCGGTGCAAATCCGCTCGATGACCGAACAGGGTGCCCCGATCCGCGTCATCGCCCCCGGTCGGGTCTACCGGATGGACATGGACCAGACCCATACGCCGATGTTCCATCAAGTCGAAGGTCTGGCCATCGACCGCGACATTTCGATGGCCAACCTGAAATGGTGCCTCGAAGAATTCTGCCGCGCCTTTTTCGAAGTGCCCTCGGTCGAACTGCGCTTCCGCGCCAGCCACTTCCCCTTCACCGAACCCTCCGCCGAGGTCGATATCCGCTGCTCCTGGAAAGGCGGCCAGTTGAAGATCGGCGAAGGCGACAGCTGGATGGAGATTCTGGGCTCGGGCATGGTCCACCCCAAGGTGCTGACGGCGGCAGGCGTAGACCCTGCAAAGTGGCAAGGCTTCGCCTTCGGCATGGGCATCGACCGCATCGCCATGCTGAAATACGGCATCCCGGATTTGCGGGCGTTCTTTGAGTCCGACCTGCGCTGGCTGCGGCATTATGGGTTTGCGGCACTGGACATGCCGGATTTGGCGGGGGGGCTGTCATCGTGAAGCGTGATTTTGACCTTATTCGAAAGATCCTCTTGGCCTGCGAAGAGAATGAGCGCCAAGTTTTGGTCTATGGGGGAACAGATGTCGACGACACGACAGGTCGACTGGAGGTAATCCACTCAAAAGGCCACAAGTTCGATGCTCACTTGGACCTTTTGGAACAGGCAGGGTTTATCAGAAAGCGTAACGTTGACCCCACCGAAATGGGTGATTTTCCCTATGCTGGTTATGAAATTTCGTGGACTGGCTACGATTATCTCGATGCCATCCGAGATGACGGGATTTGGAAAAAGACCAAGGAGGGAGCGGCAAGCGTTGGTGGCGTGAGTTTAGGAATCATGAAAGAAATTGCGACGGCTTACATCAAGCAGCAAGTCGTTGAAAAACTCGGCATAAAAATCGCCTGAAGTTGAGGTCTGCGTTTCTGCGCACGACGGCCCGTTAACCACACTTCACACCACCCCTTGCCAAACCCCCATCTGTGAACTACACTTCACAGATGTTCGAGGTTCGCCAGACCGAAATCTTCCTCAACTGGATCACCGCCCTGCGCGACGAACGCGCCGCTCAACGCATTGCCACCCGCCTCACAAGGTTACGAAACGGCCATCTGGGCGATGTGAAATACTTCGACGGCCTTGGCGAACTCCGTATCGACTATGGCCCCGGCTATCGCGTCTATTTCGTCCAGCGGGGCCAGACCATCATCTTTCTACTTTGTGGTGGCGATAAATCCACCCAAAGCCGCGACATCACACGCGCCAAAGCCCTGGCGCAGGAGATTTGACATGCCTCTAGCCACATTCCCGTTCGACCCCGCCGATCACCTCAAAACCCCCGAGGCCCAAGCCTACCTGCTGGAAGACGCCCTTTCTACCGGCGACGCCGCCTACATCGCTGACGCCCTCGGCATCATCGCCCGCGCCCGTGGCATGACCGACACCGCCGCCAAGGCCGGCGTCACGCGCGAGGCTTTGTACAAGGCGCTGTCCGTCAAGGGCGATCCCAAACTGTCCACCCTGCTCGGCGTGTTCCGTGCCCTTGGGCTACGGCTCAAGCTGGAGCCAATCGACACGCCCTGATGCGCCCCGCGCTGGCAGGTCCATGCAGTCTGAATACGGATCTTCCTCATTCACCTTGGCGAAAATGCTCCCGCCGAAGACCTATACCCCGACCCGCATCACCGCAGCGGCAATCGCGCCATAGCGGCTCAGGATCAGCAGGAACAGCAGCACCGTCAGCCCCAGCAGCAGCACCAAACGCAGCGGCCTGGTTTTCTTGCGGTCTTTGGGAATGATCATCATCGGGTCCATATCCTGCTTTTACACCCAGTTCCGGGGCAAATTGTGGCGGCTCGCCCTGCCCATCCGCGACAACCCGTTTCCGCCCCGGAAACCACCGCCACACCGCTTCCCCTTTTCCACCCAATACGTTAAGCCCCGACCGGACCATCCCAAGGGGGCGCAAAATGAAATTCACCCTATCCTGGCTGAAAGATCACCTTGAAACTCAGGCATCGCTTGACGAAATCCTGTACGCCCTGACCGACCTTGGGCTGGAGGTGGAAGATATTGATAACCCAGCCGAAAAGCTGGGTGCCTTCCGGATCTGCCAGGTGATCGAGGCCAAACCCCACCCCAATGCCGACCGCCTGCGCCTGTGCCGCGTCGCGACCTACCCAGCTGGTCCCGGCACAGCGATGCAAGAGGTGCAGGTCGTTTGCGGTGCCCCGAATGCCCGCACCGGCCTGATCGGCGTGTTCGCCTCGGTTGGCACTCATGTTCCGGGCACTGGCGTTGACCTCAAACCCGGCGTTATTCGCGGTGTCGAATCGAACGGCATGCTGTGTTCCGAACGCGAACTGATGCTGTCCGACAACCACGACGGCATTATCGAACTTCCTGAAGGCACCCCCTTGGGTCAGCGTTTCATCGACTATCGCGGTCTCAACGACCCGATGATCCACATCAAAGTCACCCCCAACCGCCCCGACGCCTTGGGCATCCGTGGCATCGCTCGTGATCTCGTCGCGCGTGGCCTGGGCAGTTTGAAGCCGCTGCCGATCCCAACGATCACCGCCAAGTTCACCAGCAAAACCAACGTCCACGTCACGGCTGACCTAAAGGCCAAAGGCTGCCCCCACTTCGCCGGTCGCATGATCCGTGGCGTCACCAACCGCCCGTCGCCCACCTGGTTGCAAGACCGCCTCAAGGCCATCGGCCTGCGCCCGATCTCGGCCTTGGTCGATGTCACCAACTTTTTCACCTATGGCCTGAACCGCCCGCTCCACGTCTTTGACGCCGCAAAGGTCAAAGGCGACCTGCACATCCATGCAGCCTCGGGTGGCGAGGAATTCCTGGCGCTCGACGGCAAAACCTATACCGCCCGCGCGGGCCACATGTTGATTTCCGACGACACTGGCCCCGAATCCCTCGCCGGAATCATGGGCGGCGAAGCCTCCGGCTGCACGCCCGACACGACCGAAGTTTTCCTCGAATCCGCCTTCTGGGATCCGATCACCATCGCCACCACCGGTCGGGCACTGAAAATCAATTCCGACGCCCGTTACCGCTTTGAACGCGGCGTCGATCCCGCCTTCACCCTGCCCGGCCTCGACCTTGCCACCCAGATGATCCTCGACCTCTGCGGCGGCGAGGCCAGCACTGTCGTGCAAGACGGTGCCGCCCCCGACACCACCCGCGCCTACCGCCTCGACCCCGCCCGCGTCGTCAGCCTCGTTGGCATGGACATCCCCGAGGCAGAGCAGCGCAAGACACTGGAATCCCTCGGCTTCACGTTAAACGGTGATATGGCCACCGCGCCCACGTGGCGTCCTGATGTCTTGGGCGAAGCTGACCTGATCGAGGAAATCGCCCGCATCGCCAGCCTGACCAAACTGCAAGGCAAGCCCCTTCGTCGGACCCAACCCGGCGTCCCCAAACCGATCCTGACACCGATTCAGGCCCGCGAACGCATGACCCGTCGCACCCTTGCGGCCTTGGGCTACAACGAATGCGTCACCTACAGCTTCATCGACGCAACCGCCGCCACCCTGTTCGGCGGCGGCAGCGACACCGTGCAGATCGACAACCCGATCTCCTCCGAAATGACCCACCTGCGCCCAGACCTTCTGCCCGGCTTGCTCCGCGCCGCCGCCCGCAACCAGGCCCGCGGTTTCGCCGATATGGCTTTGTTCGAGGTCGGCCCGGTCTTCCAAGGTGGCGAACCCGGCGAACAGCACCTGCAAGCCACCGGCCTGCTGATCGGCGCGAATGCCCCCCGCGACCCCCACGCCACGCGCCGCCCCGTCGATATCTACGACGCCAAAGCCGATGCCGAGGCGGTGCTGGTCGCCATCGGTGCCCCGGCCCGCACCCAGATCACCCGCAAGGTCGCCGGCTGGTTCCACCCAGGCCGCTCCGGTACCATCGGCCTCGGCCCCAACCTCATGGCGACTTTCGGCGAGGTTCACCCGAAAATCCTGGCGGAAATGAACGTCAAAGGCCCTGCAATGGCCTTCACCATCCTGATCGCCGCCGTGCCGCTGCCCAAGGTCAAAACCCCGACCCGCCCGGCCCTGACCCTGTCCGACCTGCAAGCCGTCGACCGCGACTTCGCCTTCGTCATGGACAAGGGTGTCGAGGCCCTGACCGCCGTCAATGCCGCACTGGGCACCGACAGGACCCTGATCGAAAGCGTAAAAGTCTTCGATCAGTTCACCGGCGACAAGGCCGAAGCGCAGATGGGTCCGGGCAAAAAATCCCTCGCCCTGACCGTCCGCCTGCAACCGACCGACAAGACCCTGACCGATGCCGACATCGAAGCAGCTGCGGCAAAAATCGTCGAAAAGGTCAGCAAAGCCACTGGCGGCACCCTGCGAAGCTGACCCTTCGCCTTACATATTGGCCCAAATATCCCCGCCGGAGGCTCCCGCCCTACGACTTGCGCCGCCAGGTCGCAAACCAGGCGCCAATCCGGCCAAAGAACCCCTTGGCCCGATCCTGCGCCTCTTCCACCCCCGCTACCGCCGGATCCACCATCCGTTCCCAGAATTGCAGCCACATCCGGCGCAGCATGAACAGCCCGAATGCCAGCGCCGTCAGGATGATCAGGTTGACCCACGGGAAAACCGTGGCATCCGGGCCTGCGACTTCGCGAATCCGCACCGCGTTCGGGTAGATCGATTCGAACTCGATCCGCCAGCCGTAATGCGTGATCATCACCCATTTCGGCGCTTCGGTGGTGGATTTGTATTTCGACGCCTCGGCCTGCAAATCCGACGAGTCGAACTTCAGATAGGGCGGCCAGAAGCCGGTATCCTCGTTGCGATAGACGATGACCGAGCCATCGGGGTAGACCGCGTTGATGAACCTGACCGAGCGCGTCGCGCTTCCTGTGGTGCCCGAATCGGGCGAGGCATAGAAATAGCGGTTGATCGTGCCGTAGGACGGAATCTGATTGATCGCATCGGTGATGTAGACCACGTCGTGCTGCGGCAATGTGTATTCCAGAAACAGCCCCGCGATCAGTGCGATCACGCCCCAGACCGCCCATTTGATTTTCCGCATCACACCCATCCTATTGATAATTCACAAAATAAATCGTCAGCACTGCGACCACTGCCGGAATGACATAGACCAGCACGATCAGCTTGCGCCGCAGACCATGCTGGTAGTGGTCCATCCCCGCCTTGATATAGTCATCCCGGACGCCCGCGACACCGCCCGCATCGAATTCCTGTTCAAGGCGCTCGCGCCGCACCGAGCGCGAATAGACCGACACCAGCCAATAGACCACGCTCAGCCCGATAAACCCAAAGAACACCAGCCGGATAATCGCAATCATCGCTTGCCCCTGTCCACCGCTCCCCAAGTCCCGAGCACCGCGCCCGGATCGCGCACGGGGTCCGGCGCGGGCCGCAGCGCCTTTTCAATGAAGCGATTCATCATCATCCCCGCGCATCAGCAACCCCCGCCGCCGCTCCACCCCCTGCGCCCGCATCAGCCAGACCAGCGCCAGCACCGGGCCCCACAGCAGGGCCATCATGCCCGACCGCCCGAGATAAAACCCGATGCCGCCAACCTCCCCACCATTCACCTGAGCATAAAGCCCCGCCATCAATCCCGCCCCAACCGCCCAGACCACCACCCCCGTCCCCGCCATTACCAAAGCCAACCGCCCCTGCGACAGCGTCGATCCGGCGAAAACGGCTGGCAACCCAACCGCCAGCACCACCAGCACCGCCATCGGCAGGATACCGTTCGTCAGGCTGAGGGGGGCGAAGTTATTCATGGCCAGCCCGCACCGTAGGCATTCCGTCACTCGCCGTTTCGAATACGAGCCCTCGTTCGATGGGAGCTGTCATTGTGTTGCGGTCTTCTCGGCAGTCTTTACCAGCGCCCAAAAATCCCTTTCCGAGAGTATGGAAATTTCCGCACCTTTTTGGATCAGGCCTTCGGCCTTTCGTTGCTTGCTTGATTTCTCGTACCCGGCCAAGTTCTGCGGGTTCTGAATCCCCACGCAAAGGCAAGTCGTGCTTTTCGTGACAGCGTCCTTCACATCGAAACCAAGGCGTTGGGCAACATCAGCCGCCTTAGATCGCACAACCTCCAGCGCACCGGTAAAAACAATCTCCTCCCCATAAAATGGAGCTTCGGGATTGCCCGCTCGTGCGATCTCGACCTTGCCTCCGCCCGGATGAAGCGATTCGTAAGCCGCAGCTAACCAGTCTTCGGATGATCTCCCAGACTTCTCCATTGCCATTGAGAAAATGCTTCCTGCGGCTCTTGCATCGGAAAGTGCGTCATGATGATCCAAGTTCATCTTAAATGCCTTCGTGAGCTTCGACAGGCCGTAGCCCTTCTCAGAAAACTCTGGCCAAGTCCGTCGAACAACGCGGGTGTTATCCAGCCACCGACAGTCTATCGGGGGCAACGCGCTTGCATCATAAGACCGTGAAAATGCCGTCCGGTCAAAATGTCCATGATGGAGAACGATGTTGCCAGACAGTCGCTCTGCAAGTTGAGGGTAAATCGCCTTGAACGTTGGAGATCCCGCGACCATCGCAGAAGTAATTCCGTGAATGGAAACATTGAACGGATCAAAGTAGGCCGCTGGGTTTATGTAGCTGGACCATTCAGAAACTATGTTTCCGCTTTGGAACTCAACGATTCCAATCTGACAAATCGTTGAGTAGTCAGGGTTTGCCGTTTCGACATCAAGCGCAATGAATCTCGTCATTTTCTAATCCTTCCCCTCCATAAACCGCCGCTTCGCCTCGACCTCCAGCCGATACCCCCCACCATCGCCTGCAAGGTCAAACCTGGTCAATAGCGCCGCCTCCTGCCGGGCCCGGATCGCCGTTGCCCGCACTGCCCT